>CALDID010000272.1 GCA_937901865.1 uncultured Treponema sp.
AAACCAAGTCGGACACAGCCTTAAAATGATACTCTTCCATACGATTATTATAGCGCAGAAAGTGGTATTTGAGTAGAGCAAAACAGGCTATGCCTCTTACAAAACAGCCTATGCCTGCTGCTGAATCTGGGCGGCGAGTTGCTTTACACGCTCAAGCGGCAAATGTGAAATCGCAGAAATACGGTCTAACGAAAGAGAACCGTCTTCTAGCAAATCGTGTGCGACTTCAGCTCTTGTTTCAGCCTGTGCGATAGCGGCTCGCTCGTCGCCGTACTCTTCAAAAATCCTACACATAGTATGTACCCCCTTTTCATCTTGCTTATGAAACCGCACGTTTTTGGCGATTTCAGAATAATACATATCGTTTGCGTCTGTCGCAAAAAAATCGTGCATAAGGTTGCCGATAGCGTCATCTTTTCGATATTCGCCGTTGACATACAGTATAGTGCACCCGTCGTCAAAAGGCAAATAGGGCGTATCGTCTGCGCAATCAACAAATCGATTTATTGTATATACGCCTTTGCCTTTGGCAAAGATGTCGTTTTCGGTGATGAAAATGATGTACGTTTCGGGCAGTGCGGCAAATGTATCGCCTTTTTTGAGCGTTTTACTGTCGAGCAACGAAAGATTGTAGCGCACTCGTTTTGCGCTCGCTCCTTTGTCTGCGCGCTGTATTTCCACATTGAACAGCCTGCCAGAAACATCTTCTGCAACAATATCCAACCGCACAGACCGCCCGAAAAGATTGTGAATATCTTTTTGCGTCATACAGCTTTTCACCCGAATATCATCGCGCGAAAGAATGATTTTCAGCAAAAACTCGGTCAGCGCAGTGTTTGAGCCGAATACTGCCGTCATAAAATCGTCGTCAATCAGCCTCAATGCCCTAATTCTTGAAAGCATCGCGGGGTCAATCGTGTCAAAAATACTTGCACCCATACGCACAGTATATAAAAAATCCCGCAGATTGCAAAGACATAAAAAATCCGCCTGTGGCTTTAAAAGCAGGCTGTGGCGGTTGCAAAAGTCCATCGTCGATTTTAGAAAACGCCGTTTGAGGAGAGCAAAAAAAGAGCCTACAGGACTTTCTTCCTCTAGGCTCTTTTATCAAAAGTTTGTTTTTACAAAAACGGCTATGCCGTCAAGTTAATGATACTCTTGTCGTAATCTGTCGGCGGAACATAGCCCATCAATGTCATCAGCGTTGCAGGCCATGAGCTGATTCCCAAGCCCTCATTCAAGTGCTCTCTGTCATACTCGCCCTTGTACTCTGGGTCGTAGATAATGCCGGGAACTGGGTTCAAGCTGTGGCTTGTCTTTGCCTTTGGCTCGCCTGACTTGTCCTTTTTCACAGAACCGTCTTTTGCGTGCTCATACATATCGTCGCTGTTGCCGTGGTCTGCCGTCAAGCACAAAATGCCGCCAGCCTCGTCGATTGCTGCCTTGAGGCGACCGAGCTGCAAATCCATACCCTCCATTGAGCACACAACCGCATTGAAAACGCCCGTGTGTCCAACCATATCGCCATTCGGGAAGTTAAGGCGAATGTGGTCGTATTTGCCGGACTTAATCGCCTCAATAACCTTGTCGGTAATCTCTGCGCACTTCATCCACGGGCGCTGCTCGAACGGCACAACGTCAGAAGGCACTTCGATATAATCTTCGAGCTTCTCATCGAATTTTCCCTGCTTGTTGCCGTTGAAGAAATAGGTAACGTGTCCGTATTTCTGCGTTTCAGAAATCGCGAGGAGCTTTACGCCTGTCTTTGTCAGATACTCGCCCATCGTTCTGTCGATGCTCGGAGGGTTCACGAGGTACTGTGCAGGAACATGCGCGTCGCCGTCGTACTCCATCATACCAGCATATTCCACGCTTGGAACTCTCTTTCGGTCGAACGGCAAATCTGCGCCCTTCGGTGTCTCGAAAGCGCGAGTCATTTCAAGCGCACGGTCGCCGCGGAAGTTGAAATAAATCACGCTGTCGCCGTCTTCGATTGTGCCGACCGCCTTGCCGTCCTTTGCAATGACGAACTCGTGCATATCCTGGTCAAGAATGCCGGGGACTTCCGCGCGGTATGTTTCGATAGCCTTTGTCGCGCTCTCAAACTGACGACCTTCGCCCAAAACGTGAGCCTTCCAGCCGCGCTCCACCATGCTCCAATCCGCATTGTATCTGTCCATCGTAAGATACATACGACCGCCGCCAGACGCGATTTGATAATCCACGCCGCTGAACGAAGCAAGGAATTCTTCGAGCGGAGTGATGTAGTTCAATGCAGAAGTCGGGTCAACATCGCGACCGTCGAGCAGCGCATGAACGCGCAAGCGTTTCACGCCGTCCTTGCTTGCCTGCGTAACCATCGCTTTGAGGTGGTCGATGTGGCTGTGCACATTGCCGTCAGAAACCAAGCCGATAAAATGCAGCGTTGAGTTCTTGTCATTCACGTTCTTAACGAGTTTTTTCCATGTGTCAGCGGCGAACATTGAGCCGTTCGCGATTGACTCGCCGACGAGTTTTGCGCCTTGAGCAAACACGCGACCGCAACCCATTGCGTTGTGACCGACTTCGCTGTTTCCCATATCGTCATCGCTCGGAAGCCCCACGGCAGTTCCGTGCGCCTTGAGACGAGTGTGCGGGCAGTTTGCAGTGAACCAGTCGAGATACTTCATCTTTGAAGCCTTCACCGCATCTCCTTCTTCGTACTTGCCGTATCCCACGCCGTCCATAATCACGAGGACGACAGGACCGCGACGACCCTTCCAATTTGGATTTTTTTCCAATGCTCTCATTGTGTCAGCCATTGTAACACTCCTATAAAAATTGTTTCGATGTGCGTTAGAGAATTGCGATGTTTGCTTCCTTGCATTTTGAAAGCATATCATCGCTCCAGGTGCTTACCTGTGTTTCTCCGATGTGTGCTTTTCGCAAGAAATACATACAAAGACGAGATTGTCCAATACCGCCGCCAACTGTTTGCACAAGCTGTTTATTCAAAAGCAGTGAATGGAACTTTAAAGTAGCTCTTTGTTCACAGCCACGCTCTTTGAGTTGATACAAAAGAGTTTCGGGATTAACGCGGATACCCATACTAGAAAGCTCCATTGCGCTCTCTAATATTGGATTCCAGACGAGCAAATCGCCGTTTAAGCCGTGATTGCCATCTCCTGTTTCGCTTGACCAGTCGTCATAATCAGGAGCTCTTCCGTCGTGAATTGTGCCGTCGGGGAGTTTCCCGCCAATGCCGATGATAAAGACCGCACCTGCTTTTTTGCAGATTGCATTTTCTCTTTCTTTTGGGGAAAGGTCAGGATACTTTCTCTGCAAATCTTCTGCGTGAATAAATGTGATATTCTCTGGCAAGATAGGCTTAATCGCTTCATAGCGGTCATAGACAAAGAACTCTGTGCGCTTTAAGCAGCGGAAAACCTTTTCCACGACGCCTTTCAAAAACTCTACGTTTCTGTCTTCTTCGCTCATTCTCATTTCCCAGTCCCACTGGTCAACATAAAGAGAATGTAAATTATCAAGTTCTTCGTCTGCACGGATAGCGTTCATATCTGTATATATGCCGAATCCCTCATCAAGAGCCAATTCTGTAACCTTTAGTCGTTTCCATTTTGCAAGAGAATGTACGATTTCCATCTGACAATCGCCCATGTCTTTTACAGGGAATTTTACAGCGCGTTCAATGCCGTTCAAATCGTCGTTTATGCCCAAGCCTGTTTGCACAAAAAGAGGGGCTGTAACACGAGTTAAGTTTAATTCGGTTGAAAGAGCGAGCTGAAAAAAATCTTTGATTAAGATGATTGCTTTCTCGGTTTCTTTCACATTCAAAATCGGTTTGTAGTTCTTTGGAATGAAAAGATTAGACATATAATTTTCTCCGTCTAACTATGAGGATAATAAGATTATATAGAATAAATGTAGATGTGAAAATAGAAATTTAATCAAAAATATAGAAGTTTTGAAAGCCTATTGCAGAAAAGCCTCGTGTTTAAATCACTCTCACGTCAATGCGACAATCTTTCTCATTTACGTGCGACAGCCTGTCGCATTGACGTGAGAAAGACTGTCGCATTACAAGGTATGAGAAAGCCTTTCTCAAAAATAGTGTTGACGAGTTTTGAAAACTGTAATACGCTAGATATAGTAGTGAGTAGGGTTGAAAAAAGATATGTTCAAAATATTTGGATTTTTTGTTCAAAATACTTGGCATAGTTGTAAACCTGTCGTATATAAAATTGTTCAATAGACCTGTTCGATAATTGTCATTATCGGGCTCGACCCGATAATCTGAGGCACAGCCTCTTTCTCAAAACGCCTATATTGCTATAGATTGCCGTATCGAGTACGGCAATGACATACTGTTTCCGAACAGGTCTAATGATTTTGAACGAGGGGTTTAATTTTTGGACGGAGGTTCTACTCATGAATGGAAACAAGATTTTTGCGGAGAGGATAAAGGCTTTGAGGGAAGCTAAAGGGCTTACGACGACAGAGTTTGCAAATCGTCTTGACATACAAAAAACTCGTGTGAGTATGTGGGAAACGAATGGCACTATTCCGCGGCAAGATATGCTTTTGAAGTTGTGCAAGTTTTTTAATGTAACGGCGGATTATCTTTTGGGAAACGATACAACGACAAATCAAAATCCAAGAAATGAAAAGATTTGTTCGATTCAGCGTGCACTTGAGAATATGGACGATTCTGACTTAGAAAAAGCTCAGAATGTTTTACAGGCTGTCTTTAAAGACAAATTTGGCTTTTAAACGCTAAATGAGGAGGTAATAATGAATAGCGATTACAGAAAGGCAAATAAGCTATCTGATGAGGTTCTTTTATGCGCAGAGAGCATAAAAAGTTTTCCATTTTCTATAGAAGAAGTCATCAAAGAATGTACTGATATAGAACTTGTACAGTATTCAGAGCTAAGAAAGTTGGGTGGCAATGCGGAAATGATTGTAGGTTCAAAAGATGGTGCTCTCCATGAAAATAATGGTAGATACATACTTTTCTACAATGAAGCTATGCCAAAAAGTCGTAGTCTGTTCACTTTAGGGCACGAATTGGGGCATTATCAGTTTGGACACGACATAAAAACTCTTGATGAGTACAAAAGGAATCACGACGAGCGATTTAAAGAGTTGTATGACAAATGCGAAAAAGAAGCGAACTTGTTTTCAGCTCAACTTTATACTCCTTATCAGGTGATAAAAGAGCTTGCGAAGCGTGGTTGTAAAATAACAACAGAGTTTTTGCAGGAACATTTTGGAGTGTCAAATCAATGCGCAAAGGTGAGAATAAGTAATCTTTGCTATCAGAAAAATGGTGAGTATGATGATTTGATCTTGGCAAAGTTTAAGCAATT
This sequence comes from uncultured Treponema sp., assembly GCA_937901865.1. Taxonomy (GTDB): domain Bacteria; phylum Spirochaetota; class Spirochaetia; order Treponematales; family Treponemataceae; genus Treponema_D. The sequence goes on from CALDID010000272.1 coordinate 5,370, forward strand.
TATTGATACAACTGCAAAGCGTACATCGTCTTTTTCTGACGAGTTTGAAAGAGAGTATGAAATGCAGCGATTGAGAGAGTCGTGGAATTAATAAAAACAGAGAGTGCGGATACTGGTAATATCGGCACTCCCTAAAAGGCGATAAGCCTATAGACAACACTTTGGCGAGGGTATTATCGGACAAAACAAAAGACTCAATGAGATTTTTGCAGTTTGCAAAAGGTTTGAGAAAATAGTTTTTGTAGGAGGATAATGCATATGGGACAAGGTGTTTCTGGACACCATTTGAACACTAGTGGTGGCAATGGTGATAAATCTTCTCAAAAAGATTTATTTTCTGTTGATAATTCAAGCAAAAAAAATAAGTTTTCTGATACAGAAACTTATCCGCCTAATTTGGAGGAAGGCAAACAGGGAAAACACATTGAAGGACATCCAAATTTTAAAGAAGAAAAAACGGATTCCATTTCTAAGGGCTACACTGTGCAAATCAAGGGCGATAGGCTAAAAGTGGCAGGAAATGAAGAGTCAACGGGCTTGTTCTTTGCTCCTTGCTACGCAGAGGGCAAAAAAGACGAAGATAGAGCGAATTGGGTGCATATTCGTCCTGCTTCTTCTATGGAAAACACTGCAAAAACCTTGTGTGTCAATTTGCCCGCTGATATGAAAGAGGGAACATATCGCCTTATTGTTAGTACCGCCTTTGGAGCGGGAAAACGCTTGAACAAAAGTGTTCGTGATGGTGAATACTCAAAGGTTGTAACTGTAAGCTAAAATAAATACAGGCGCAGTCTAAAAAAATGGGCTGTGCCTGTGTTTTTAATAAGAAATGATAAAAAAATGTATCTAGTGTGTTGACAAAAGAAAATGAATTCTGTATAGTCAAGGAACATCATATTTGAAACATCGCTCTTGTAGCTCAGTCGGTAGAGCACCGCATTGGTAGTGCGGAGGTCAGCGGTCCGATTCCGCTCGGGAGCTTTAAGAAACTTTTTAGGAGTTCGAAATGGCAAGCAAAAAGAAGACTGCTGTAGAAATTATTGCTCTTCAGTGCCCAGAGTGCAAGAATAAGAATTACACAACTACAAAGAATCGTAAGAATATTCAGGGTAAACTTGAAAAGAATAAGTATTGTCCTTTCTGCAGAAAAGAGACAATGCACAAGGAAACAAAAGCTAAATAATTTTTGCTTTTGGTACTTGAAATAAAGCGGGGAATCTGCTAAGATAATACCCGCAATTACTTAGGTCAGTAGCTCAGTTGGTAGAGTCCCGGTCTCCAAAACCGGTTGTCGTGGGTTCGAGTCCTACCTGGCCTGTATTTTTTTTGTACTGGCATTAAACTGACAGTCTGGATGGGGTCTTTAAAAATGGATAAGATAAAAACCTTTGTCAAGGAATGTGCTGTAGAATTGAAGAAAGTTGTATGGCCAAACCGAGATGATGTTTTAGCCTCTGTAAAAGTGGTTGTTTTTTCTACTGTTGCTGTAGCTATAGTGCTTGGTCTTCTTGATGTAGCTTTCACTTCTTTTATGCGTTTTGTATTTTAAGGCGCATTTTTTTATCCGTTCAAATATTATTTATACTTGCTAGGGAAAGGGTATGGCTAAGAGTTGGTATACAATCAATACATATACTAGTTACGAGAAGAAAATAGAGCGTACGATTAAGACGCTTTTGAAATCTGGTGAGTTAGATTCTTCTATAGTTACAGATGTAAAACTTCCTATGCAAGATGTAAAAATTGTAAAAGATGATGGAAAAACTACGACTCGTTCAGAGCTTGTAATGCCTGGCTATGTCCTTCTTGAGATGGATTTGCCAGAACTTGGCTGGAAAGATACTTGTAATAAAATTCGTCATATTCAAGGTGTTTCTGGTTTTGTAGGAACGAAACCTAATGAAAGACCTCGTCCTGTTGCTAATTCTGAAGTAAAGAGAATTCTTGAAGTGAGTGGTGAGATTAAGGGCGGTGCGGTTACTCGCGTTAAAACGACTTATATTGTAGGGGATTCTGTAAAGATTATCGACGGACCATTTGCTTCATTCAGCGGAAAGATTGAAGAGATTTATGCAGATAAAGAAAAGCTTCGTGTGAATGTTCAGATTTTCGGTCGTGCGACCCCTGTAGAACTTGATTTTAAGCAAGTTACATCTGATAACTCTGCTAATTAATTTGCTAATTGCTTGATACGGTGAAAACCGTTTCTTGTTTTGGGAGAAGTGCGAATCCGTTGGATTAAGACACTTCGCTAGAGTCTGGAAAATCTAGACTCGTACCAACTCTAAGGAGATATATTATGGCTTCAAAAAAGGTAACGGCTATTATTAAGTTGCAGTGCCCAGCTGGTTCAGCAACTCCAGCCCCGCCGATTGGACCTGCTTTAGGACCTCATGGCGTACCTGCTCCGAAATTTGTACAGGAATTCAATGACCGTACAAAGAATATGGAAAAGGGACTTATTATCCCTGTTGTTATTACTGCTTATCAGGATAAGAGCTTCACATTCATTTTGAAGACTCCTCCTGCTGCTGTTCTTATTAAGAAAGCTACTGGTATCCAGAAGGGTGCAGCAAATCCGCTTCGCGATAAGGTTGGAAAACTCTCTCAGAAATCATTGGAAGAGATTGCAAAGACAAAGATGCCTGACATCAATGCGGTAGACCTTGAGGGCGCAAAGAAAATTATCGCTGGTACTGCTCGCAGTATGGGCGTTGAAGTGGAGGCTAACTAATGAAACACGGAAAGAATTACCGCAATTCAATCGCAAAATACGATGTTGCAAAGAAATATTCTGTTTCTGAAGCTTGTAAGCTTGTAAAAGACCTTCATTATGTCAAGTTTGATGAAACGGTAGAACTTCACGTTTCTTTGCACCTCGAAAAGAATCAGACAATGCGCGATACATTGGTTTTCCCGAATCAGTTCAAGGGAGAGAAGCGTATTCTTGTATTCTGCAAAGACGATAGAGTTCAGGAAGCGTTAGATGCTGGTGCAACGTATGCTGGTTCAGCAGAATATCTTGACAAAGTAAAGGGTGGTTGGTTCGACTTCGATGTAGTTGTTGCAACTCCTGATATGATGAAAGATGTTGGTCGTCTTGGTATGGTATTGGGACGCAAGGGTCTTATGCCAAACCCAAAGACAGGAACTGTTACAAACGACTTGAAGGGTGCTGTTGCAGAACTTAAGAAAGGTCGTACAGAGTTCCGTGCAGATAAGACAGGTGTTGTTCATATTGCTGTAGGAAAGGTTTCTATGGACGCTGAAAAAACAGCAGAAAACGTAAATGCTTTCCTTGCTGAATTGAACCGCAAGAAGCCTGCTGATGCAAAGGCTGATTTTGTTCGCAGCATCTCAGTTAGTTCTTCTATGGGTCCGGGAGTCTGGATCGAGAACCAGGAGGAAGCATAATGGCAATTATGGCTCATAAAGTGCAGCCTGCAAAGACAGCTGCTATCGCTAGTGCTAAAGAGACACTTCAGGGATATACAAACTTCATTTTCGTAAATTATCGCGGAATGACTGTTGAGCAGATTACAAAGCTTAGAAAACAGCTTCGCGAAAAGAATGCTCAGATTAAGGTTATTAAGAATAACTTTGCTCGCATTGCATTCAGTGAAATGAGCATCGATTCTGTTGCTGAGTATCTTTCAGGACCAACGGCTATTGCAATGGTTAAGGAAGATGCTAATGAGTCTGCAAAGGTTCTTTTTGACTTTGCAAAAGAGGCTCCAGCTCTTGAGATTAAAGGTGCTTATGTAGAGAACGAGCTTTTGGATGCTGCTAAGATTGAAGCACTTTCAAAGATTCCTGGACGCAAGCAGCTCATTGCAATGCTCATGGGAGCAATCAATGGACCTGCACGCCAGCTCGCTGCTACATTGCAGGCTTATGTGGAGAAAAAGCAGGCCGAAGGTGGTGTAGCTCCTGTAGCCGAGTAACTATCGGCAATACGCTACTGCGTTTAAGTGTGGTCAGGCTTCATAGAATGGAATTGTCTACTGTCCACACAAACAATAATAGTGCTTGAGTAAATAGGGGATAGTTTGTCCTTTTTAAGCACATAAATCTACAGTTGTATATACAACTGCTCATATCTTTTGGAGAAGATAATATGACAAACGAAGAGATTCTTGACGCAATCGCTAATCTTACTGTTCAGCAGGCTGCTGACCTCGTAAAAGCTATGGAGGAGAAGTTCGGTGTAACTGCAGCTGCTCCTGTTGCTGTTGCAGCTGCTGGTGGTGCTGCTGCTGAAGAGCAGACAGAGTTCACTGTAACTCTTGAGTCTATTGATGCTGCAAAGAAGATTGCTGTTATCAAGGCAGTTCGCGTTATCACAGGTCTCGGACTTGGTGAAGCAAAGGCTCTTGTTGAGGGTGCACCAAAGGTTCTCAAAGAGGGTGTTTCTAAGGCTGATGCCGACAAGATTATTGCTGACATCGAAGCTGCTGGCGGAAAGGCAAGCAAGAAATAATTTTTGATTTCTATTGCAATTAAAGTTGATTATCAGTATAATTACTCAACTTTTTCTTGAATAAATGCTTCTGGGGAGTTTATATGCTCCCTAGAGGCTTTATGTGTCTATAAGTATATATGCGCTAAGGTTTCTGTGCTGTATGCATAATCAAGGCAAGTTTTGTTTTGAAATGTATATGTAGCAGGTTCTGATGCAATCCAACAATGTAGGGGGATTTGATGTTCGCAAAAAGCCGAATCATCAACCGAAAGTATTTGGGCAAGAATATCCAGCCTTTTATGGAAATCCCGAATCTTATCGATATCCAGCTTTCTTCTTATGAAAGTTTTATTCAAAAGGACAGGCTCGAAAAGGGTGAAGAGCTTCTTGACCAAGGTCTTGAAAATGTTTTCCGTACGACGTTCCCGATTGAAAGTCCGAACGGAGATATGGTTCTTGAATATGATTCTTATGAATTAGATGAGGCAAACATCAAGTTTAACGAGCTTGAGTGTAAGGAAAAAGGACAGACGTATGCCATTCCACTCAAAGCTAACATCAGACTTGTCTTTAAAGATGGCGACATCTTAAAGAAGAATATCTACATGGGCGACATTCCGCTTATGACCGACCGTGGTACATTTATTATCAACGGTGCTGAGCGTGTTGTTGTCAGCCAGATTCACCGTTCTCCTGGTGTTATTTTCCAGAGAGAAAAAAACGTGTACTCAAGCCGTATCATTCCATATCGCGGTTCTTGGCTTGAGTTTGAAATTGACCAAAAGAAGGAACTCATTTATGCAAAGATTGACCGCAAGAAGAAAATTCTTGGCACAATCTTTTTGCGTGCCTTAGGGTATAGTTCTCGTGAAGAGATTCTTTCTTGTTTCTACGAAACAAAAACGGTAACTGTAAATGAAGAGAATAGAGATGACCTTCTTGATAGTGTACTTGCGAGAGCTGTTTTTGTGAAAGATGGCGATGAAGAGAAAAAGCTTTTTCCTGCAGGAACAAAACTTCATCCGCACGTTATCGATGATTTGATTGTCAACAAAATCAGTGAAATCGCTATAATTGATTTTAAGAGCAATACTTCTCTTGACAGTGAAATGATTATAAACTGCTTCGAGAGAGAAGAGATTCGCTATGTAAAAGAGGGGGCAGAGAGCGAAGAGCCTACTAGAGAAGATTCTTTGGCAGCTGTATATTCTGTATTGCAGCCAGGCGAGCCTATTACTGTTGAAGCTGCTGCAAAAGATTTGGAAGGAATGTTCTTTAGTAATCGCCGCTATGACCTCGGTCGTGTAGGACGCTACAAGCTCAATAAGAAGTTTGAAAAGTTCGTACGCGAGGGAGAAGCACCTCTTGAATCTTTCACTCTGGAAAAATCAGATATTATTCAGACTATGAAATATCTGATTAAGGTGTATATTGGCGAAGAAAGAATCGATGATATTGACCATCTTGGTAATCGTCGTGTTCGCTCGGTTGGGGAGCTTTTGACAAATCAGCTCAAGAGTGCTTTTGCGCGTGTGGAGCGTGTTGCAAAAGAGCGTATGAGCATGAAAGAAACCGAGACGATTAAGCCTCAGGATTTGATTTCGATTAAGCCGATTGTTGGCGCGGTCAAAGAGTTCTTCGGTTCGAGCCAGTTGTCTCAGTTTATGGACCAGATTAACCCGCTTGCTGAGCTTACTCATAAACGCCGTTTGAGTGCTTTGGGTACGGGTGGTTTGAACCGCGACCGTGCAGGCTTTGAGGTTCGTGATGTTCACTATACGCATTATGGTCGTATGTGTCCTATCGAAACTCCTGAAGGTCCGAACATTGGTTTGATTCTATCGCTTGCTATTTACACTCGTATCAATGAATATGGATTCCTTGAAGAACCATATAGACGTGTTGTTGATGGAAAAGCTACAGATAAAGTGGATTACCTGACCGCTATGGACGAAGATAATTATACAGTCGGACAGGTTACAGAGGATATGACGGCGGATGGAGAGTTTACAACAGAGCTTGTTTCTTGTCGTTACCGTGATGACTACTCTGCTCGTAGCCCGAAAGATATTCAGTATATGGACGTTTCTCCTCGTCAAGTTATTTCGGTTTCTGCTTCTCTCGTTCCGTTCCTTGAACACGATGATGCTAACCGCGCATTGATGGGCTGTAACATGCAGCGTCAGGGCGTTCCGTTGCTTTTCCCAGAGCCGCCGTATGTCGGTACTGGTATGGAAGCAAAGGCTGCGTATGATTCTGGTGTTCTTGTGAAAGCGAAACATGCTGGTGAAGTTACTTATGTAACAAGTCAGCTGATAAAAATCAAGCGCGATGATACAGGAAATCTTGAAGAGTATCCGCTTTTGAAGTATCAGAGAACGAATAATGATACTTGTAACCATCAAAGACCGACTGTCGAAGTTGGACAGAGAGTTGAAAAAGGAACTGTCATTGCAGACGGTCCTGCAACATTCAACGGAGAGCTTTCACTTGGTAGAAATTTGCTTGTAGGTTTCGTTCCGTGGAATGGCTACAACTATGAGGACGCTGTTTTAATCAGTCAGAGAGTTGTGAAAGAAGATATGTATACTTCAATTCATATCAAAGAATTCTCTACTGAAATTCGTGAAACAAAGCTGGGGCCTGAAAAGCTCACTCGTGATGTTCCGAATACCGCAGAAAAAGCACTTGCCAACCTTGATGCTGACGGCATTATCCGTGAAGGCGCAAAGGTAAAAAGCGGTGACATTCTTGTCGGAAAAGTAACGCCAAAGAGTGAAACAGAAACAACTCCAGAGTTTAAATTGCTCAATTCAATCTTTGGTGAAAAGGCTAAAGAAGTCCGTGATTCTTCTCTCCGTGTGCCACATGGTGTAGAGGGTGTTGTTCTTCGCATTGAGCGTTTGAAGAGAGAACTTGGCGATGATTTGAATCCTGGCGTTGAAGAGCAGATAAAGGTTCTTATTGCGAATAAGAGAAAACTTCGCGAAGGCGATAAGATGGCAGGACGACACGGAAACAAGGGTGTTGTTGCGCGCATTTTGCCAGAAGAGGATATGCCATATCTCGAAGACGGTACACCTCTCGATGTTTGTTTGAATCCGCTTGGTGTTCCTTCTCGTATGAACATCGGGCAGATTATGGAATCTGAGCTTGGTATTGCTGGACGCTATTTGAACCAGTATTACGAATCACCTGCATTCCAGACTCCAAGCCAGGAGGTTATCGCAGAAGAGCTTAAGAAAGCGGGATTGAGCCCGGATTGTAAGCAGATTGTACGCGACGGTCGCACGGGTGAGCCGTTTGTGAACCCAATCTTTGTTGGTGTTATCTACTTCTTGAAGTTGCACCACTTGGTTGATGATAAAATGCACGCTCGTTCAACAGGTCCGTATGCAATGGTTACACAGCAGCCATTGGGCGGTAAAGCTCAGTTTGGTGGTCAGCGTCTTGGAGAAATGGAAGTTTGGGCACTTGAAGCGTATGGTGCTGCAAACACATTGCAAGAGATGATGACAATCAAGTCTGATGATATGAACGGACGCTCTAAGATTTATGAATCTATCGTCAAAGGTGACCCAACTGCTCCTATTGGTGTTCCAGAGTCATTCAATGTTTTGGTTCAGGAACTTCGTGCGCTTGCTCTTGATTTCACTATTTACGATGACAAGGACAAGCAGATTGCATTGACTGAGCGCGACCAAGAGCTTATTGATAGAGCTTCTGGTGGTGCTGCTGATTTTGAGAAGAAGGAGAATATGAATGCGTGATATTCAGGATTTTGCCAGTCTTAAGATAAAACTTGCTTCCCCTGAAACCATAAAAGCATGGTCTTATGGTGAGGTCAAAAAGCCAGAAACTATCAACTATCGCACCCTTCGACCAGAGAAAGAGGGCTTGTTCTGCGAGCGCATTTTCGGAACAACAAAGGAATGGGAATGTTTCTGTGGTAAGTTCAAGAGTATTCGCTATAAGGGCGTTGTCTGCGACCGCTGCGGTGTTGAAGTAACATCATTCAAGGTTCGCCGTGAACGCACTGGTCATATTTCTCTTGCCGCTCCAGTAAGCCATATTTGGTACTATCGCTCAGTTCCGAGTCGCATGGGGCTTTTGCTCAATCTCAAGGTTGCAGATTTGCGCGCTATTTTGTACTATGAAAAATATATCGTTATCAATCCTGGCGACACAGACCTTGAAAAAAATGCCCTTTTGACAGAAGAAGAGTACAATGATGCTCGTGAGCGTTATGGAGAATCTTTCCAAGCTGGTATGGGTGCAGAGGCAATCAAGACATTGCTTGAAGAACTCGACCTTGATGCAATGGCGGCAGAGCTTCGTGCAAAGATGATTGAAGACGGAGCAAAAACAAACTCCCGTCTTATCAAGCGCATTGAAATCGTAGAAAACTTCCGTTCATCTGGAAACAAAGCGAGCTGGATGATTTTGGACGTTATCCCTGTTTTGCCTCCTGATTTGCGCCCTATGGTACAGCTTGACGGCGGACGCTTTGCTGCTTCTGACCTCAACGACTTGTATCGCCGCGTTATCAACCGCAATAACCGCTTGAATCGTCTCAAGGAGCTTTTTGCGCCTGATATCATTATCAGAAACGAAAAGCGTATGCTTCAGGAAGCTGTAGATGCATTGTTTGATAATAGCAAGCGAAAGAGAGCGGTAAAGGGTTCTGCAAATCGTCCTTTGAAGTCAATCAGCGATATGCTCAAAGGTAAGGGCGGACGTTTCCGACAGAATCTTCTCGGTAAGCGTGTTGACTATTCTGGTCGTTCTGTAATCGTTGTTGGTCCAGAACTGAAACTGTGGCAGTGTGGACTTCCAACGAAAATGGCTTTAGAGCTTTTCAAGCCGTTTATCATGAGAAAACTCGTTGATAAAGAAATTGTGTTCAATATTAAGAAAGCAAAGATGTGTGTAGAGCAGGAAGCTCCAGAAGTCTTTGCAATTCTTGATGAAGTTGTGCGAGAGCACCCTGTTATGCTCAACCGAGCACCGACTTTGCACCGCTTAGGTATTCAGGCATTTGAGCCTGTTTTGGTACAAGGAAAGGCTTTGAAGCTTCACCCGCTTGCATGTAAAGCGTTCAATGCAGACTTCGATGGAGACCAGATGGCTATTCACGTTCCGTTGACGCAGGCTGCACAGCTTGAGTGTTGGACATTGATGCTTTCTGCTCGAAACCTTCTTGACCCTGCAAACGGCGGTACAATCGTATCACCGTCTCAGGATATGGTTTTGGGTATCTACTATATGACTTCGGTAAAGCCGAGCGGAAAAGGAACTGGTCGTCGCTTTGTTTCTGCTGATGAAGCATATATGGCAGCAGATAGAAGCGTTGCTTCTTATGCACAAGATTCTGATGAAGCAACAACGTTCTCAAAAACGCACAGCATTGAGTGGCAGTCACTCATTAAAGTGCCTGCTCCGAAGGATTGTTTTGACAAAGATTCTGACGGAAATCCACTTTTCAAGAAAGGCGATGTCATTGAAACAACAGCTGGACGCTTGAAGTTCAACGAAGCGATGCCTGAAGAAGTTGGCTATGTAAACAGACAGATGATTGATAAAGACCTCAAGAAGATGATTGAGGACGTGTATCATACTCAAGGCGAATGGCTTACAATCCGTATGCTTGACGCTATCAAAGACGTTGGTTACAAGAATGCTACGTTCTACGGCGCAACTCTTTCTATGGACGATATTCTTATCCCTGAAGAAAAAGCAGAGATTATGGAAAAGTCAAACAAGGAAGTTGCAAAGATTGTCAACGACTTCTCTAAAGGTGCTATCACTGGCGAAGAGCGTTATAACCGCGTAACTGATATTTGGCAGAGAACAAACGAAAAACTCACCAATATCATGATGGAGTACATGGAAAAGGACCGAGAGGGCTTTAATACTATCTATATGATGGCAAAGTCTGGTGCTCGTGGTTCTAAGAAGCAGATTTCTCAGCTCGGAGCTATGCGCGGTTTGATGGCAAAACCGAACGGAGCTATTATTGAGCTTCCGATTCGTTCAAACTTCAAAGAGGGCTTGAACGTTATTGAGTACTTTATTTCTACAAACGGTGCTCGAAAAGGTTTGACAGATACTGCTTTGAAGACTGCTGACGCTGGTTATATGACTCGTCGCTTGGTCGATGTTTCGCAGGACGTTGTTGTAAACGAAGATGACTGCGGCACAATCAACGGTATCGACTATACAGCTATCAAAGACGGTGAGAATATCATCGAGTCACTTGCTTCTCGTATTGCTGGTCATTACTCTATTGAGCGCGTTCTTGACCCTGTTACAGGCGAAATCCTTTGTGATGTTAATCAGTACATCGATGAGAAACTTGCAAAGAAGATTGATGAAGCTGGCGTTGAGAAGGTAAAACTCCGCACGGTACTTACGTGTGAATGTGAACACGGTATTTGTGTGAAATGTTATGGTAAGAACTTGGCTCGCGATAAGATTGTAGAAATCGGTGAGGCAGTTGGTACAATCGCTGCTCAGTCTATCGGTCAGCCTGGTACACAGCTTACTATGCGTACATTCCACGTTGGAGGTACTGCTTCTAAGGTTACGCAAGATAACCACATTGTGATGAATTATCCTGCTCTTATCGACGACATTAAGGGAACTCACGTTGTTCTTGATAATGGAAACTGGCTCTTTACTCGTAAAGGCAAGATGACCGTGCAGAAGATTATTGAGCAGTATGAGATTACAGCTTCTACTAAGCTTGCTGTTTCTGATGGTGCGAGAATCTTGAAAGATACAGTGCTTTTCAAGAAGGGCAAAGATGAAATCAAGTCTAGCGATAAGGGAAGAGTAAAGATTGCGGATAAGATTCTTTATATCTTGAGCAACAATGACCAGACAATCGATATTGCAAACGGTTCTACTATTTATGTAAAAGTGGGCGATGTTTGCGAGAAAGATAAAGCTGTTGGTGAGTTTGAACCATACAACGAGCCGATTATCGCAGAGCAGGACGGTGTTGTCCACTATGAAGACATTATCGCAGGTTCTACACTTGAAGAAACGCTTTCTGCTGATAGAAAGAGCAAGGAACGCCGTATTATCGACTTACACCTTGATGTGAAACAGCCTCGTATCGAAATTACTGATGATGCTGGTGAAACACTTGCTTCGTATTATTTGCCAGCAGGTGCGTTGATTCGTGTTGAAGATAACCAGATTGTAAAAGCTGGTGTAACTCTTGCAACAATGGCGAAAGAAGCGTCAAAGACAAACGATATTACTGGTGGTTTGCCACGTGTTTCTGAGTTGTTTGAAGCTCGCCGCCCGAAAGAGCCTGCTGTTTTGTCAAAGATTACTGGAACAGTTCGCTTTAAGGGTATCTCTAAAGCAAAACGCGTTATTGTTGTTGAAGATGAGTACGGAAAGCCGTTTGAACACGAAATTCCGATGAACAAGCGTTTGCTCGTTCGCGATGGCGACCACGTTGAAGCTGGCGAAAAGCTCTCTGACGGCGCAATCGATGCACACGATATTCTTGATATCAAGGGCGAAAATGCTTTGCAGGAGTTCTTGATGGACGAAATCCAGTCTGTGTATCGCGCACAGGGTGTATCTATCAATGATAAGCATATCGGTATCATTGTACGCCAAATGCTCCGTAAAGTTGAGGTTGTGTCTGTTGGTAATACAAAGTTTATCTTTGGTCAATCTGTCGATAAGTTCCAGTTTAGACAGGAGAACGAAAGAGTTATGGCAGAAGGAGGCGACCCAGCAATCGCACGCCCGATGTTCCAAGGTATTACAAAGGCTGCATTGAACACAGATTCGTTCATCTCTGCGGCTTCGTTCCAGGAAACAACGCGCGTCCTTACCAATGCGGCGATTGCAGGTGCAACAGACCATCTTCGCGGTTTGAAAGAGAACATTGTTATCGGACACATGATTCCTGCGGGAACTGGTATCCGTAACTATCGCAATATCAAGTTGTCTGACGCATTCAGCGATGATTTGGACGCTAAGATGCTTGAAGTCTTAGAGCGCAGAAGAGAAGAACGAGCTGCGATGCAAGCAGAGGAATTCGGCGAGTACGATAGAGAAGAGGACTAAATTTTCTCTAAAGTGCTTGACGATGAGTCTGTAAATTCGTTATAGTTATAAAACCTGCATTTGCATAAAGTGCAGGTTTTGTTAAAGCCAAATTTGACCGAGGTGCTGCTCGGCAACAATATAGGAGATTAGGCCGATGCCTACAATTAATCAGTTGATTCGTAAGGGTCGTCAGTCTGCTGCAAATACAACTAAAGCTCCCGCGCTTCAGTCTTGTCCGCAGAAACGTGGCGTTTGCACACGTGTTATGACTGTTACACCGAAAAAACCAAATTCAGCTCTCCGAAAGGTAGCTCGTGTTCGCCTTAGCAACGGAATTGAAGTTACAGCTTATATTCCTGGTGAAGGACACAACCTTCAGGAGCACTCAGTTGTTCTTATCCGCGGTGGTCGTGTAAAGGACCTTCCTGGTGTTCGCTATCACATCATTCGTGGTACAAAAGATACTTTGGGAGTGGAAAACCGCAAGCGCGGACGCTCAAAGTACGGTGCTAAGAAACCAAAGGCATAATAAGGAGTCTGGAAAATGGGTAGACATAAGAAGTCAGTTGACCGTCCAATCGTTCCGGACGGAAAATATAACAGCAAGGTTATCACAAAGTTCGTTAAGCGCATGATGCTCGACGGAAAGAAAGAGACTTGCACAAAGATTATCTATGAAGCTATGGACAAGCTCAAGGCAAAGACAGAGAAAGACCCTCTCGAAGTATTCTTGAAGGCTCTTGATAATGTTAAGCCTGTTGTCGAGGTTAAATCACGCCGCGTTGGTGGTGCAACCTATCAGGTGCCTATCGAAATCCGCGATGACCGTCGTGAAGCACTTGCAATGAGATGGCTCATTGATGCAGCACGTCGTCGCTCAGGTCACGGTATGGCTGATACATTGGCTTCTGAACTCCTTGATGCATTCAACAACACAGGTACTGCATACAAGAAGAAGGAAGACACACACAAGATGGCAGAGGCAAACAAGGCGTTTGCACACTATCGCTGGTAGTTTTTATCTTGGTGATACAAAAGAGCATCGGAAACGGTGCTCTTTTCGTTATCTAGGCTCGTCATCAAGGCGGCGGGAAGGTGCGCCTAGCCTAGAAAATATCTGCGCGTAGCCTAGGCGCACATTTGCGCGTAGCCTAGGCGCATATTTTTTGTGCACTTGAAAGAGAGTGCTTGACGGCTGAAAAATAGTTTATAAAAGCAAAGCGGAGGAGTTATGGACGATATAATAAAAATAGTGTTTCCAGTGATTGCCATTATGGCGCTAGTGGGCGTGGTGGGTTTTTTTGCCTCTTCAGAAACGGCGTTCTTGAGCTTGCAGCGCGTTACGGTGCGCCAGCTCCTCAAGGAAAAACCCGTGAGCGCGGCGGCTTTGCGCATTGCGTGGCTCAAAGACAACACCGACCGTCTGATTACCCTTGTGCTTATCGGCATCAATTTTACGACTACGCTGGCATCTTCTCTCGCGACTGCGTTTGCGGCGAGTTTGGCGGGGAGCGCGGGCGCAACGTATGCCACGGTGATTATGTCGGTGGTGCTCATCATCTTTGGCGAAATCGTGCCGAAGACAATCGCAACGAATAAAACGGTCGCGACGGCAAAATGGGAAAGCGCACCGCTCATCTTTCTGCAAAAAGCGCTGTTCCCTCTCGTGTGGTTTTTCTCGGCAATCTCGAATCTGATAACCGCGCTTTTTTCGCGGCTCTTCAAGGAAAATCGGCAGATTATCACGGAGGAAGAACTCAAGACGCTCATCGATGTCGGCTCTCGCGAAGGCACGCTGGAGCAGAATGAACGCAAGATGCTTCACCGCATTTTCAAGTTTTCCGACCTTCACGTTCACGATATTTTGCGCCATCGCTCTTTGGTGAAATCCATCAGCGAAGAGGCGAGCTACGACGAGCTTGTGCGGCTGTTTTCAGAAACGGGCTACTCGTATATCCCCGTCTACAAAGGCGACGCCGAGCATATCACGGGCGTGGTGCGCTACAAGTGGGTGCTGTATGCCAAGCCGAAACGCACGTCAATCGTCCGCGATTTTATGCGCACGGTGCTGTTTGTGCCAGAAAGTCTGACGGCGCTTGAATTGCTGCAGACGTTCAAAAAAGAGCAGCTCAGTTTTGCCGTCGTCCTTACGGAGCATGGCTCGTTTGCGGGTGTGGCGACGCTGGACGATGTAATGAGGGCGGTGATGGGCAGAGTGAACAGCGATTATGCAACGACGATG
>CALDID010000273.1 GCA_937901865.1 uncultured Treponema sp.
CAATATGCACGGCAACACTCGTCTTGTTGGGTGCGACACGGAACGAGCTTAACTAGCTGGTCAAGCTGGGTAAAAGTGCATTAAAGGTTAGAAAACCGCCCTATAGTTTTTGACGCTACAGGGCGGGCTTGTTTAGAATATGCCTAAAGAAATAAGCATTTTGAATGCACTAAGCACTAAGCAGACGCTTTGAAGCACAATAAGCGTTATAAGAAGTTTTTCAAATCTTGTCATATTGACACCCTCAAATAAAATAATCTATATTCAAAGCAGGGAGTTTTTACGCTCCCCACTTGTTTTTACATTACATAAACATTGCTACAACGCTTATGGCGGTCAAGGTTGTCTGAATTGCTGTTATCACTATTGCAAGCAGTGCCAGCTTTTCAGCTCTTGACCATTTTTGTTTTTTCTTTTTCATCTTTATCACCTCCTTATAAGCGATGTATCGCTTTATGTTTATATAATACACTATCTTTTTTATTTTGTCAATAGTAATGTATAAATAAATGAATATATTTTATTCTTTTTTATGTAAAATGCACATAAAACCGTGTTGACAGTATACATAAAATCGTGTAGAATAAAGCTATGGACGTAAAAGAATATATCAATTTAGCCTGTGTAAAAGCAGGTAACATTTCGCTTGCAGAATTGGCACGGCGTACGGGGCAGACTTCACAAAATCTGCATAATAAATACTCTCGCAATGTTTTCAAGGTGTCGGAATTGGAGAAAATCGCGGAAGCATTGGATTGTGAGCTTAAAATCCAATTTATCAAAAAGGACACAAAAGAGCCGCTCATTTAGAAGCAAAACAGAAACAAGTGTCAGCCGTGCGCTCGGTTGACACTTTCATTTTTCGTAAAGAAACACTACTGCAATATTGCGCTCCCTAGCCCTTGCGCTTCGGCGTTTTTCTGTTCGTTTGCCGCCTCGTCGGTAATGCTGTCAAGTTCGCTCTGTTTGAGCTTTGCCCCTGCGCCCATCGCATTTTCAAGCTCATCGAGTATCGGAAGCAAGCTCGCAGGTCTGTAATGCCAATCGCCCGCCTCAATTTCAGGTAATCCATTCTCCAGCTTTGCCCTTGCCTCGTTCACGCTCAAAAGCCCGTTGTTTACTTCTTTCACCAATGCGTCGATTTTCGCAGAAAGGCTCGTTCTCAAAAGTGAATTGTAATTGAACTTCACGCAATACTTGCCCTGTTGCTCCATCGGGAAAAGGCGTTGAAAACTCTCCTCTAACTGTTGCACAATCGGCATTACTGCATTTTGACTGTACAGCGTGGTCAGCTTTTCAAGGTCAAGCCCACCATTTTCACCGCTCAAAAGCTCAACAGGCACACCAAAAAGCATAGAAATCACCTTTAATTGATACGCCCTGTTTTCGCTCAATTCCTGACTTCTGTTGTCGCTCATCGCGTTTTGCAACGTCTCAAACTTCACATTGTTTGTTTTCACAATCGGTTTATAGGCGTTTTCTGCGCTTCCGTAATTCTGCACATACCTTTCACGCAAAATCGCTAATTGCTCTTCCGTCGCATTCGGGAAGCTCTCCGACACGTCGATAACAAGGCGCGAATTGATACCGTTGTTAAAGCTCGAATGTGTCCACTTGTCTATTTCGGCGTTGGTGTCGAAGCTGTCGCGGCACACGTCGAAGATACTGCGCCCTTTAAGCGTGTCGTATCCAAAGCGGCTAGGAATGTGCAAAATCTTTGTTGCATTGTATTCTTTGCCTGCGTAATGAAATACTTTGCGGTTCATCTCGTCGCGAGTAATCGACATTTCGGACGGATTAAGACGAAACAGATTGATACACGCGCCCTTTTCGTCGCGGTCGATGTAAAGATAGATGTTTCCTTTGCAAAAGTAATCAAGTATCATTTGATAGCGAAAGAAAAAGCCCGTTTCGTCAATGTTTGGCTCACGCAGTGTTTCAAAAAGTGTGTTGCTATCTGCCCTTTTTCCGCTGTTGACGTAATACACACCAAAAGACAGCCCTGCAATCGTGGTTGCAATGCGGTCAATGCACGCGAACGCCACTGGGTCAGCTTCAATATTGCGTGCAGAAAACGTGTTGCGACCGAGAAAGACAGGCTTTGAAGTCGCCTTTTTATTATTTCTTGTAAAGCGTGATAAAAAATCAAATATCATTTGTAACCTCAATTTCAATAGTCAAAGGCAGATGTAGCAAGGGACTTAAGTCCCTTGTTTCTGTAAGCACAGCGAAAGTAAAATAGCGATATGCCTTATTTTACTTTTTCAAAAGCTATGCAACAGCGTTTCAAAGTCTACGGTTTTCGCCTTGTTTGTGCTTGCAAAGACCGCGCGGTCTAATGCCATAATCGACGTAATCACGCTATCGATACGAGCCGACGCGCCTTTATACACTTTAAGCGGCTTATAATTCCCGTTTGCGTCGGGCTTAATCTGCGCATTGCTCAAACACCACCGAGCCACAGGGTTCGCGTCGATAATCTTTTTTTCCAATGCGAGCTTTTCAAATTGCTTCGTTGGGTTTGCAAAACTCTTTAGCGATTGGTCGGTATCGATAAAGTTGATATGCGGCAAAAGGTCGTTCATCTTGTTCACCACAAGGCGCGAATTCCACCTATCGAATGCACATTCTTTTATTTCGTACTTTTCCGCGTCAGCGCAAAAATCGGCAATCAACACATCATAATCCACCGTCGCGCCCGTCGTTGTTTTCACATACCCTTTTTCAATCCACTCGGTATAATTCACGCTGTCTTTTTCGGTCTTTGCCTTGACCTGCGCTTCTGGAATGTAAAAGCGATGTTTGAAGTAATATTTTTTCTCTCCGTCTTCGTCAACTTCAAAGCAAAGCGTGTACACCGTCAAATCCTGCGTTTGCGATAAATCGAACGCGGCATAGCACGGCAAGGCGAGAAACGCCGTTTCAAAATCTGCCTGTTCGTCAATCAACGCTTCCGCAGGGTCTAGCCAATTCGACAAACCCTGTGTGTTCCAGATACCGCACGTCTTTGACTTGTAATCCTGTTGGTGAGAGGGCGTTAGTAAAGCGTCTTGTAAATCGCTTTCGAGTATTTCGGGGCGCAGAAACGTATTTAGCGCAGGGTTTGACTTTTGCAGTAATGAGCTATCTCGCCAATCGTCTTTTTCGTCGTATTCATAAAGCACCGTAAAATAGCTGTCATCGCTGATTTTGCCGTCAAGCACCGCCCTCGCCTTTAGCACTTCATTATAGCACGGGCTATTGGTGTTGTTTCCAGCCGATGTGATTATGCACACCGTACCATTCAAGCGCGCACGAGAGCCATAGCGGAATGCAGTAATGACTTTATCGTTGTCGTATCCGTGGAATTCATCGACAACAGAAAAAGAGTTTTTGTAGCTGTCGAGAGCCTTTGTGTCAGCAGAGAAAAACGAAATGCGAGAGCTTCCCTGTGTAATCGCTCCGCTATAGCAGTCGTACACGTCTTTTAATTCGGGCGTTTCTTTGATGATGTTGCTTAATTCAATAAAGCTCTTTTGTGCCTGTTCAAGCGAAGCCGATACAAAATAACTTTCTGCGCTTGCCGTGGTCAAACTGTCGTAAAGAATAAACGGGAAAAGCAAAGATGTTGTTTTGCTGTTCTTTCGTGCAATTTCGATAAAGCAAGTGCGAAATCGGCGGCGTTCGACGTTGTCTTTGTACTTCCACGCCCACACGTTCGTATATAAAAACATCTGAAACGGGAAAAGCTCTAAGCATTTGCCGCCCAAATCGGGAATATGCAGAGCCTGTGCAAAGTCAATCACGGTCTGCGCTTCGTTCCAATCGACAAAGAACGGGAAACTTTCTTCTTTTTCGCTTCGAGCCACGTCAGACAAAAACCGTTGCACCGCCTTTTTGCAATACCGCCCCGAAATGATTTTATTTTCTTTCACGTCCTTGCAATATTTCAATACAATTTCTTTCACGCTCATACTTTTAATAGTCAAAAATGATACACGGGCGGGAAAACCCGTGTTTTTTATTTCTTTTTCTTAAATCTATTGACATACGTATAAATACGTAGTATACTGTAAAACATAAGGAGGAACAAATGACCAAGCTAGAGCTTGAAAAAAAATTCCGCAAAGCTCTCTGGACGATAGAACACGGCAAAAGCCACGATAAAGCGGTAAGTCCTACGGGTCAAATCGTTCCAATACCAAGGCATAAGGGCGACATTCCAAAAGGTACAGCCCTTGCAATCCTGAAAGAAGCTGGACTTTCTTAAATCAGCACGGGGAGAAATCCCCGTTTATGCGATAGGAGTTTTTTTATGAAGTATGTTTTTCCTGCCGTTTTTGAAAAAGATGAAGACAAAATTTCGGTGCGTGTGCCCGATGTAAAAGGCTGTATTACATTCGGCGACGATATGGCGGACGCAATGGAAATGGCGAAAGACGCGCTTGAAATGATGTTAGTGCATTTTGAAGACCACGGCGAGCCGATACCGAGTGCAAGCGACATCAAAGCGATTGAAACGCGCGGCGTAGTGTCGTATGTGCTTGCAGATACAGATGAATGGCGAAAAAGTATGGATAATAAAGCGGTGAAGAAAACGCTGTCAATTCCGAACTGGCTTAATGTAAAAGCCGAAACAGCAGGCGTGAACTTTTCGCAGGTTTTGCAAGAAGCCTTAAAACAACGCCTTAACATTGCATAACGGAAAAAAAACTACCCCGAAAGGCTTTTATACTTGTTTTTCGGAGTGGCTCTATGCGCAGTCGAATAAACGACCTTGCGCTTTTTCTTCCGCCAAACTCACCCCGCGAGCCATTGCGTTGTACAGCTCAACTTGACCGCGCGGTATAAATAAGCCCTCTTCTTTCAACTGTCCCGCACCTTTGCCGTTTAAGCGTTGCCGCTTTTGCGTAAATGCAACGCGAATAAATCGGTCGGCTGGCATTTCGTATTCGGATATAACAACAAGCTCCGTCTGTTTCTCACACCACGAATAAAACGCCTCATAATCAAAATCGCTTGTTTTATTTTTCTTGCCGTATCCATTTGTATTTTTGTATGGAATGTCGGTATAAATCACGCTGTCTTTTTCAATCGCGATTTCTCTGTAATCTTTCTGCGTAACGCTAAGGCTTTGGAGGCTTTGGAGGCGTTCGAGGCTTTGGAGGCGTTCGAGGCTTTCGAGGCTTTGGAGGCTTTGGAGGCGTTCGAGGCGTTCGAGGCTTTCGAGGCTTTGGAGGCGTTCGAGTTGTTCTACATTTTGCCACCCCGCGCCGTTTTTGAAGTAAAAATGACTTCCGCGCTTTTCCAATAATCCCGCGTCTGTCATTTTCTGAAAAACAAGCGTCCGCAATGCAATCCGTCTTTCGTGTATTCCTTCCACGCCGTCAATCACCGAAAAGTCAAAGCCGTATTTTTTGCCGCGCTCATAATCCTTGAAGAAAATCGCTTCGTGCAATGCCTTTTTGTAATCCTCTACTTCTACTCCGTACAGATAACCCCGCCCGTTATTTCCGAAGCTCCAGCAATAGCGCACATAAGGGTCGCTATCTTTGAGCCGCACAAAATCCTCTCGAGAAATCCACCGCGTTTCGTTTCTGTATTTGCCGTTAATCGCGTCGAGGAATAACTGCGGGGCGACATCAATATCGTTTGCATAGAAAAGCTCATACTTGCCGCTTAACAATGCCGCGTGAGTAACTGCGCAACCGCCAGCGAATAAATCGTAAAAATGTTTTGCTTTCGGGAGCGCGTCAACAACCCATTTTGCAATGCCGTTTTTGCTCCCCTTGTAACTTACACCGTATCTCATACTTTCAATAGTCAGCCACAGGCTGTTTTGTCAGCACAGCCTTTCTTGTAAGAGCAGGCTGTTTTATGCGCATTTTATGTGTATAACTATTGACAAATGCGCATAAAATGTGTATAATAGAATTATGAAACGACGAGATTTAATAGCGCGTCTTGAAAAAGCAGGGTTCTCTCTTGTCCGACACGGTGCAAATCACGATGTGTACAAGCGCGGGAATGACAAGGAAATTATTCCGCGGCATACCGAGATAAGCGAAAACCTTGCGAAATCAATCATCAAACGCTGGGGATTGTAAAGCCAAAAAGCCCACTGTAAAAGGTGGGTGTTCTCTCGTTTCAAGGAGTTTTTTATGACTTATCCTGTTATTTTTACACAAACTAACGACGAAAAGAAAACGGTGCTTGTTTATGTTCCCGATTTGGACAGAGCAACGGAGGGCTATGGATTGGACGACGCTATAAAAATGGCGCGGGATTTAATCGGGAATATGCTTTTAGATACCGCCGACGAGGATTTCCCGAAAGCAAGCGAAATCGACGCTGTGGACGTAAGCAAAAGCGAGTTTGCAGACGCAGGAAAATCGTTCGTTTCGCTTGTCGATGTGGATATGACAGCCTTTCGCCGTATGCAGAAAACAAAGACGGTGCGCCGAAATATCACGCTTCCCGAATGGCTCGACGATATGGCAAAGGATGCCAAAATCAACGTATCCGCACTCGTGCAGGAAGCATTAAAACAAAAGCTCGAAATCGCGTAAAGCAAAAAAAATAACCCTGCTGGGTGCGCATTGATATGTGTCAAGAGGCGTGCAGGGTCTTATCATTTTTGCTTTGCAAGTATCTTTGAGATAATGCTTTCATTTTCGCCTTGTTTCTTGTCGATTTCAAGCACATCAAGCGTGAGCTTTGCCCGTGCGGTCGGCGAAATGTAATATTTAGACGCTAACGACGTGAATTGCTGTTGCAGCTTGCATTTAATCGAAGTCAATGCTTGATACGTCATTAAGTCATCTGTGATGTCCACGCCCTTTAATGCCTCGTTTACCTCTCGGTATTGGCTTAAAGTGTCGTAAAGCATTTGAAGCTCTGGCAAATCACTCGGAATTAAAAGTCCGAGCTGTATCAGGCTCTTTGCGTGTTGTTCATAGAGCTTTTTTATATCGCTTGAAAAATACGACGGAGCTTTTACCCTTGCCGTTTTCTCGTACGCAATCACCGAGCTAACCGCGCTTTCAGCTTCTTCTTGCTTTTCGTCGCGGTCGGCTCTGTATGTGCCTTTTAGCTTTTTTTCGGCAATCGACAGCCGCTTTCGCCCGCTGTTCGCGTTACCTGCCATTAAGCACACCTAAAGCGTTTTCTAGCGGAGAGCCGCTATGAAGCTCGTCGAGTTTTTTGTTTAATTGAGCCTCGTTCATTGCACGCCTTGTGTTTTCCCTCTCCAGCCGATTAACCAGCTTTTGATACACGTCGATGCGGTCGTTCAGCTCTTCATTTTCCTCTTTTGCCTCTTTCCACAGCCAAAAGAAGAACACCAAACCAGCCACGCCGAAAACCGCCACAAACACAATTACAAACACCATATACATCATATTCATCTCTAAATACCTCTGTATCAAATAGTCTTTCTAGCGTGCAAAAAAAACAGCACTCGGATAATGGAGAGGTTTCCGAGTGCTGTATAGAAGATTATGCCTTACTTTAAAAAGGCTGCGCTCAAATGGGGAGCTAAGCCTTACAAAACACGCTAAGCGTGGCTGTTTTGGAACTGTTTTAGTACGTTCACAGTATAACTCATTCTTTCTACACAGTATGTTTTTACGACGTTGTTTTAGCAACAAGCGGAATAACGAACGTCAACGACGGTATTTATTCCTGCTGATTACACACCCGTGAATATCAAAGTTCCCACACAACAAGCAAAGTTTATTGTAGATAAAAGTGTTTCAATTCACGCACTCGTGAGAGTACGACAGTATTATTATACATAAAAATTCTACTTTTCTTTTTGCTATTTTGCAATAGTTTTTGTGCAAAACTTGTTAATTTTGTGCAAAAATCGGGAAAATGCAGGTAGTTTTTTACAAAACACGCTGTGCGTGGACTATTTATTATGTAGGGGAAGAGAATTCCCTTATAGAAAAAACAATTTCACGGGTGAGAAAAAAGAATTTCTTGACGGGAAAACGCTTTTTACACATCGGACAAACCCTTTTCGATGTGAAAAATGGTTTATCCCATATCAGAGAAAGAATTTCTCATAAAGGAGTTTACAAATATGAGCAGAGCTACTTTTTCGCAGAGTTTGGTTGACGCTCGACTTATGAGCGACGCGCTTAAAGCACACGCTGAAGAGCTTGCAAAGGTCGGTTTGGCAGAAAGCACAGCCGTTTCTTTGAGAGAGTGCATTGATGAGCTTTCTATTCTCGACACACAGCAAGAAAAGCTCAAAGCAGACCTCAAAGCAACCACCGCCAAAATCGTCGATGTTTCCAAAAAAATGGAGAGCGATATGCAGGATTGCAGAAAGCGCGTAAAGCTCGCAATCCCGCAGGCGCAATGGAAAGAATTCGGCTTGACTGCCACACGCTAAGGCACAGCCTTTTTCGTAAGCACAGCTTTTTTTTTGATAAGGAGAAAAAAGAATGGTTAATGGAAACGGCGTTAAAGTTACGTTTGCACAGGAAGCGGAATACGGCAAGTATATCGCAGGAAAAGTGCGCGTAGCGGTCTCCAGCGAGGGCTTTAAGTACAGCGCAAACAAGAAAGACGAAGGGCTTTTGACGGGCGGCGTTGGTAAATCGATGGTCGAAACGATGAGTATTCACACAGAGGGCGATATTGCAACCCTTGCAAAGCCTCGCACAATCGGCTTTTTCCTTGCTGGTGTTTTCGGCGCGGAAAAGGTCGATACAGCAAACACCGACGGCAAAATAAAGCACACCTTTACGCCTATCGGAAACAAAGAAACGGATATGCTGCCGAGCTATTCATTCACGATTGACCGCGGTGTGAATATTCAAAGCTATACGGGCGTTAAATTCGGCTCTATCAGCTTTTCGGCGGCGGCAGAGGATAGATTGCAGATAACGCTTTCAACTTCGGGGCGTGATGAGCTTCAATCTGGCGAAATAAAGAGCGACTTGAAGCCTGAAAATGCACGGGCGTTTAAGTTTCACCAAGCGGCTGTGAAAATGGACAAAGCAAAGGTGGCGGACATCACGAGTATCAACTTTGATTACAATAACAATCTTGACACCTCGCTTTACACCACAGATACAGGGCTTTATTGCAAAGAACCCGTGCAAGGCTCTAGGGAATGTACCGCAAAGTTTGAAGCTCTTTACACAAGCAAGACAGAAGAAATCAGAAACGGCAAATTCAAAACCGACGCGATTGTAGAAATCGAAATTGAGTTCACCGACACCGAGAATAACCGCCTTGTCTTTGTCATTCCTCACGGGCAAATCAGCGAAATGGAAACACCGACGGCAAGCGGTGCGGACACTATGAAAACATCGCTCACGGTCAGCGCGGTTGACGATTTAACGAGCGATTATGTGAGAATTGAGCTTTACAACGAAGAAGCAGGCAGCTATCTTGAATAGTTTTTGTGTGTCATTGCCGTAATTGATACGGTATATCGTTGAAACAAGGGACTTAAGTCCCTTGCTACATCAGTTTAAATCCCTTGCTACATCAGGAGAAGAAAAATGAAATTGACCGAAAAGAACTTTGTTTTTACGACAAAGATTGATATTGATGAGGATTGCTACATCATTGCGAGAGAACCGACAATGATTGAGTTTAAGAAGTTCGATTCAGAGGCGAAAAGTGCGGAGCAGTTGGACGCAGCGCGAAAGATTTTTCCGAGTTGCATTATCGACACGAACCTTGAAAACGACTCAGGCGAAAAGGCTTCGGGCACTGAGGTGTGGAAAGCGATTGAACCGAGTGCGAGCCTTGCAACACGCATTTTGACCGATTGGCTCAATTCAATTCCCTTTCGCACTGACAAAGGCGCAACGGCAAGCGATTAGAGATATTGCGCATATCCTTTTTGCTGGCGGCGACGTTGAGAGCGATGAGGAATTAAAAGAGGCGTGGAGAGAGTATCAATTCTTTTTCCAGACGGCTCTTTTTTGCCTTGATGCCCGATATGGTAATTGGCTTATGTGCCCGCTCGCGCAGTGTGTCGCAGAGATGGGCGCGAAAAGCTATGAAGTTTACGAGCTTATCAGAAGCCTTTACCGCGAAAAGATTGACCGCGATATGCAAGCCGCCTTTCACCGCCACTAAAGAGCTAAAAAGGGGCGATTAAACACCTTTTGCAGTTTATAAAGCGTTTCTAGCGTCGGATTGGCTTTGTTTGGGTTTTCTAGCTTTTGATATTGCTGGTAACTCATACCAATCTTTGACGCTACTTCTTTTTGCGTGAGCTTTGCGCGGCAAGAACGGAGCGTGATAGCAAAAGCTATTTTCGGCTCTACTTCGATAGCGTAACCGCCCGTATATTTCGGCGCAGGTATCGGAAATTTATTGTCGAGGTCAACAGCTAAAACACCGTTCAACGCGTCTTTTGCCATATACAACGCCTCCTCTTTCGACTCGCCATAAGTCAAAACGTTTGGCATATCAGGAAACTCTACAATCCACTTATTTTCTTCTTCATAAATATCGCAGTTGTATTTCATTCAGAAATCTCCTTTTTCGTTTTAGTATCAATATGCGCTTGCTTCAAAATCTGTTTTGCAAACACACCTAAATCACTATCTTTTTCTTTGTGATACGGCACGGGGATAGGACGGTCAAACCCTGTTTTAGTATAAATATGGTGCGACCCGTTTATTCTTGCCAATACCCACCCATTTTCTTCTAAGATTTTCATTACTTGTTTTGCAGTATACCCCATAAATTAAATATACAACCCAAATGTTGCATTGTCAACCTTTGACTATTAAAAGTGAGAGCTTTTTGAGTAAAAGATTTTGGGGGAAAAGATATGGCGGCTAGTGTTGCATATAAGATAAATGGGTCGGCAAATGTTGAGCCGATTTCTAAGACAAAAGAGGCACTCGAAAAAGTTTCTAAAGCGGCTGGAGCAATGAAAACCGCTTTCACGGGCTTTGCGATTGCAAAAGTGTTTCAAGGCGTGAATGCGGTCGTAAACGGTGCGACATCGGCATTCAAGAATATGAATACCGCCCTTGCAAAAAGCAATCAGGCGTTTGCAGAAAATGCTCTCTTAACGAAAGAGAGCGTAGCAAATATACGCGACGCGATGAGTGAGTTTAGCGCAGGAAATTTCTTTGACGGCGACAGCCTTAACAATGCCGCTTCTCTTGCCTCTCAAATGGGCTTGAATGAAGAGCAGATTAAAAAAGTGATGGACGCGGCGACCGAAATGGCGGCAAGCGGGATTATGCCGTTAGAAAACGCGGTGCAAAAGCTATCGGAGAGCTTTCAGGGAAGCACGGGCGATTTAGCGAAATTGTGTCCAGAGCTTTCTAATTTGACCGAAGAGCAGATTAAAAGCGGCGCGGCGGTTGAGGCTATGAAAAAGCAGTACGACGGCTTTCGCGACGCGATGAACAGCACTTTTGAGGGGCGAGATAAGCAATGGGCGAACTCTTTTGGTGATTTACAGGCAAGCGTTGGCGGCATTATTTCGGCTTTTGAGTTTTTGGCAAAAGGCGAGTTTATGAAGCCGTTGCAGGATTTAGGCGCGTGGATTTCAGACCACCAAAAGCAGATTATCAATTTCGCTTTGCATTTGCCCGACGTGTTGCAGGAAGTAGGCACGGCAATAGTGCAGATATTTAGCCGCCTGTTTACAAAATCGGGAATGTTAGACCTCGGCAAGTTTATCGCGAACAGCGTGGGTAACTGGATACCCGTTATTAAAGAATATTTTGTGGGCGTGGGTAAGTTTTTATATGGCATTTTCAATGCGACTTTCGGCAATGTGGCACGGGCTATTTACAACGTTGTCATTATTCCCGTTAAGCAATGGTTTGCCGCCCTCATAAACGACTTTATCAAAGACCACCCGAAAATCATAAAAGCCTTAAACGTGATGAGCGGCGGCAAAATCGTGCTTGAAGAAATCAAAGTCGACAGCACAAAGAAAGAGTATGCAGACATCTCAAAGGCGGCAAAAGATTATTCTGAAGCGGTCAATAAAGCCGTAACGGCGGCAGAAACGGCAAGCGCAAAGCAGAAAGAGATTAACAGTGCTTTTACGGCAAGATACAAAGACATCACCGACAAAGCAAGCGCAAATATCAGCGAAATCTTAAATCAAGACTTGCCCGAAGAGCTAAAGAAAGCCTTTGAAGCAGGTGCAGACGCTATCGGCGAAAAGGTAAATAAAACCAATGCAGAGCCTGTCGTAACAAGCACTAACCAAGAAAGCGACAACCAACGCACTCACGCGGATATTCTAGCAGATTTTCAAAATGAACTCTCATCGATTTTGCAGAGCTTTACAAGCTCTCTCGCAGAAGCAGGAAATGTGATGAACGGCTTTTTAAGCGGTTTTCAAAAAACAGGCAGTGTGGCAGGCGGTATTATTCAAGCTATCCTTTCGCTCATTACCCAGATTTTCAGCGTGATAAATAAAGGATTGTCAAAAGCAAGCGAGAGCTTTAATAAAGTTATCAATTTTATCTCTACGATATTCAATATCGTTGTAGAGAAAATCGCTCCCGTCGTTGAAGACCTTATGAAGCCGATTGCAGCTATCTTTGAAGACATAGGCACGGTGTTAGGTAATATGATACAGCCTCTTATGGAAGTGGCGAATAATGTGCTTGTTCCATTGTTTTCAAACTTTCAGCAATTCTTTGATACTCTTACAAAGATTTCAAACGTGTTTGCGCCTATGGTAAAATCGCTGTTGAAATTTCTTGACAGCTTTAATCTAATCAAAATCGTATTGAATGCGCTTAGTGCAACTATCGGGCTTTTGGCGAAAGGAATAGAAAAGCTGTATACATACGTTTTGAAGCCTATGGTAAATGCAATTATTCGCTTTATCGAAACGATTGCAAACGGCTTTATCAAAATGTATAACGGCATTGTAAACGTGTTTAACGGCATTAAGATTTTCGGCAAGCGCATTTTTCATATTTCGACCGCAAACGAAGTGCATATTGAAAAGTTGCAAGACCTAAGCGACTCGGATAATCCTGACCATAGCTCTAGCTCCAGCGATAGCGGCAAGAATGCAAGCGGCACGGCAAGCTATACGGCTCAA
>CALDID010000274.1 GCA_937901865.1 uncultured Treponema sp.
TTCAGACGTGTGCTCTTCCGATCTGGCTCTTCTGTGCAAATAATCGATACTATTAATTCTGGGTGTTTATATGTGCTTCACCGGGATCATGGAAATGAAACACGTTGGGGTCACCCAGAATTTTCGACTACAGGTATTCAGAACCTTGCAAATGGAGAAAAACTTCCTATTGTTTTTAGCCTTAATTGTAAGACTGGTACATTTTCCTTCTCTAATTGTTTCTCAACAAAATTTCTCAAAAAGGAAAATGGTGGAGCCGTTGGTGTTTTTGGTGCTTCTCAATCTTCTTTTAGTGGATGGAATGATGCCTTGGCGATAGGAATGTTCAATGCCTTGTGGCCGTTACCTGGGCTTTCATATAGTGGAACGAACCAAATGATTCTTTCAGAAGGTATTTATGAAATGGGAGACGTCTTAAATTATGGATTATTATTCATGCAAAATTCATATTCTTCAGTAGCGTTGAAAAAGCATCAGTGTGGTATATTTCATTATTTTGGCGATCCCAGCATGCAGATGTATACGAGCGTACCGCAACAACTTGGAGATATTTCAATTGGTCGCTATGGTGAGGATATTTCTATTGATAGCCAAACGGAATGCAACATTACAATATGTAGTGAAGATAATGGATACTCTTATTATAAAACACTGCGAGAAGGAAGCGATATTGTAAGAAATGTTCCAGCAAATCTTGGTATGATTATTTCTCTCTACACACATAACTATGTGCCAGTTGTGTATGGAGATCCTTTGTATTTACAGAATGAATCAATATGCAGAAATCTATCCCTTTGGAATATTAAGAAAGCATATATCGGTTCTGATGTAACTTCATTGAAGAATACAGGGGAAGTTATAGTCGAAGATGGCGGTTCCCTAAGAATTACAGCAACGGAAGGAATAATAATTGAAAAAGACTTTACTGTCCAACGGGGAGGAAAGTTATTGTTGTGTAATTCAATCCAATAGTTTTTTTAACTCTTAAAAATTTGTTGATTATGAAAAAGTATTTTGTATTAAGCACGTTCTTCCTGCTTTGTATGCAGATGAAAGCACAGGAAATACAGACGGTAGTATTAGGCGATATTCCTTTGTCCGAACAATTTAGGAGTGGTGTAACCGAATTGAATATTATTGGTAATCCTACAAATCAGGATATAGAATATCTGCGAGATAAAGTGATGGGAGATTTGAGTGTTCTCAATCTTAAAGATGCTGTTATTGATACTCTTCATCAGAATGAACTGGATTTGTGGACGGCAGGCATTTATGGTTACAGTAATCATCTGGATGTATATTTGCCTTCATGCCTTTCTTATATGGAGCAGCATTCGTTAAAAGGCGGTATATGCCTGACACAGAACGGAGGGCGTACCGAAAGAAGCCTGACAGCCTTTATTACGGGATACTCTCCCGTTTTCAGCAGTAATACCATAGGTTGCGATATTGAAGTTTCAGAAGGTAATGATTGCTGTATTCAATGTAAAGATGAAAATCGCAATGTTTATATCACATCTTCCAAAGGAGATACTTTATTCTATATTACTTATAATGATGTAGATAGAATCGATATTCCTGAAGGAGTGGAAACCCTGTCGGAAGGTCTTTTTAATGGGATGATACTTGTCGATGGAGCGATAATCAATTTCCCATCCACTTTGGGTTTTATCGGGAAGAAGGCTTTCGCAGGTTTTTGGCGATTAGAATTGGATTGTGAGTGCCCGAAATATGAATATGTTTCTTATTTCATTTGCATGTCTGTACAACCTCCTAAAATGCATCCTCTTTCGATAGACGACAGAGATTTTCCAGCCATCTCGAGTTGTGCTCTTTTTGTTCCAGACGAAAGTGTGGAAGCTTATCAAGAGGCAGACGGATGGAATAAATTTGCCCTTATCAAAGGTATAAGCGAATTTGGGCGAAAACAATCGGATTCTTCAAATAAACAAACCACGGACATCAAGCTTTTGTCAACTGATAATAAGAAAATCGAAACTCGTCCTGTTCGACTGAAAAAGAATAATGCCGGTGGTTTCGATCTGGAGGTACGAAGTAAAAATGGCGAGTGGAAAACTGTGTTGCCTTAGTTGACAGTTGAGGGTAAGTTTTGTAATTATTTCAGCAATAATAGAACTTCCCTTTGGTAGTTAAAAAAAATTGCTATCTTTGCAGCGACCTAAAAGACTAACGCTATGAAACGAATTCTTTTGTTACTGATGCTTATTTCTTGCTTTCTAATGAATGTGGAAGCAAACGATGGAAATGCTTTAGTGGTTTATGCTGGAGAGACTCCTATTTCAGAGCAGATTCCTGAAGCGGGGCTTGAGAACCTGATGAGTGTGAAGCTTATCGGAAAGCCGACGAAAGCGGATATGGTATATCTGAGAGACCGCATCGCAGGATATTTGAGTGTTCTCGACCTCAAAGATGCTGTCATCGATACCCTTTGCGAAAATGATTTGGATTTGTCGGTTAATAATCTCAGAGGGTATGGCAATAGCAATCATTTGGAAGTTTATCTGCCCGTGCGCCTGAAATATGTTGAACGCAACTCTTTGGTCGGAGGCTCAACGGGTGAAGGGAAATTGAGAAATCTGTTTGCTTTTATTACTGGGTATTCCCCCGTTTTTAGCAGTAATGAAGTAGGTTGTTTCGTTTCTGTTGCCGAAGGTAATGAATACTGCGTTCAGTTCGAAGATGGATTTGAAAGTAGATTCACAGCTTCTGCTAACAGGGATACGATTTTTTATATCAGGCTTTATGAGTATGGTTGGGGTAGAATAGAAATACCAGAGGGTGTAGCCACCTTTGCAGAAGGGCTTCTTAAAGATATGCTTTTGACAGATGGGACAATAATCAATCTGCCATCCACATTGGTTTCTATTGGGAAGAATGCACTTGCAGACTTCTTGGTGGAAAGACCGACATGTATTTGTCCTTATTACGAATACATGGTATATTTCACTTGTGCTGCCGTTCAGCCTCCGACAATGAATGAGTTGGCATTAGGGGGAAGTGGTTCGCATTATGCACTTTTCGTGCCGGATGAAAACGTGGAAGCATATCGTCAGGCAGAAGGTTGGAGCAAATTTGCTGCGATTCGGGGTATCAGCGAGTTTGACCGCTGCATAATTGACCCATACGATGATATTCAGCTTTTGCCAGCAGATGAAAAAGCTAAGACCGAAACTCGTCCTGTTCGCCTGAAAGAAAACAACGCCGGCGGTTTCGATTTGGAGGTTCGCGACAAGAAGGGAGTATGGAAAACTGTGCTACCTTAATAGCATGATGACAAAATACCAAATTCATTAAACTTCGATGCTATGAAACGAATATTATTCTCAATATTACTTGTTATTGCAGGAATCTTTCAAACAAAGGCCCAGTCTTTGCTGACCGATGGCAAAGTGTGGCATTGTTTAGATTTTGAGGCTTCATCATATGATTTTAATAGAGATATATATGGGACCTACACTATTAGAGTAGTTGGAGATACGATTGTTGGTGGAATCAAGTGCAAGCAATTAGAAAAGGTTTGGAGGGAAGACCCATCAACAGCTTCACGGTTTGCAGCTCTCGAAAAAGACTCGCGTCTTTATGGTGTGTTTGATTCTGATGAATGGATGTTGAGAGAGCAATTGAATTTCGGCCTTAAAGTAGGTGACAGCTGTTTTTATCAAGCGAAGGTGATTGCTACTGATGAAATCGAAGTACACGGTGTCAAGCGGAAGCGTATAACGATAGACAATCATAATAAACAGCCAGATGATAGTAACCAAAATCATCGACACCGCGCTAAACAACGCCTTGTTGATGAACTTCTCCAAAATCAGCACCACGCCGCAAATCACCTCAACCGTACTGATGATAAACGAGATGATTTCGTTAATCTCCCTGCCCATTCCAGAAAAGCGGAAAAACTGCTCCGCAATCAGATTTTCAGGGGCATTGTCGGTGATAATCCCCGCAATGCCGCTCACCAGCAAGAACACTGCAAGCGCAAACTGCAATGTCGTAACACCAAAACTCTTCGTCCTCATATTGTTCCTCTATATTTGTTGGCAGCAAGGGCGCACCCCGATGTATCAAGGGGATTAAGCCCCTTGTTGCAAAGGTTTTCCTTGTCCCGTTTTATTTATGATACACCACATTAAAGATTTCGACCACGACGCGCATATCAGGCGTAAACTCATAGCCCATAATATCGCCCTCGTCCTCGAACAGCTGCCGCCGCCGCTCTCTCCATTCGTCAAGGTTTTCGTCCTCGCCCTCTCGGCTGGCAAGCTCCCACGAAATCGCAGAAAACGGCACAACCGACACGCTCTCGGTCTGAATAATGCAAGACGGCTCGCCGTTGAAGTCCAGCACAACCGAATATTCCCCCGACACAGGAAGCGGCTCGCGGTCAATCGTGTACGCCTCAAATGCGTTCATCATCACGGTCTTTTTGCCCGACAGCACAAGGTTCAACAGCGCGGCTTTGTCGTTGCCCTTGCCGTCAAACGTGAGGTCGCCTGCATACAACGCCTCTTCGTCTAGCCCTGCGCTCTTCACAAACTCCTGCCAAAACTCGTCGATAGCAGAGTTCGCGCTCTCGCTCATCTCTGGTGTTTCAAAATCCATTTTTTTCCCCCTCGCGTTACGCATTATACATCACCGCCGCAAACGCGATGATTAAAAGCAATGCTGGCACAACCGTAAAAAACAACTCCGTCGCCTGCAGCCCGAACAGCGAAAGCTCTGGCGCGGCAAGCAAATGCAATGCACAAAGCATATCGAACATCTCGCCCGCAAATCGCACCACGACAGCCGCCGCCGCACACGTCCACGACACCTCGCGCGTCTTGCTCCACGCCAAAATCGCCATAAACGCCGCCGCAAAGCCGCAGACGACCTTGAGCGCATACGGCACAAGCTCGCCGCTCATCATCTTTCTTCCTCGAACGGCTTGTTCTTGAGCGCGGTGAAAACGCCCCTGTCCGCACCGAACGGCACAAGGCTCGGCGTGTCGTAATCGGGACTGATGACAATCGCGCAATCAAGGCAATGGCGCACAAAATCCGCGTATCGCTCACGGCTCACCTTGGGGAACAGATAACAGCCGCGCCGCGTCCAGTATTTCGTCAGCACGGGGTCATACAAGAAAAAGTCCTTCTCCTGCCATTCGCCCTGCGCCTTGATAACGTCGTATATCGCGCGGCACATTCCCGCCGCCATCGGCGCAGGTATCGACAGCAGCGACTCCCCCGACGACCTCACCCCCGACCCCTCTCCTAGCAGGCGAGGGGAGTTTGCCTTTACGGCGAGCAGTGCATACGAAGGCGACACCCACGGAAGCGGCGGCACAACGGCAACCGTGTCTTTTGTGCTGTAATCGGTGTTATCGGGGTCGAACGGCGTGTATATCGCGACATCTTCGCCGCATTCGGCGCGGAGGGCAGAAAGCGAGCGGAAGACACGAAGCGTCCGCGTGTTTTTTTGATTGTCCAAGAGAAGCGACACCGCGCGGATAAGTTGCGGGTGAAACTCCGTGCGAAAAGTCCCCGTGATACCGCGGTTGAGCGTGTTCTTGAGCATCGTGAACGCACTGCCGCCGCCCCAGCCCAAAATCGCCGCGCCGCCCTCGCGGAACATATCGGTTAAGCGCACCGTCTTTTTTGTGTACAGGAAACAGCCGCGCGCTCTCGTAATTGCGCCGTAGCGTGAAAATATCTCATCTGCAAGAATATCTTTATTCATATCAGTCATTTCGCGTTCATTATACCAAAGGCGGCGGCATTGTTTCAACAGCCCTGAGCCCTAGAAAAAACCGCGCCTTCTATGCTACAATACATTTTGAAAAGAACATCAGGAGGAATATTATGTCAGCAATGGAACTGAGAAACTTTGAGCGTCAGCTTGACGTGCTCTCTTATGTAGAAAAATTGGCAATCATCGAATATCTTGCACGCTCGCTCCAACAGGCTAACGACGGCTTTTCGGGAAATGACGAGGAGAGAGCAAAGCTTGATGAAGCAATCGGCGAGTTTGAGCGCGGCGAATACGAAGTGTTCAACACCTTTGACGACTTCAAGGCGGCT
The DNA here is from genome assembly GCA_937901865.1 of uncultured Treponema sp. Classification (GTDB taxonomy): domain Bacteria; phylum Spirochaetota; class Spirochaetia; order Treponematales; family Treponemataceae; genus Treponema_D. The sequence goes on from CALDID010000274.1 coordinate 6,084, forward strand.
ATGAGCGATGACTAGAATAATTCATTCCGCAAAATCGTTCCGCAAGGATTATAAGCGGCTGTCAAAAGATGATGTGAAAGCCACGGACACGGTCATTCAGAAATTGCAAAAAGATGATTCACATAAGCAAGCGGAAATAGTATGAGCAAAAAAGAATATCTCTGGTGCGTACAACTGCGAAAGAGCCACCTCAAAGGCGCACTGCAGGACACATACACCGCCGATGTCCTCACGAACGGCGAGAGCGCGCACAACGAAGACATTGCACGAACTTTGAGCAATAAGGGAATCGGCAATTACAATACAATTTTAGCGATTTTGAACGCACGCGATAAAGAGGTGCGCGAAGTGCTTGCGAGAGGCAGGGCGTTTGCCGACACGAACATTCAGCTGTTTCCGCGCGTTACAGGCGTGTGGACTGACGGAATGAAAAAGGCAGGAGATGCCAACAAGCTCACCTTTGACCTCAGACTGCTCAAGGCTCTCAAAGACACGCTTGCTCTCATCGAAGTCAAAAACTGCGGCAAAAAGCGCGAACTCGCCTATCTTGTCAACATCGAAAACTGCGAAGACACCGAAAACATCGTTGCGGGCGGCTATGTGCGGCTCACGGGCAAGGGCTTGAAAATCGACGAAACCGATGATGAACAAGGCGTGTTTCTTGTAGACGCGGACGGCGCAGAGCGGAAAATCGCGCGCTTAGGCATAAATCAGCCCTCTGAGATTATGTGCCGCCTGCCGACCGACATCGCAAGCGGAGAATATCTGTTCGTCGTCCGCACGCGATACAACCACGGGCAAAGGGCATTGCAAACAATACGCTCGGTGCAGTATTACAAGCGCGTTCCTGTCGCATCTCTGGGCTAACTCTGGCACATCACCAGCGCTAAGCCTAGCACACTAACTGCGCTAAGCCTAGCACATTGTCTGCGCTAAGGTTAGCACATTGGTCTACTCCGAGCCTGCCGCAGTGTGTTCTCCGAGCGGGATAGACAGCCTGCGGCTCTTACAAATCAGCCTATGGCTGCGGCACATTCGCCCGCTCTAGTTTTTGCGCAAGTTGCTCTACCGTTTCAAGGGGAACATCAGCAGCATCAGAAATTTCTTCTAGCGTCAGTTTATTCTTGCGCAAAAGCTTCTCCGCAATTTCAATGCTTTTTTCTGCGGCGCGTTCATCGCCGTATTCTTCAAAAATCCTGCACATCGTTTTTCCGCCTCCTTCTTCTTGTTTGTGAAACCGCACAGTCTCGGCGATTTCTCGGTAATACATCTCGTCCGCGCCGCGATACGAGCCATTCACATACAGTGTATGCACTCCATCGTCAAACCGTAAATCCGCTTCGCCCTTTATCCGCTTTTCAACTTCGTAAACGGCGCGCCCCTTCTTGAAATAATCATTCTCGGTAATGAAAATGATATACGTTTCAGGGAGCGCGGCAAAATCCTCGCCAGATTTCAGCGTGTGCGAATCAATCATCGCCTGATTGT
>CALDID010000275.1 GCA_937901865.1 uncultured Treponema sp.
CATTATTGGGCTTGACCCGTTTTTACACAGAATTAAGCTGTCATTATCGGGCTTGCCCCGATAATCTGAGGCATAGCCTCTTTTTCAAAATCGCCTAGAGATTGCCGCATCGAGTACGGCAATGACAAAGGTCAAGCACGAGAAAAAGGAAAGCATACTTTCCATAACACCCCCAATTTTCCTCTCTCATATCGCTTTTCAAACTCACTTGAAAACAAAAATGCCACTAGGAACTAACAGCTTCTAGTGGCAAAAGGAGTTATTATGCAAACTTCAGCTTATTGCGCTTATGCGAAGGGGTTTTCGTCTTTGTAGAGATTACCCTTTGGCTGATTGTATGAGATGTCTGCAATGCCGAGATACTGGAAGAGCGTGAACAATGCCTTTCCGACGTGTCCGAACGCAACGGCTCCGTGGTGCGGATAGTGCTTGCTCACAAGAACGTGGCGATAGAAGCGTCCCATCTCTGGAATCGCGAACACACCGATACCGCCGAATGAGCGCGTCGGCACAGGCAGGATTTCGCCCTGCGCAACATACGCCTGCAACTTCGTGTCTGGCGTGGTCTGGAGGCGGAAGAACGTAATATCGCCGTCCTTGATGTCGCCTTCGAGCGTGCCGCGTGTGAAATCTGGCTTGCCGTCGTTCTCAAGAAGTCTGTTCTGAATAAGCTGGAACTTAATCGCAGGCTTTGAAGCAGGCGAGAGGCAGCAGAACGGCGTGTTTCCGCAGTGGAACGCCATAAACGTGTCTTCGAGCGTGTACGGATAATCGAACTTGCCCTTGATAGATTCCTCGTACATATCGCGCGGCACAGAATTGTTGATGTCGAGCAGTGTAACAGGGGAAGCCGTGATACACGTTCCGATATACTCGCTCAATGCACCGAAGATGTCCACTTCGCACGCAACAGGAATACCGCGCGTCGCAAGGCGGCTGTTCACATAGCACGGCTCAAAACCGAACTCCTTCGGGAACGCAGGCCAGCACTTGTCCGCCAGCACAACGTACTCTTTGCTGCCCTTGTTGTTCTCAATCCAATCAAGAAGCGTAAGCTCGAACTGCGCCATTCTCGGAAGCATATCAGGATACTGATTGCCCTCAGCGCCAAGCTCTTTCGCCATATCGTCCACAACGCTCTGAATGCGGCTGTCGCCCTCGTGCTTGCGGTACTCAACAAGAAGGTCAAGCTCGCTGTTCTCTTGGATTTCAACGCCGATGTCGTACAAGCCCTTGATTGGCGCATTGCACGCAAAGAAGTCCTGCGGGCGCGGTCCGAACGTGATAATCTTGAGGCTCTTCAAACCGATGATTGCGCGCGCAACAGGGATAAACTCCTCAATCATCTTCGCGATGTCTTCCGCAGTGCCGACGGGGTACTCTGGAATAATCGCAGGGATTTTGCGCAGATTCAAGTTGTAAGAGCAGTTGAGCATACCGCAATATGCATCTCCGCGTCCGTTGATAAGGTCTCTCTGGCTCTCTTCCGCCGCCGCAACATACATCACAGGACCTGCAAACTTCTGTGCAATCTGCGTTTCTGGCGTTTCTGGACCGAAGTTTCCGAGGAAGACGACAAGCGCATTACAGCCCGCCTTCTTCACTTCGTCCACTGCCTTGAGCATATCTTTTTCGTTCTCGACCGTGGTCTTTGCCTCATACAGCTCGCCCTTGCCCTTGAACGCGCTCACGATAGCCGCACGGCGTTTTTCAGAAAGAGAAATTACGAAGCAGTCGCGACTCACCGCGATGATACCAAGTTTAACGTTTGGAATGTTTGTCATTTCATTCATAAGAGTGTGTTCTCCTTAAAGCCCTCAGGCTGTTTAGTAAAAATGTGTCCCAACAAAAGTTGAGGTTGTGTCCTTTTTTTCGTAACGGTCGCTTCTCCGTTTTCGTAACGGTCGCATTAAAGTGTTCGTAACGACCGTATCGCCTCTCTCGTAACGAGCGTATCGCAGTGTTCGTAACGAGCGTTACGAAAGAGGCGAATTTGGCGAATTCGAAACTCTCGTAGGAGCGAATTCGATGCTCTCGTTTTACAGCGCAATATCGATGTTCTTGCCCGAAAGACCGACGAATGCGCCCTGTTTTGCCTCCGCAGAATCCGCGTGTGCGATGAGCCATTTATTCTTTGCCCATAACAACTTATCTTCCGTATTTCTTATTGACAAATCGGGCTTGCCCGTGTTCGTGTCGCGCGGCAAAACGATAGCCACACGGAAGCCCTCCGCAATCTCGTTGCCGCGAACATCGCAGCACGGCGCATAGTGAAGCGTTGTTTCAAACACTTGGACAACTGCCCCCTTTGGCGCGCGGAACGCTTCGACTTTCTTTGTGTTGAGCTTTCCGTTCTTCACGTCGCTTATCGTCGCCACGAGCAAAATCATATCGCTGGTCGCAATGTTGAGTTCGCTTCCGCGGTGATACTCAAGACAGTTGAGCTTCGTGTTAAAGCCGTTGCAATACCCGATTTGAATCGGCATACCGCCATACGCGCCGTTTGTGAACTCTTGGAAAATCGGCAAGTCTTCAAGAGCCTTTTCGCTCGGCACATACACCACGCTGTCGGCTGGACGCGGAGTCTTTTCCTCAAGCGCCGCAAGAAGAGCCGCGGTGTCGTATCCTGTTAAAACCTGTCCGTACTTTCTAAAAGACGGTGAATAAACGCTTTTTATCTTCATTTCCTCCCTCCTTATTTAATCGCCGAAAGAGCCTTGTAATTCTCTTTGAGCGCGCCATAGAGCGAGCGATAGACGGCATAGAACTTTTCATATTCACTGCTGTTCGCCGCGATTGGATTCTGAGGCTCATTGAGCTTGATGACTTCATTGCACGCCTCTTCCACGCTCTTGTACACGCCCGTACCGACCGCCGCCAAAATCGCCGCGCCGAGCGCAGGACCTTCCTTGCTCTTCACGGTCTTGACAGGACAGCCGTACACGTCCGAGAGCATTTGCCGCCACAGAGGGCTTGTTCCGCCGCCGCCGCACGCGAGCATATCGCCGATTTTCACGCCCATTGCGCGAAGCACTTCCACGCTGTCCCGCTGGCTATAGACCACGCCTTCCATCACCGCGCGGAGCAAATGCTGTCTTGTGTGCATTGCCGAAAGCCCGATGAACGCACCGCGGCAGTCTGGGTCAAGGTGCGGAGTGCGCTCGCCCATCAGATACGGCAGATACAACAATCTATCCGCGCCAATCGGGATTCGCTCGGCCTGCTTGTCCATCAGATAATACGGGTCAACGCCCATACCGCGCGCCGCCGTCATTTCGTCCGCGCAGAAATTATCGCGGAACCACTTGAGGCTCAAGCCCGCCGCCTGCGTAACGCCCATAACGTGCCACGCATTCGGAACAGCGCAGCAGAACGTGTGCACTCTGCCTTTCGGGTCAATCGAGAGCTTTGATGTGTGCGCAAAGACAACGCCCGACGTGCCGAGTGTGGTAAACGCCCTGCCGTCCACGACTGTGCCCGTGCCGACCGCCGCCGCCGCATTGTCTCCCGCGCCGCCGACGACCGCCGTTCCCTCTTTCACGCCGCACATCTCCGCCGCCCGTGCGCTCACCTTGCCCGTGATTTCAGGCGATTCGTAGACCTTTGCGAGCAAAGCGCTGTCGATACCGAGTTTTTCAAGCACCTCGGCAGACCATTTTCGCTTCGGCACGTCGAGGAGCTGCATTCCGCTCGCGTCGCTCACTTCCGTGGCAAACTCGCCCGTCAGCATATAGCGCACATAGTCTTTCGGCAAAAGGATATGCGCACATTTTTCGTAGATTTCAGGCTCGTGATTCCGCACCCACAGGATTTTGCTCGCGGTAAAGCCCGTAAGCGCAGGGTTTGCGGTGATTTCGATGAGGCGTTCTTTGCCGACCTTTGAGGTAATCTCATCACATTCCGCGCCTGTTCTCTGGTCGCACCAGATGATAGAGCGGCGAAGCACATTGCCCGCTTTGTCGAGCATTACCAGCCCGTGCATTTGCCCCGAAATGCCGATGCCCTTGATGTCCGATTTGTTCACGCCGCTTTTCTCAACAACCGCGCGCATACCCTCCGCCGCCGCGTGCCACCAATCAGCCGCGTCTTGCTCTGCCCAGCCATTCTGCGGCTGATAGAGCGGATATTCTATTGTCTTTGAAGCGATGACCGTTCCCGCCGTGTCAAAAAGCACGGTCTTTGTACCGCTCGTACCAAGGTCAACACCAATCACATATTCCATTTTGTCCTCCGTATTATGCTTTGTGTAAGCTCAGTTTATAGCGCATTCCGCATATCTTTTACCGAATTGCGTATTATAAAATCCGCAGGAATACGCACAAACTCGTCTTGAATCGGCTTACCATTTATCGCATTTATCAATAGCTCAGAAGCCACTTTTGCTATAGTTGCACTGTCTTGCCGAAACGTCGTCAAGCTCGGTGTCAAAAAGCTAGAAGCACTGTCATCATCAAATCCTATAACAGATAAATCATTCGGCAAAGAAATATTCTTTTCGTTTGCATACTGTATGATTCCCCTTGCAAGCAGGTCAGATGACGAAAACACAGCTGTAATATCGCTATGCCGTTCATACAATCGTGAAAATGCCTTTTTTCCAGATTCTTCAATCCATGTATCGCACTTTTCAATATGCGACTCATCAAGAGATAAGCCATATTCTTTCAAGCCCCGCTGAAATCCATGCAGTCTTTCTATCGCAGACTTTGAAAAAGAATCATACGGTCCTGAAATATAGGCAATTTTCTTATGCCCCATCGCCACAAGGTGCTTTGCCGCAATATATCCAGCCTCTTCATTTTCCGAAAGGACAGAACATATTCCTGGTATAATTGCGCTTGTTGATACGCAAGGTATATCGCTTTTCGCAAACTCCTCGTAGCTATTATACTCACCTGTTTCAGGATTTATAATCGCAACTCCCTCTACAGCCCTATAGCGTGCATGTGCTAAATACGACATCTTAAAATGCCGCGACAAAAAGATTATATCATATCCCTGCTTTTCCACCGTTTCTCGAAACGTATTCAATACTCCTGAAAACAATGGGTGCGTGAACCCCCGCGACATCTGCACATCATCATAGATAATGCCGATGAGGTTTGTTTTCTTTGTCGAAAGGGAGCGAGCTATACTATTCGGCTCATAGCCCATTTCATTCGCAGTAGAAATGATTTTCTTTCTTGTCGCTTGTGTGAGCTTGCCTGTACCTGTAAGCGCACGCGATACCGTCGGAGCAGAATAACCTGTTGCACGGGCGATGTCGTAAATAGTAACCATTAGAGTTCGTCAAATCCTTTGTAGTCAAAATACTCAAAGTCTGCGCACTTCTTATAGAATTCCGTATCTACACAGAACATTCCTACAAATGCACCAGTAAAGCCCATACCGCAATACTCATCAGAGAGCTTTGAAGCATCTCCGAGAGGTCGAATCATCGTGAAATTCTTTCCGTCTTGACTCCAAGAGAAAACAGCTTTCTCATTCTTGACTTCAACTCTAAGCCACACAGCGCCTTCTTTTAGCTCAATCGGCATACCGCGCTCAAAGAAATTCGGCATAATCGTGTTGAGCTGCAAAATCTTTCCGCGTTTTTCGTCGTAGGTAA
>CALDID010000276.1 GCA_937901865.1 uncultured Treponema sp.
CGCTGGCGGGCAAAATGTCAGTTACAACAGGCTCGCCTTTGGTAATCGTGCCTGTTTTATCGAGTGCGACGATGTTCACTTTGCCCGTCATCTCCATTGCGGCGGACGTCTTGAACAAAATGCCGTTTTTCGCCGCCTTGCCGTTCGCCACCATAATCGCCACAGGAGTCGCCAAGCCGAGCGCGCACGGGCAGCTAATCACCAGAACCGAAATCCCGCGAGAGAGCGCAAAGCCGAAATCTTGACCGACAAGAAGCCAGATAATCGTCGTCAGAAGTGCCACTGCAATGACCGACGGCACGAACACGAGGGAAACTTTGTCGGCGATTTTCGCAATCGGAGCTTTTGTCGCCGCCGCGTCGCTCACCATTTGGATAATGCGCGAAATCGTCGTGTCTTTGCCCACCCGTGCCGCGCGGCATTTCAAAAAGCCGTTTGTATTGAGAGTTGCCGAAGTTACGCTGTCGCCTGCCTTTTTGTCAACAGGGATACTTTCGCCCGTGATAGCCGATTCGTCGATTGCGCTTTCGCCCTCGATGATAACGCCGTCCACCGCGATTTTTTCGCCAGGCCGTACGACGAACGTATCTCCGACCGCCACTTCCTCGATTCGCACGGTGATTTCCTCTCCGTTACGGATTACGGTCGCTTTTTGTGGCGCGAGGTTCAGCAAGCCTTTGAGTGCATCTGTCGTGCGCCCTTTAGAGATGGATTCGAGCAATTTGCCGACCGTGATGAGCGCAACAATCATCGCCGCGCCCTCAAAGTAAAAGTCGTTCATCAAGCTCATCACCGCTTCTTCTTCGCCCCGCACGACCGCGCCCGTCATCAAAAACAGCGCATAAGTGCTATAGGCGAAAGACGCGGCAGAGCCAAGCGCGACGAGCGTATCCATATTTGGAGAAAGATGGAGCAGAGAGCGAAAGCCGCTGGTGAAAAACTTTTGATTTATCATCATCACAATCGCAGACAAAAGCAGCTGCACTAAGCCCATTGCGACGTGGTTTCCGTCGAAAAACGGGGGCAGCGGAAAGCCGAACATCATGTGTCCCATCGAAAAATACATCAGCACGCACAAAAACGCAATCGACGCGATGAGCCGCTTTTTCAGCGCAGGCGTTTCGCTTTGGAATACGGCATTTTGCGCAGTATGTTCCGACGACGCAGCAGATTCCTCGCCCACAGAACTCGCGCCGTACCCTGCGTCTATCACGGCTTTTATCACGGCGGCACTATCGGCATTGCCCTCAACCCCCATCGAGTTCGTCAAGAGGCTCACCGAACAAGACTGCACGCCTGCGACTTTTGACACAGCCTTTTCGACACGCGCACTGCACGCCGCGCACGTCATTCCCGTTACGTTATACTGCTTCACCGCCATTATTTCACCTCTTGTATTGATACAACGCTGTATCCTGCGCCCTCAACTGCCTTTTTCAGCTCATCGTCGCTCACTTCGCGGCTAAACGACACGACGGCAGTTTTCTTTTTCAGGCTGACTTTCGCCGCCACTCCGTCAAGACGGTTCAAAGAGTTCTGAACGTGATTTTGGCAATTTTCGCACGTCATTCCCTCGATTACGAGCCTTTTTTCGCCGAGCTTTGCGCCCTCAAGCGTCTTTTCCTCTGCAATCGTCTTTCCTCCGCCGCCGCAACAGCCGCCGTCGCCGCTAAAGTGCTTCTTTGAAGACAAAAACGCCGCCACCGCTACAGATGCAATCACCAAAACAATAATGACATTTATCATAATATACCCCCTAACCTATATGCTATTTTATCATTCTCTGCAAAATCACATCGAGTTCATCAAGCACATAATCGTTTCCTTTGCGCACATTATTCGCAACGCAAGAATGAATATGCTCGGAAAGAAGCACTTTGCTAAACGAGTTCAAAGCCGCTGTAACCGCCGTTACTTGCATAAGAATGTCGGTGCAATACGCGTCTTTGTCTATCATATTCTTTAATCCGCGGATTTGCCCCTCGATTCTGCTGAGGCGATTAACAAGAGATTTATGCTCTTTCTCATCTCTCACCTTTTTCTTTCCGCTCAGCTCCACAGTGATTTCTTCTGTTACGTCTTCCTCTTTCTCTTCCATACCGTCGCAACAACTCATATAAAACCTCCGTAATAAATGCTGTTTTCACGACATACTATATACACTCTATGGGTATCTGTCAAGCAGTATAGCTTATTTTCGCAAAAGCAATATATAAAAAAATGGACATTTTTACAGAAAGGGTTTAGAATAGGATAAACGTAATGAAAGGGGAAGAGGTATTTTATGGAAGTTTTGGATTCAGAAAGCTCTGAAAGTGCATATACAAGTATAGGCGAGTTTGTAAAAAATACGGTGTTCAATGTCGCGTTTCACGGCGCAAAAGGGATAAAAGCAGGAAGCAAGATTGTCGGCGTAAACTTGAGATTCGACAAGGCAAGCAAAAAGATGTATATCGACATATTTGCAGACTGCGGGATTTTTCGGCGAAAGAAAAAAGCTCCGAGCATTGAATGTGTGCTAGAAGACGAAACAACAACGTTTGAAGAGCTGAAAAACGGGATTGTTCAATATCTTTTCAATAAAGGAGTTTTCGAGAACTTCTTAAACAACAATTTTTCTTTTACGGTAGATTCACAGCCTGCAATAAATAAAGGGCTTAGATAAAAGCGTACAGTATAGCCGCTCTTTAGTGTAGCGATTACATACTCTTTAGCGTACGAATTGGTCGCTCTTTAGTGTAGCAATGTGAGTGTCTTTAGCGTAGCGATTATTTGCTCTATACTGTACACTCAAGAGCGAACCATTTTGCGAAGTTTTTTTTAAAACTTTTATAAAAAGAAATACGCAAATCTGTTAAAAATGTCATTCGTGATGTATAATAAAAAATATGACTACAGATTTAGAACTTTTTGGTCGTAAGACTTTTTTCATTGCACCAACAGAGGATTTAATTCCTGAAAGCTACCTGTTCGAATTTATCGAGCAAGGATTTGAAACTTATATCATCAGCGCAGACGACGAAAACGCACTGAAAAGCAAAGTTTCTATTATTCTCAATCAATTCCCTCATTCCATTTTGTTTTTCAACATCGACAAAGACATCGTTGATTGGAAACTCTTTCTTTCTACTCTCAGAGCGGAGCAAAAAAACAATTTTCTCCTCGGTATTCTCTTTAACCGCACGAACGACGAGAAGGGGGAAAGAGTGCGCAGCGAATACAGCAAAATTGCGCATATTGACGCTGGCTTTTTGGCGTTGCAATCGGACAATGCGGATAATTTTTTAGCGATTCAAACGGTGCTGAGCGCAAACAAGGCGCGCGGCAGACGAAACAGCGTGAGAGCAGAATGTGATGAAAAAAGCAGAGTTGAGTTCGACCACAACGGTTTTAGCTACAAGGCTAGACTTTTGGACGTGAACGAAACTAACTTCTCTTGCAATATCGAAGATATTATTCCTGATTTCCCGATGTTTGAGCAGATTCACAATGTTACTCTTTTTATGGACGGATTGACGCTAAAGGTAAGCGCGGCTCTTATTATGAAGCGACTTTCTAAAAAAGAAAAAAAGTGTATCTTTATGTTTATCAAAAAAGACGGCACGCCTGATTTGGAAGAAGATACCGCAAAAAAATTGAGCAAGAAGATTTGCGAAATCATCTTACACAAAAATATGATGAGTTTTGCATAAACTTTTTCTAGCGAACAAGTACCGCAGTCTTCGTATTCTTCAATTCACAAATGGAGGAAATAAAAAATGATGAGTATAAGACAGAAAATCAACGGAGCAATGATGATTATTGTTCTGTTGGCTAGCACAAGCATTGTTTTGTTTTCGTGGAGAAAATCGAGTGCAGAGCTGTTTGCGGCGGTGGAGAAAGGCAATTTAAGCCTTGCCCACGCAACAGCTTCGGATATTTTCAACATCAATGACCGTGAGTTTAAGATGCTTGAAACGCTTGCTAATCTCGATGAAATCCGTTTAATCGAAAATACAAAAGAAACTATGCACGATAAATGGAGGCTCATAAACAGCGCAACAGGCGGAAACAAAAAGTATTTGGGAATGGCTATTTATGATGAGAAGGGAATAGGTTGGACAACAACAGAAAAATGGAGCGATTTGCACGAAAGAGAATATCTTGCTCGTTCGATGACTGGCATAAAAGCAATTATGGACCCAAACTGGAGCCCTGTAAACGGCAATCTGTCCACGTTCTACGCCCTCCCCTTTCGCGACAAAAACGCAAAGCAAATCGGCGAAGTTGTAGCCGTTCTTGACAGCACCGATTTGTGCAGAACAGTCGCTTCTATCAATGTAGGGCTTAATTCTCACCCCTCTGTTATCAATATGAAGACTGGAAAATACGTTGCCCATGCAGATGAGCAAATCGTAAAAGACGGCAAAAGCATTACAGACAACGCAGGAGATAGCTTTAAAGCAGTGATTGCGCGTATTCAAAAGGGAGAAACAGGAACGGCATCATTCTTTGACGAAACTGCTCGGCAGAAAATGTCTGTTGCGTTTCAGCCTATTCCAGATAGCGATTGGGCGGTTGTGTGTATGGCTCCGTATTCAGACTTCTTTAACGGAATTTCACAGCTTTTAGTAAATATGATTGTGATAGCTGTCATTTCGCTTATTGTGGCGTTTGCAGTAGGGCTGTTTGTTGTGAATATCGCAATTCGACCGCTCAATCACGTTAGCTCCGCAATCGACGGCATTGCGTCAGGAGATGCGGATTTAACACGCCGATTAGACGTTCATGGCAAAGACGAAATAGCACAGCTTGCAACAGGATTCAATTTTTTCACCGAAAAACTGCACACGATTATCACCGAGCTCAAAGGCTCTAAAGATGATTTGAACAGTTACGGCGAGCGATTGGGCAATATGGTGCAAGACAATGCGAATTTCCTTGATGCAATGGTGTCTTCTATAAAAGATGTGAACACAGAAATCTACAATCAGCACGACAAAGTAAACAGTTCTGTTGCGGCGGTAGGAGAGATTTCTGAATCTGTGGAGCAGCTGCGCGATTTGATTCAAAAGCAGATTTCGAGTGTTGAGCAAGCGTCTAGTGCTGTTACGCAGATGATTAGCAATATAGGCTCTGTTACCTCGTCAACAGAACATTTGGCGCAAGATTACACAAACTTTCAAAACGACGTGGGCAAAGGTATTTTGCAGCAGCAGGAAGTCAGCCGAAAGATTCAGCTTATTGTAGAGCAATCAAAGATGTTGAACGAGGCAAACAAGGCGATTTCTACGATTGCAAGCCAAACAAACCTCCTTGCAATGAATGCGGCTATTGAAGCGGCGCACGCAGGCGATGCAGGAAATGGGTTTGCGGTTGTTTCTGACGAAATAAGAAAGTTGTCTGAAACCTCGGCGAACGAGTCAAAGAAAATCGCCTCTCAGCTTAAAGATATTCGTTCTAGCATTGAAGGGGTTTTGCAGGCAGCAGAGCTTTCTGACAAATTCTTTTCAGTTGTCGCTGGCAAGCTGAAAGGCACGGGAGATTTAGTTCTTGAGATAAAATCTTCTATGGAAGAGCAAAGAGAAGGCTCTAAGCAGATTAATGACGCTTTAGGCGAAATGAACAATGCAACCGCTCAAGTTCGTTCTGCGTCTGAAGACGTGGATAAATCACGGCAAGGCATCATAGGAGATGTGAACAGCTTGAAGCAATCTTCTGACCAAGTGAAAACACAAGTCGAAAATATGGAAGAGAACATAAAGAAACTTGAACAAGAAGATGATTCTCTTTTGAATATTGCGACGGCAATAAATGGCTCAATTTATCGAATCGGAAATCAAATCGACCAATTCAAAGTCTAACCGTCACAGACGGGTTTGTAGGCACCGCCTATTCTGTCAGTTTTTTGCCCCTCCCCTCGCCTGCTAGGAGATGGGCAAGGGGTGAGGTTTTTGAAAAACAGACGAGGGCTGACTTGTAGAATACAGGTAGCTTTGTATAGCACAAAGAATTATTACTTTGTAAGGAGTTATATATGGACAGACGAATTTTATTTATCAGCGAACAGCGCAGTTTTTTAGTAAACGCGATGTTAAAATCTCTCAATGGCGCGCGATTTGAGGTTATTACCGCAGAACCAGACATTGTGGAAATACAGCTTTTGAATAACTTGCCTGATATTTTCATAGTGTATCTTGAAGGCGACATAAAGGCATTTAACGGCACGCTTTCTTACATCAAAAAGCTGCTTACCGAAGACGGCAAAGACAGAGTTTTGTATTTAATCGGCAATCAGATGGAAATCGAAGTAGCATACGAAGTTGTGCCGCGTTCTCTTGTGTCTTATGCGTTCAATCGCCCTGTGAATATGAAAGATGTTGTCAATAAGCTCAATACTCTCATCACGAATGAAGAAGGCGCAATTCCTGGGGTCAAGAAAATCCTTGTGGTTGATGATGACCCTGTAATGCTTCGAACGATGAAGATATGGCTTGCGGGCTATGATGTATATATGGCAAACAGCGGAATGAATGCAATTCAGTTTTTGACGCAAAACACAGTTGATTTGATTTTGCTTGATTACGAAATGCCTGTTGCTTCTGGCTTGCAGGTCTTTGAAATGCTGAAAGCTGACGAAAAAACAGCGCACATTCCAATCATCTTCCTCACAAGCAAAGACGACAAAGACACCGTTATGAAAGTGCTTGCCGCAAAGCCTGAAAAGTATCTGTTGAAGTCGATGAAGCCTGAAGATTTGGTGGGTGCGGTAAATGATTTTTTCAAGGGAAAATAAAAGCCGACTTTAACAACGATACTCCAAAAGAAAAACAGAGGTGAGCACAATGGATAGAAAGATTTACAATTCGCATTTTTTGCTGCAAAACAGCGCATATAAATGGACAATTCCTATTACTACTATACTTTGTGTTTTGTGTCTTTTATTCATTGAAAACAGTGTTCACCCTTCTATCAAAAGCAGCACTATTAACAATATTTGGGTTCTGCACAAAATACAAAGCTATGCAGAAATCTTGCCTGTAATGATTCTTACTTCCCTTTCAGGCTATGCAATGGGCGGGCTTTCTGTGTTGTTTTTCTTTACCATACAAACGATGTCTACTCATCATTTCGCCTATCACTCGTTTTTGCTTTTGTTCGCCTCTGTCATATCCAATGTGCCGATAAAGTACCATTTTTACAAAAGTGTATGGAAAACAGTACTTACTTGCATTGTTTTTTCTATTCTGCTAGGAAATGGGTGGAATGGACTTCTTGCTATTGTTGAAGATAACCATATATTTTTCCATTTAGACCGATTAGACTTAGAGCAAGCTAATTTTTTCGTGGCAGTTCCTGCGTGCGTTTTTGTATGCTTATTTAATTATTTATATTTCAATTTTTTCCCTGAAAAAATCAGAAGTCTTTTTTTCACCAGTTCTTACGAAAGCGAAGATGTAAAAAAGCTGCAAAACTTGCTAAAACACAGACAGTTTTTGAGTTTAGACGAGCGTCTTTCTATTCTCTATTTGGTATCTGCAATCCTGATTATCATTTCTAGCTTTGGCTTTGCAAATGCTCTTGTCGGTCAAATTATTTTTGTCAAATGGAAAGCAATCGTTTTCGCCACGCGCTTAACAATTCTTATGTCTATAATCAGCACACCGATTATTATGCTCACCATTTCGCTCGTAAAGCAAAGCATTACTAATCCTCTTATGCTGATGTCGCAGGCCGCTGATTCTTCTTATGTGTGCCACATGGACAAAAAGCCTATCGGAAACAGCGAAATCTCTCCGCTCATAGACTTGAAGACTCTCGATATAAAAAGCAAAGACGAAATCGGTATTTTATATCAAGCTCTTGTCCGCGCTTTTGAAAATACGAACGCTTATATCGAAAACCTCGAAAAAGAAAAGCAGCTTGAAATGCAGCTTGTTTCTGCCGAGGAAGCAAACAAAGCAAAATCCGATTTTCTTTCTAATATGAGCCACGAAATACGCACACCGATAAATGCTATTTTGGGCTTAGACGAAATGATTTTGCGAGAATCGACTGAAAGCGAGATTAAAAAATATGCTATCGACATAGAAAGCGCAGGCAAAAGTCTTTTGAGCATTGTGAATGATATTCTCGATTTCTCTAAAATCGAAGCTGGCAAAATGGAGATTGTACCTGCAAATTATCACATCAGTTCGCTTGTAAACGACCTTGTAAATATGATTTCAAAGAGAGCCAGCGACAAAAATCTTACTCTCAATGTCGATGTTGATAAAACAATCCCTAATCTCCTTTTTGGCGACGATGTCAGAATAAAGCAATGTATCTTAAACATTCTTACAAATGCCGTCAAATACACAAAGCAAGGCTCTGTATCTCTGTCGCTTAAAGCCGAAAATGCCACAAGTGAACATATCAATTTGACTGTTCACGTCATCGACACTGGAGCGGGCATAAAAAAAGAAGATTTGCCAAAGCTATTCACAGCTTTTCAGAGAATTGAGGAGAACAAAAATCGCACGATTGAGGGAACAGGCTTAGGGCTGAACATCGTCAAAAAATTGCTCGCACTGATGGATTCAAAGCTCGAAGTAAAGAGCGAGTACGGCAAAGGCTCGGATTTCTATTTTACGGTGCGTCAGCGTGTTGCAGATTGGACACCTGTCGGAGATTTTAATGATATTTACGAAAAATCGCTCATCGACCTTGTGAAATATAAAGAAGGTTTCCACGCCCCGAACGCAAAAATCCTTGTTGTTGACGATACAGAACTAAACTTGACCGTTGTCAAAGGGCTTTTGAAGCAAACGCAAATTCAAATCGAAACAGCAAAGAGCGGGCAGGAAACAATTGAACTTGCCGCAAAGAATAAATACGACATCATTTTTCTTGACCACAGAATGCCAGGAATGGACGGAATCGAAACATTCAAAGCATTGCAAGCACTTGCAACGAACAAAAACAAAGATGTTCCTTGCATTGCGCTCACTGCAAATGCAATTGCAGGCGCAAAAGAAATGTATCTTGAAGTAGGATTTTCGGATTATCTTTCAAAGCCAATCGAAAGCAAGAAACTGGAAGCGATGATTATAAAGTATTTGCCGAATAGCCTTATTGAACCGTGCGATAGTGAAAAATGTACGCAAGAGGTGAAAGACGATACTTTATATACAGAATGTGAAGAAACAAAAAAGCGTTTCGCCGACATCACAGGAATAAATCTCGGCGATGCGCTCAAGTTCACAGGCAATGCTGATATTTTAGAGCAAGCAATAAAAGAGTTCTTTTGCACAATCGAGCAAAAAGCAAACGACATTGAACGCTTCGCTGCTGAGGGCGACTTCAAGAATTACACCGTGCTTGTTCACGCACTAAAAAGCTCTGCACGATTGATTGGCGCAGGACAGCTAAGCGCAGATGCAGCATATCTTGAAAAATGCGGCGACAGCAAAAACAGCGACGAAATCAAAGCAAAAACCCCTGCTCTACTCTCTTTATATCGCTCGTACGAAAAGCATTTATCTGCTATTTGCAAAGATGAAAAAGCCGACGAGGAAAAAGAAGAAATAAGCGAAGAGGAATACACCGACGCACTAAACAGCATAAAAGAATGTGCTCAAGTGTTTGATTTCGACACAATCGACACAATTCTTTCTATGCTTTGTGATTATCGAATCCCGCCAAAACACGCCGAACAGTTTTCCGAACTCGAAAAAGCTATTCACGCCGTAGACCAAAATAAAATACTCCAGCTTTTACGCTAGAGTATCATCGTCTTTTGTTCTAGGCACGCCAGGCGTTGTATTTATCGCACTCAAGGATTTTTCTCGCATTTTCCACGCGCTCGGCACTTGGGCTTTCTGTTTTTTCAAGCACATAGTCAATGCCTAACGCCTTGTACTTCGTCGCTCCCAATCCATGATACGGCAAGACCTCAACACGCTGCACATTTGAAAGCGTGCGAATAAAGTCGCGTGTCTTTTCAAGATACTCATCATTATCCGTGATTGCAGGCACAAGAACGTGGCGAATCCAAATCGGCTTTTTTATCTCGTCAAGATAGCGGAACATATCGATTATATTCTTTCCGCTCTTTCCCGTAAGTTTTTTGTGTTCTTCCTCGTCAATGTGTTTAATATCCACAAGAAGCGTATCGGTAACCGCCATCAATCGCTCAAATTTCTTGAACCACTCCCCCTCTCTTGTGAACGGCTCGCCTGCGGTGTCTATGCAAGTGTTAATGCCAAGCTCTTTCGCCTTTTCAAACAACTCAATCAAAAAATCAATTTGCACCAACGGCTCTCCGCCTGAAACCGTAATTCCGCCCTTTTTGCCCCAATACGAGCGGCAGGCAAGAGCCTCTTTCAAAAGCTCATCAGTTTCCATCTGCTTGCCTTTCATCAAGTCCCATGTGTCAGGGTTGTGGCAATATTTACAGCGAAGATGGCATCCCGTCGTGAATATGATAAATCTCACTCCAGGTCCGTCTACAGAGCCGAATGATTCGAGTTGATGAATGTATCCTTTCATAAAAGCCTCCTAAAAGAAAAATGCACAAAAAAAAGCAGCCTTAAAAGTAAGACTGCTTTAATTCAATGTCGGGCAACCCGGATTTGAACCGGGGACCTCTACGTCCCGAACGTAGCGCGCTACCAGCTGCGCTATTGCCCGATTCGATAAAAAAAGCCTCTATCTCAAGGCTTAAAAGACGGGAGCGAAGGGGCTCGAACCCTCGATCTCCGGCGTGACAGGCCAGCGCGATAAACCAGCTTCGCTACGCCCCCGTGATGTTTAATACTATATCAGAAGCGCTCTTTTCTGTCAAGCACTTTTGATTTTATTTTTTATTTTTTCTCACGTTTTTTTACATTGCAGGCACATCAATTCCTACACCAAAAACGGAAACGACATCAGAAACAATATCAGACAAGCTCATTTCGTAGCACTTTTCCAATCTGTAATCAAAATTCTCTCGCACACGAAGGTCATAGCAGATTTCTTTTTCAGGCTTTTTCTCTTTTTCCCACGGGCGAATATACGAAAAGCGGATAATCGCGTGTCCTTTCTTTTTGCACAAAATCGTGAACTTCTGCTCGCCGCCTGCGCCACAAATCCCGTTTTTATCGACACGGCTGTAATCAATTTCATATTTTTCATCGATAAGCTGTGCAATATCTGTTTTATCGATTGCACACACCCACATATAGCCCGTCGTCTTATTCGCATCAAAAGAGATTTCTATCGTGCGCGCCTCGTTCGCCTTTTCCGCCTCAAAACTTGCACAAGAGCTAAAACACAAGCTCAACGCACCTAACACTATCAAAAAATATCTCATAGCTTTATTATATCACGTTTTTAGTGTTGCGAAAAGTATAATGTCATTATTGGGCTCGACCCGTTTTTACACAGAATTAAGCTGTCATTA
>CALDID010000277.1 GCA_937901865.1 uncultured Treponema sp.
CGTGAAATCCGCGAAAAATGCGATTTTGATGCGCGGCTTTACGCGTCAACAGGAAATGTGATTTTTGCCGACTTAAAAGCTGTCCGCTCATTTCAGACGAAGCTCAACGAGTATTTTGACAGGCTGGGAATGAGCGATAAAAGGGTTTCTGCTGGCGATTTGAACGCAATGGCTCTTATCGATGAGATTTTTCACTTTATCTGTGCGCTGTACCGCCAGAAAAAAGACCCGAATATTTTTGCCGACGCACTCACGGAACTTAACCGAGTTTTCAAAAAAGAAGAAATCGACAAAATGCTCTTCGAGTTCATTGCAGAATTTCCTCCTGTTGCAGTGTATCAAGGCAAGCAAAGCGCAGAAGAATACTTAAATCAGGAACTGCCAGAAGAGCCGACGGGACGTATTCGCTCAAACCGAGAGGCAACGCTTGAAGAAATGGCTTTGTTGCATTTGGCGAACGAAAATCTTGCATTCCGTCCGTTCGGCATTATGTTCAATGACAAAAAATTGATTGAAAATCCGACGTATGCAAATGCGTGGGACACCCTCAAAGCATTCGTGAAGTCAAAGCCATTTTTCGGCACGTTCAATCACGACCTTATCACCATGCTAAAAGAGCCGTCCGATTATGCACCGACAGACCTCAAAGGTCAGCTCGATTATATCCGTATGCACTGGGGCGAATATTTGAGCGAATGGGTTAAGCGCAGACTGCTCGGCGGACTCGATACGATTAGCGAGGAGCAAAAAGCGGCGTGGCACCCGATGACAGGAGGCGAGGTTGACGTTCCTGTGCCTAGCTATGACAGCCTTATAAAAGAATATGAGCGTTTTAGCCCAGACCGTGAATGGATGCCGTGCGTTATCCTTATGGCGAAAACGGTACTTGTGTGGCTTGACCAGCTTTCTAAGAAATATCATCGCGAAATCAACACGCTCGATAAAATCCCGAATGAAGAGCTTGATACATTGCGAGATGAGGGCTTTACGGGGCTTTGGCTCATCGGTCTTTGGGAGAGGAGTGCGGCAAGCAAGAGAATAAAGCAGATTTGCGGAAACCCAGAAGCTGCGGCGAGTGCGTATAGTTTGCACGAATACGAAATTGCAGGCAACTTGGGTGGCTGGGCTGCATTAGAGAATCTTCGCGGTCGTTGCTGGGCGCGCGGTCTTCGTCTTGCAAGCGATATGGTGCCGAACCACACAGGTATGGATTCACGCTGGGTTGTTGAAAAGCCTCAGTATTTCGTGCAGCGTTGGGATTCTCCGTTCCCAGGATACTCTTTCAATGGCGAAAACTTGAGCCACGACGGCAGAGTCGGCGTGTATCTTGAAGACCACTATTATTCAAAGTCTGATTGTGCTGTCGTCTTTAAGCGAGTCGATAACTACACGGGCGAAACGCGCTATATCTATCACGGAAATGACGGTACAGGTATGCCGTGGAACGATACAGCGCAGATTGATTTCTTGAACCCAGAAGCGCGCGAAGCGGTTATGCAAGAGATTTTGCACGTTGCCCGAAACTTCCCGATTATCCGCTTTGATGCTGCTATGGTTTTGGCAAAGAAGCATATTCGCCGCCTTTGGTATCCTGAGCCAGGACACGGCGGCGACATCGCAACTCGCAGCGAATACGCGCTTTCTAACGAGGATTTTGAGGCAAGAATTCCGAACGAGTTCTGGAGAGAAGTCGTTGACCGTATTGCAAAAGAATTGCCTGATACGCTGCTTTTGGCGGAGGCGTTCTGGATGCTTGAGGGCTATTTTGTGCGCACACTCGGTATGCACCGCGTCTACAACAGCGCATTTATGAATATGCTCAAGAAAGAAGAGAACCAAAAGTATCGCGATACCGTAAAGAACACGATTAAGTTTGACCCGCAAATCTTAAAGCGATACGTCAACTTTATGAACAATCCTGACGAAGAAACCGCAGTTGCACAGTTTGGCAAGGGCGATAAATACTTTGGTGTTTGTACTCTGATGGTTACAATGCCAGGATTGCCGATGTTCGGACATGGACAAATCGAGGGCTTTGAAGAAAAGTACGGTATGGAATACACAAAGGCATATCGCGACGAAAAGCCAGACGGAAACCTTGTTGCTCGTCATTGGCACGATATTTTCCCATTGATGAAGAAACGCTACATCTTTGCGAACGTTGAAAACTTCTTGTTCTATGATGTGTGGGACAATGGGCGCGTTAATGAAAATGTCTTTGCGTACTCAAACGGCGTGGAAAACGAAAACGCTATTGTGTTCTACAATA
This sequence comes from uncultured Treponema sp., assembly GCA_937901865.1. Lineage (GTDB taxonomy): Bacteria > Spirochaetota > Spirochaetia > Treponematales > Treponemataceae > Treponema_D. The sequence continues at coordinate 2,270 of CALDID010000277.1, forward strand.
ACAAGTATGAGCGAGCGTCGGGGTGGATTAAGCAGTCTGTGCCGTATGCCGTAAAGAAAGGCGAAAACGACATTGAAATGCGCACGAGAACGCTCAGCGAAGGCTTGGGCTTGACGAGCGGCGGCGACCATTTCTGCATTTTCCGCGAGGCAAGAAGCGGTATGTATTATGTTCGCCGAAGCGATGATATTATCAACAACGGTCTTTTCTTGAGCTTAAACGGCTTTGAATCGCAAGTGCTGATGGACGCTCATCAAGTTGTTGACGGCTCTGACGGTATGTATCGAACGCTGTGCGATTTCTTGAACGGACGCGGAACGCCAGACCTCAAAGAAGCGTGGGAAGACATCGTGTACAAAGATTTGTATCTTGCGCTCGATAAAGTCTTATCGCAGGATTTCTTTGACAAAGTGCACGTTTTGTTTATGAGCGAAGTGCAGCGCAAAGAGTGCGGCTTTGACGAAATCGATTTTGACGAGTTTGTGAACTCACTTGAAGACAATCTGCGCGACTTCTATGCAAAGGGCGGAATTGACGCAGACGACGCATTGAAGCTCTTCCGTTATGCAATTACATTCTTGCATGGCGAAGTTGAAAATGCACAGGAGAAATCGGGAACTTCTTTGCAGGCAAAGCTTTCTAAGCTCATCTATAAGGGCTTGCAGTCTAATGCGTATGCGCCTGAAGTCCTTGTGAGCTATGCTCTTATCTCTCCGTTTAGCACGGAAGAATGTAAGAAGTACGACTTTGAGCGAAAGATTGCGCAGGCGGCAAGCAATTCAAAGGTTTCTTTCCCTGATTTCCGTCGTGTGCTTCATAACATCATTGCTCTCTCATTTGTCAAAAATCTTTCGCTTGGTGCAACGCAAAGCTGCCGTTCAACGTTTGAAGTTGCTTCTGTTATTGCTGATTCTAGCGATGCGGTATCACTTTGCGGCGCAAACGTATATGACGGTGTGAAGTGGTTTAACAAGGAGCGCATTGAAGAGAGCTTGTGGTATATGCTTGCTTCTAACATTATGTGCAAGCCGAACTTGAGCAGAGCGAATATCTACAAGCTGTATACCTTGCTTGATGCGGCAAAAGAGGGCGCAGAATATCACGTTGATTTATTCCTCTCTTCTCTCAAGCCTGTCGAAAAGCAGACGAAGCAGAAGCTGCAAAAGAAAACTGTTTCTGAGGAAGATGAGGCAGAGAAAAAGCCTGCAAGAAAGCCGAGAGCTAAAAAAGCTACGGCTGCAAAAGCGGTGAAGAGTGAAAAGGCTGAAAAGAGCAAGAAGAAGCCTTCTGAGAAAAAGGATTCATAAAGCACTTTTTCTGATACAGCTTTCTCTATAAAAGATAACGAGCCATGCGAAAATGTGTGGCTCGTTTTTTTATCTTTGGAATTATCCCTTAATATACTTTCGGTAAGATATTCTGTTACTTTGCTTCGCAGATTTACTACTGTACGCTAAAGAGTGAATTGAGCGTACAGTAGTAATCATTATGCTGTGTGCGCTATGTTTGCGAGCGTGTCGCTTATGACATCGAATGCGGCATAGAACTCGACAGGTGCTTTCTTTTGAGAGAATGGCTCAAAGAGTCCTGCAAGCTCATCTCGGATTTCTGGAGCTTCGCCAAGATAATGGCGGATATTTACTGAATCAAAAGACGGGTCATCGCGTGCAATAATCACCGTTACGCCGTCTCCGCAAATGCGCTCTGATTGCTTCTTTGCAGCAGCGTATGCACCGCTTGTGTGGCTGTCGGCAATATAGCCGTATTTCATATAGAGCTCTTTGCATGCCACCTCTCTGTCTTCGTCTGTAACGTGAGAAGGAAACACTAGGCTTTTCATCAATAGCGACCACTCGGAAAACACGTTTTCAAGGCGTTCGAGATTTGACGGGTCGGCAGGGTTTGCTTTTTCCCTCTCTAAGAGCGGAATCATACTATCTAGCATTGTGCAATCTCCGCTCACGTCAAGCGTCAAATTATTCGTTGCAGGCACGATAAATCCTTTTACAGGAAGAGAGTATTTCCAGCTGTAAAGCCCTGCGACAACATTGCTATAGTTTCCTGCGTCAAGCGAATAGTAAATATCTGTGCAGACTTCGCTTTTTATGCGTGAAAAGGCATACGGATAAAAGAACGTCTGCGGAAAAAGTCGTCCGATATTCGCTGTATTTGCAACGGTTAAGCCGAATTTTTCAACGAGCGGGCGATTGTTAAAGACTTGCCGAATGATTTTGTGGCAATCTTCTTCTGTGCCGTCTACTTCTATTGCACAGATATTCCCTCCGTTTTCGATTAAATCGCTGTCTTTCAATCCTCTCATTGTGCCTTTTGGATAGACAAGAACGGCTTTTATCTTTTTTGCGTGTCTAAGCTCACGGGCAAGGCTTGCACCGAGCTCGCCTGTGGTTACATCGACAAAGACAGCTTGCTTTTTTTGAAAAAGCAAAATGGTATCGACACAAGACACAAGATATGAAATACCGAAATCCTTGTGTGAGCCTGTCGGTCCGTAAAACAGCTCTAAGGCATACAAATTATCATCAAGGTGTTTCACTCTCGGTTCAAAAGGAAAAGCTCTTGTTGCAATCGTTTCGCAGATAATAGGAGAAAACTCATCGTTTATCAGTGCGCTTGTTAAAGCTCCTGCTATTGACTGAAAAGAGGTGTCTTTGTTTATATACAAAATCCAGCGGCTCATATCCACGTCATCGCAAGGAACGTAAAGCCCACCGTCTTCTGGCATACAGTTTAACACGGCTTTTTCAAAGCTGACAATGTTATTCGGATTTCGTGTGCTACTTAAATGCATGTTTCCTCCAAGGTTTAGCCTTCAATAAAGTTTGCGCCGTTTTTCGCCATCACTTCAAAGAAATGCGGAAACGACACTGCGCAACATTCGGCATCTTTTACCCTTACATCTCCTAAATACAATCCTGCGCAAGAAAGAGCCATCGCAACTCTGTGGTCATCATAGCTTTCGACGAGTGCACCATGAAGAGTGAAAGCGTTGTTTTTGCCCCCGTCTTTGTTTATCGGAGAATGTCCGTTTATGACAAGGAAATCTTCTCCCTCTTCAATATCCGCGCCAAGCTTTGTAAGCTCTTTTTTCAGTACAGCGATTCTGTCGGTTTCTTTTTTGCGGCATACTCCTAAATCTTCAAGAATGGTTTTTCCGTCGATAAAGCACGCAATAACAGCGAGCGCACACACTGCATCTGGAAAGCCTGAAAGGTTTACACGGAGCGTTTTGTCGGCTAAAGCGGCGGTAGAAAGATACCCTGTGCCGTTTTTCGCATGCGACATACCGCGGATTGTAAGCGTTTCTTTTTCTTTGTCCCATTCAATATCCGCGCCAACGCTTTGCAATACGCTTACAATAGCGTCATCGCCCTGCGTTCCAGTACCGTCCACACCGTCTATGACCAGCGTGCTGTCTGTAATCAATGCGGCAATAAGCGGAAACGCTACGGCTTCCCAATCACTTGGAATAGTGCGGTCAAAAGCCTTTATAGAAAGGTTTCCGTCCACTTCAATTTCTTTAAAGTCATCGCTTATTCTAACCTTTGCGCCAAGACTTTCAAGCCATTTTCTTGTCATCGTCAAATACGGCGTTTCTTTTGGGTCGGTTAAGTGAATATGTAGTGTGCCGTCAAGCCTTGTTGCAGCCATCATCATACCGCTTACATATTGCGAAAGTCTGCCGTCCGTTGTTACGCTGTTGTTTGCGCTGATTGCCCCTTTTATAATCATCGGGCAGCTTGAAGAGGCAGGACGAGTGATATATGCTTCTGCCCCAAGTTGCCTTAATGCGTCTATAACATGCGTTACAGGGCGTTTTCTGATTGATTCATCACCTGTAAACACAGACCAGCCTTCAAAAGTTGCGGCTATGGGGCTCATAAAATAGAGCAGCGAACCAGAATCACCTACGTTCACCACGTCTGACGGCAAGTGTATATCTTTTCCCGCCCCTTTTACTGTCCAGCAATCCTCTTTCATAGTGCATACAGAGCCTAAAAGCGGAATTGCATTGAATGCCGAAAGACAATCTGCACTCGGCAAAGGATTTCTGATATAAGATGTTCCCTCTGCTAAAGAAGCAAGGAGAAGAGCGCGAATGGTGTGGCTTTTAGAGCCTGGCACTCGTATATGACCTGAAAGATTGGATTTATTTGCAGTAATTATCATAGTTACCGATGATAACACGCAGAGAGGACTTTTGTAAATATAGCATTATTACGCTTTTGCTTATCTGTGCTTTGCACAAGAAATATATTGCAAGTTTGAGCAAAAATGGTATAATAAAAAGTGGTATGCCAAGTGATAAAATAGAACAGTTATCTAAAATTTCAAATGAAATTGTTGAAGAAGTGGAAATTGACTTGCCTCCTGATTACAATGTAATTATGTACAATGATGACTACACAACAAAGGAGTTTGTGGTAGATGTCTTGGAAAGCGTGTTTCATAAGTCTTTTGCCGATAGCGTAAAGATTATGGAGCAAGTTCATCAGACGGGTAGCGCAGTGGTGGGGACCTATACTTATGATATTGCGAAAACCCGTGTTGCAATTACGATACGCAGAGCAAGAAGCGCAGGTTTCCCTTTGCGTTGCGAGATGGAGAGTGCATGAAAATCAGCTCACAGCTGTCAAATATTCTGAATGCTGCTGTCGAAAAAGCGCGGACAGCCCATCACGAATTCGTAACCCCTGAGCATATTTTAAGCGCGGCGTTAGATGTCGCGGCTGTACAGAATTTATTTGTTATTTGCGGTGCTGATGTTGCAGGAATTCGTGAGAATACAGAAGAATTTTTACAGAAAAACATACCAATACAAAGCGGCGAGGCGAGCGAGCCTATCGAAACGGTCGGTTTTCAAAGCGTCATAGAGAGAATGGCTCAATCGTGCGTCAGTTCGGACAGAGAAGTTGCCGAGATGCAGGATTTAATCGTGAGCCTCCTTGACGAAACAAAAAATTACTGTTCGTATTATATGCGCTTGGGCGGAATGGAGCGGCTTCATTTGCTTGAAGTCATCAGCTATATGAAAAGCTCCGATTTATCAGAACTTTCAAGCGAGAACACATTTGCGCTTGAAGAGTCGGTTTATGACGGCGAAAATCCGCATAATCGCACACCAAGCGGCAAAAAAAGCGCATTAGAGCTGTTCACGACGGACATAACGAGCCTTGCACAAGAGGGCAAACTCGGCGTGTTTATCGGGCGTGAAGCCGAAATTGAGCGCACGATACAAGTTTTGTGCCGCAAGAGCAAGAACAATGTGCTGTTCGTGGGCGAAGCAGGCGTTGGAAAAACGGCGATAACCGAGGGCTTGGCGCAGAAAATCGCGGCGGGAAAAGTGCCCGAGAAGCTCAAAGGCGCGAAAATCTACAGTTTAAACATCGGCTCTGTGATTGCTGGGGCGAAGTTTCGCGGTGAATTTGAAGAGAGGCTGAAGCACATTGTTTCGGAGCTTGAGGAAAAAGACAACGCGATTTTGTTCATCGACGAAATCCATACGATTATCAGCACAGGCAACGGCTCTTCTGGCATTGACGCGGCAAATTTCTTAAAGCCATATCTGACGGCAGGCAAAATCCGCTGCATTGGGGCGACGACGTATGATGATTTTTCAAAGACGCTCGAAAAAGAAAAAGCCCTTGTGCGCCGTTTTCAGAAAATCGACATTGCAGAGCCGTCGAAAGAACAAGCCCTCAAAATCCTCAAAGGCTTAAAAGCGCATTACGAGGCGTTTCACGGCGTGAAATATGCCGACGACGCATTGAGCCTTTGCGTTGATTTGAGCACGCAGTTTTTGAGCGAAAAGCGATTGCCCGACAAGGCGATTGACGTGATGGACGAAGCGGGAGCGTTTGCGCGCATTGGTGCAGGAAAAAAGAAGCGCGTTACGGTCGATGAAGACATCATTCGCTCTGTTATCAGCAAAATCGCGAATGTGCCAGCCGAAAAGGTGAAATCTGACGAAAAAGACAAGCTCAAACAGCTAGAATCCACACTTGCTCATTCGATTTTCGGGCAAGACGAAGCCGTGAGCGCGGTGGTGAAAGCCGTGAAAAAGGCGCGGGCTGGGTTTCGCGATATGGAAAAGCCAGAAGCGACGTTTTTGTTTGTCGGACCTACGGGCGTGGGCAAAACGGAGCTTGCAAAGAACCTCGCGGAGACGCTGGGAGTGCCGCTGTTGCGATTCGATATGAGCGAGTGCCAAGAAAAGCATACCGTGAGCCGCCTGATTGGCTCGCCTCCGGGATACGTCGGCTATGAAAACGGCGGCGCGCTTACCGACGCAGTGCGAAAAAATCCCCATTCGGTTGTGCTTCTCGACGAAATCGAAAAGGCGCACGAAGACATTTACAATCTGCTGCTGCAGGTGATGGATTACGGCTTTTTGACCGACAACCAAGGGCGCAAGGCTGATTTCCGCTCGTGTATCATCATTATGACAAGCAACGCAGGCGCGCGCGATATCGAAAAGACTGGTATCGGCTTTGGCGCGGAGGAAGCAAGCGAAAGCAACGCCGCCGCAGGATTAAAAGAAGCCGTGAACCGCGTGTTTTCGCCAGAGTTTCGCAATCGCTTGGACGGCGTAATCACGTTTAGCCATTTAAGCGAGGACATTATTCTGCACGTCGTCGAAAAGGACGTAAAGAAGATTGCCGACAGGCTTTCTGCAAAGCGTGTTGCGCTCACGGTCGAAAAAGACGTATTGGCGCACATCGCAAAAAGCGCGTATTCAAAAGAGTACGGGGCAAGAAACATTGCGCGTGCGGTGGAAAGTATGATTGCCGAGCCTCTGGTAGATGAACTTTTGTTTGGCGCGCTTTCTTCAGGCGGAAGCGTTACGGCGCGCTTTGTTGACGGCAAGATACAATTCGTGTATGAATAGAGATGATGTGTTGTTCTTCCTCTCGGGCAGTGAGGAAGAACAGATTTCCCGATTTTCCCCCGATGTTATAATCCCTTTATCTATTCCACAAGACAGCGACAGCGGCGACAAAAACAGTTTTGCAGACGGCGAAGATACCGACTTTGCGCCCTCGTCGATTGTCGGCGTTACCGAAAGTATGCCGCTGCAGCTGTTGTATTCGGCGTATATGCAGGGCGTGTTTCCGTGGTTTAGCGAGGACGACGACGAACCTGTTGTGTGGTGGTGTCCCTCGCCGCGCTTTGTGTTATTGAGCGAAAATTTCCATATTCCCAAAAGCGTGAAAAAGCTCTTGAAGAAAAAGCCATTCACTTATACATTCGATGAGTGTTTTGAAACCGTGATTCACGAGTGCAGGGCGGCGGAGCGAAAGGGGCAAGACGGAACGTGGATTGGCGAAAAGATTATCCGCGCATACACGGCATTGCACCGCGTCGGCTTTGCGCATAGCGTGGAGGTGTGGGACGCGGCGGGCAATCTTGCGGGCGGATTTTACGGCGTGTTGCTCGGCAGTGTGTTTTGCGGCGAATCGATGTTTACCAAGCAATCCAACGCGACGAAATGCGCCTTTGTGGAGTTCGCAAAAGCGTTTTTTTCTGTGGGCGGAAAGGTGATAGACAGCCAAGTCTACACCGACAATATCGCCCGCTACGGCGCGAAAAATATCAGCCGCACTGCGTTTTTGCACTTGGAAAGCGAATTCCTTGCAAAACCGCTCGCGGCTGATGTCAAAACAGCATTTCTTGAATCTGCTAACAACTAACAGATTTTTCGCCTATTACTCTTCTATTGTTACCGCGATTTTACTCATACCCGTTACAGCAGATTTCAGCTCCAGTTTTCCGCGAGATGCTGTGCGAACGGCAATAAAGTATTTCTTGTCGGCTTCGAGTGTGCGCGGCAGATAAAATTCCAAAGTCGTTTTCGTGTTCTTAGAAAAATATCCGTCGGGCACTTTTATCCAGTGGTCTTCGTTCTCGTCGGCAGTTCCGCCTGCCAAACACGGCACAAAGAACACGCCGCTGCCTTCCCCGCCCACTTGCAGTTTATCGCCTTTTATGCGCGCACTGAATGTCGCCTTGAGCACTCCGCTTGCCTTCGAGTCAATAGGGTTTTCAATCTGCGTAATCTTCGGTGCGGAGTCAACAACACCTGCAACACTCGCACTCACCTTTTTAAGCCGCTCCTTTAGCTTCTCGTTCACAGCAAAACGCGCTTCAAAACCAGTAACTGTTTCGGCTTCTGGCGTAAGCGATTGCACACTGGACGTTGGAGCAATATAGAGCTTGCAGATGTCCATAATATCCACTGAAAAACCGAGTTCAGCTTGCTCAAGAATCTCTTTTTTCAGCAACTCCATTGCGTGAGCCACAGAAAAGCGGTCGATGCCCTGATTATGAGCGGAAACGAGGTCTAAAAGCTGGTCAGTAGTGATAGTCTTTCTCGGAACTCGTGCAATGTAGGTGTTTTCTTTTAGATTGCACGGTGTGAGCGTTACTGCAAAGTTCGTTTTTCTTTGAGTATCTGTTTCAATCATAGTAAACTCTCCATAGCGCATTTTTTGTTAGTTGCGCTCCTATATATAATATACATACTTTTTTCAAACTTGGCAAATTTTTTTTTTCGTTTTTTTACGATTGTCAAAGTTGAAAATCAGCGATTGACGAAGTTGTAAATAAGCGATTGACGAAGTTGTAAATAAGCGATTGACGAAGTTAAAAATCAGCGATTGCCAAAGTTGTAAATAAGCAATTGACGAAGTTGAAAATCAGCGATTGACGAAATGATGTATCAAGGGACTTAAGTCCCTTGTCAAACAAAGATTTTTAACTGGTTAGAATAAATAGACAAAATCAGAAAATATACTATAATAGAAAAGAGAAATAAAGGGGAGAGATGTGGATTATATAAAAGAATTCTTGAAAGATATGTCGTCGGGAAAGAATATCATCTGGGCAAAAGATACAACTTCGTATATAACGGAGCGCGATGCGGAGAATAAAATAAAACCGCGTAACGAGAAATCAAAAGAAGAGCAGTTGAAGCGTGTGCGGAACAATGCCGAAGTGTTTACGCCGAGCTGGATTTGTAACAGGCAAAATAATGTAATCGATGAAAACTGGTTTTGCAGAAAAGAGGTTTTTAACAGCGAAAAAGAGAAATCATGGGAAACGAGGAGCGGGAATATTCTCTTTTCTGGCGAAGAAGGCAAGTCGTGGAATGATTATATTAGAGCAAAGCGGCTGGAAATTTCGTGCGGGGAAGCGCCGTATATCACGAGCCGATACGATGCTGTTACGGGTGAATATATTGCGGTGAAAGACAGAATCGGGTTTTTAGATAGAAAATTGCGTGTTGTGGGCGAACAGACGGCGGAAAAAGCGGATTGGCTGTTTTGGGCAAAAAAGGCGGTGCAAAGTGTGTATGGCTATGACTGGCAGGGCGATAATGTCTTAATTGCGCGAAAGAATGTTTTTCTCACGATAGATGAACATTATGAGGAGAGATGGGGAGAAAGTCTTTCAGAGGAAGAAGCGGCGGAATTTGCAAACATAATTGTATGGAATATCTGGCAAATGGACGGCTTAAAATGCGTTGTGCCGTTGTCGTGCTGTGAAAAAGAAATCGTTGAAGAAGATTTGTTTGAGAGAAAAATAATTGCAAAAGCGTGCGATGGCTGTTTGACTGGCGATAATAAAATGCACAACGGGATTTATTGCGTTATAATGGATTGGGAAAAGAATAAGAAAGTGCGGTTTGTGGATTTAGTTTTAGGCGAGAAGGGGAAAGCGCAAAAATGAGTGAAGCGGTGTTTAAGAGGGCGTTTGTTCAAAAGCTCATCTATGTATATAGCATTTCTGACGAGGCGCATAAGGGCGTTTTGAAGGTGGGGGACGCGAGTTATGAGGGAGAGGATTGGCAGAAGATAGCGTCGAATGATGAGGTGCTGAACGCGGCGGCGGATAAGAGAATACGGCAACAGACGCAGACGGCGGCGGTGGATTTTACGCTGTTGTATACGGAGGCGGTTCCGTTTCGCGACCACGATGTGCATAGTGTGCTTTTACATTCTGGCGTTAAAAAGAAGTTTTTTGATAAGGAACACAAGGCTAATGAATGGTTTTTGTGCGACCTTGAAACCGTGAAGAACGCAATAAAGGCGGCAAAAGAGGGCAGAAAGTCGCTTTTAGCTAGTGAAGTGAGCGAGGAGAAAACGCCGATTGTGTTTCGCCCAGAGCAAAAAGACGCAATAGACCGTGCGCTAAAGGTGTTCACCAAAAAGAGCGGCAGTCATAAAATGCTGTGGAACTGCAAAATGCGTTTCGGGAAAACGGTGTGCGCGCTCGAAGTTGTAAAGGAGTGCAATTTTAAGAAAACGCTGATTTTGACTCATAAGCCCGTTGTAGACGAAGGCTGGTTCGATGATTACAAAAAGATTTTCTATGACGCGAAAGGATTTTGTTACGGTTCAAAACATCGCGGAGAAACACTTTCTAGTTGTATCAATAGCAACGGCGGCTTTGTGTATTTTGCTTCGATTCAAGATATGCGCGGCTCGGAAATGGCGGGCGGCAAGTTCGACAAAAACGAAGAGATTTTTGCGATTGACTGGGAACTGATTATCGTAGACGAGGCGCACGAAGGAACGAAAACCGAACTCGGTCAAAAGGTGTTTGCGCTGTGCAAAAAAGAAAAGAGCCGTGTGCTTTATCTTTCGGGAACGCCATTCAATCTTATGGACGATTTCAATGAAGATGAAATCTATACATGGGATTACATTATGGAGCAGAGGGCAAAAGCGGAGTGGGAAATACTGCACTCTGGCGATAGCAATCCGTATGCTGTGCTGCCTAAGATGAATATCTTTACTTATGATTTAGGCGCGCTGTATCCTGAATACAAAGATTTGGAGATTGCGTTTAACTTCCGCGAGTTTTTCCGCACCGACGAAAACGGCGAGTTTGTGCATAAAATAAACGTAGCGCAGTTTTTGGATTTATTGTGCAAAGAAGGCAAAGACGGCAAAGAATCGCATTATCCGTATTCCACAAAAGCGTATCAGGAAAACTTCCGCCATTCGCTGTGGATAATTCCCGGGGTGAAAGAAGCGCGGGCGTTGAGCAAAATGCTAAAAGAACACTCTGTATTCGGTCAGTTCAACATTGCGAACGTGGCAGGAAGCGGAGATGAGGAAGTGTCGGAAAAAGACGCGCTCACGCTCGTAAATCAGGCAATCGGCGACAATGCGGACGAAAGCTATTCAATCACGCTCTCTTGCGGAAAGCTCACCACGGGTGTAAGTGTGAAGCCGTGGACAGCGGTCTTTATGCTCTCTGGAAGCTACAACACGACGGCAAGCAGTTATATGCAGACGATTTTCCGCGTGCAAACCCCTGCGCTTATCGGCGGCAAGCAGAAAGAAGAATGTTTTGTCTTCGATTTCGCGCCCGACAGAACGCTCAAAGTGATTGCCGAAGTGGCGAAGATGAGCGGACGGAAAAGAGCGAATGGCGGAAACGGCGGAGGCGACAGGGCGATTTTAGGCGATTTCTTGAATTTCTGCCCGATTATTGCGTTTAGCGGCAGCGAGATGAAATCGTTCGACACTGATAAACTGTTGGGGCATCTTAAAAGAGTGTATATTGAAAAGGTGGTTAGAAGCGGTTTTGAGGACGGCAAACTTTACAATAGCAATCTGATGAAACTCGACGATGTGGAGATAAAAGAATTTGACAATCTCAAGAAAATCATCGGCACAACAAAGGCAATGCAAAACACGCTTGATTTTAATTTGAATAATCAGGGGTTTACCGAAGAAGACCGCGGCACAAAACAGGGCGAAAACAGAGGGAAAAAGCCTGAGTTGACCGAAGAGGAAAAAAAGGAGCTGGAGGCGATAAAAAAGGCGAAAGAGAACAGAGCGGTTGCGATAAGCATTTTGCGCGGCATTTCTATTCGTATGCCGATGATGATTTACGGCGCGAGGCTTGTGGGCGAAGAGGCGATAACGCTAGACAACTTTACGGACATTGTGGACGATGTGTCGTGGAAAGAGTTTATGCCGCAAGGCGTTACAAAGGCGATGTTCAAGGCGTTCAAAAAGTATTACGACGCGGACATTTTCCGCGAGGCTGGAATTCGTATACGCGATATGGCACGTGCGGCGGACAAGATGTCGATTGAAGAGCGAATAGAGCGGATTGCAGATATTTTTTCTACGTTCCGAAACCCAGACAAAGAAACGGTTTTGACCCCGTGGAAAGTGGTGAATATGCACTTGGGCTCTAGCGTGGGAGGCTGGCATTTTTGGAGCGTGGACGGAAAGGAAGCTCTCAAAGTGGCTGAAAGAGCAGAAGTCGAGGGCGTTACAAAAGAGATTTTCAATAAAAAGGCGCATATTCTTGAAATCAACAGCAAAAGCGGATTGTATGCTTTGTATTGCGCGTATAGCGTGTATCGCGAGCGAAAGAAGCTGGAAATCGGGATAAACGCCGAAAAAGAGCTGTGCGAAAAACTCATGCGCGATGTGTTGGAAAACAATATCTATGTGCTGTGCAAAACACCGATGGCGAAAGCGATAAGCGAGCGAACGCTTGCGGGCTTTACGGGCGCGAAAGTGAATATTGCGTATATTGAAAACTTGGTTGAGAAACTAAGAAGACCTCAACCCCCCGTCCCCCTTCTACTAGGAGGCGAAGGGGGAAAGAAACAACTCCCCGTCCCACTTCTACTAGGAGGCGAAGGGGGGAAGAAACAACTCCCCTCACCTGCTAGGAGAGGGGCTGGGGGAGAGGTGATAAAAGAGATACAAAATGCGTTTAGCAAAAAGGGCGTGTTTGACAGCGGCGCATTGTTTGAAGAGGAAGGAGTGTTACAAGAGGATAATATGAAATTCGACGCGAT
>CALDID010000278.1 GCA_937901865.1 uncultured Treponema sp.
CATTTCTTCTTCCAGCATACCTTTTGTAACACTACCGAGTTACGATTATGAGCGAGGGTGTTGCGCTTGATGCGGTTATTCAAACTCCGAAAATCAAAAAAGGGCAGAAAATACCGATGGTCATTCTTTGCCACGGGCTTACGGCTTCAAAAGAACATCTTATAATAGAGGGATTGGCAAATCGGCTTGAAAAAATCGGGATTGCTTCGCTGCGGTTCGACTTTAACGGGCACGGTAAAAGCGGCGGCGACTTTTCTGCAATGACGGTGGGAAAAGAGCTTATTGATGCGCAGAATGTTTTTGACTATGTGAAATCGCTTTCGTATGTTGATGAAACAAAAATCGCAATGGCTGGTCATTCTCAAGGCGGAGTCGTTACGAGTATGTTTGCAGGAACGCACGGAAATGAAATTCGGGCGATTGTGCTTTTTGCGCCTGCGGCAGTTTTGCACGATTATGCGCTACAAGGAAATTGGGCGGGGCTTGCCACGTTTGACCCAGAGAATCTGCCAGAAAAGTTCGGCTTGGGGCGATTTCAGCTCGGTCGGGAATATCTGAAAGAAGCGCAAAGTCTTGATATTTACAAAACGGCATCAGGCTATGCGGGCAAGGTGTGCTTGTTGCAGGGAAAGAGCGACGAGGCTGTTCCGTTTTCGTATGCGCTGCGCTTTAATGAAACGTGGTTGAACAATAGCGATGTTCATTTGCTTCAAGGCGAAACTCACGATTTTACTGAGCATTTGGAAAAAGCATTGGACATTGCGACGGCGTTTTTTGCAGAAAACGTGAAATAGCAAAGAGAGTATTATGGCGAGGTTATAAATGGAAAATGCACAAACTACGCGCTTTGTTGTGGATAAAGCAAAGTGCGTGAAATGCGGTAAATGCGTAAATACTTGTTCTGGAATGGTCATTGAAATGGGAAAAGATGGCTATCCTGAAATGAAGAGTTTTGAGCGTTTTGGCTGGCGCGGGTGTTGGAGATGTCAGCATTGCCTTGCTGTATGTCCGCGCGGTGCGATTTCGATTTTCGGGAAAAAAAGCGAAGATTCGCTTTTGCCTCCGCCAAAGGAAATGGGCGAATATATGGAGCGGCTCGTTGTAAACCGACGTTCTTGCAGGCGATTTCTTGATAAAAATGTCGATAAAGCCGTGCTTACAGGCATACTGAACGCAATGGCAGCTGTTCCAACGGGCGGAAATGCGCAAGGTGTGGAATACACCGTCATTGATGACAAAGAGCGCGTTGACGAAATCCGCAAAATCGCTTATGCCGATATGGACGAAAAAGCGAGGCGGCATATCTATACGCACAGTTTTAGCGATTTTTACTACAGCAAAATGAAACAATCTGAAAAGAGTGTGCGAAAAGGCGATTTGCTTTTCTGCGGCGCACCGCATTTGTTCATTGCGCACGAAAAATGCGCAGGCAAATGGGCAGAAGACAGCAAAGTCAACTGCACGATAGCCAGCGCATATTTTGAGTTATTGTGCAATGCTCACGGGCTAGGCACTGCGATTATGAGTTATCCCGCGGAGGTTTTGAACGAACTTTCGCCAAAAGCGCGGGATATGCTCCACATTCCAAAAGACCATTTCACAGGGATTATCATCGGCTTCGGCTATCCTGAAATCGAATACGCACGAGGCGTACAGAAAGACAGAAGCAAGAAGACTCATCGCTATTCTGATGAACATCGAGAGAGGCAAAAGACGCTGTTATAGTGGCTTTTGCAAGTCCCACACGGTAATTCCTGTTGCGCTGTCAATCTTTCGACCGATAACAAAACTTGCAGGGCGGATACAAATTTCTGCCGTGTAGAGAACGACAGTTTTTTTGAGATGACCTCCGAAAAGCGAAACTTCTTCGCCCTCAAGAAATGAAAAAACTGCGTGCGTATGCTCGAAAATCTCCCCATGCTCATCGGCGGAAATATTTCCCGTAAGCGATAAGAGTTCGAGCATACCATGCTTTTCGTGTGGCACAAAATCATCTTTTTCGGGAATATAAGTTGCCACGACCGCAGTTTTGCACGCACCTATGCCTGAATACGTTGCTGAAAGAATCTTTTCGTGTTGGCATACCTGCAAAATTCCAGAAAGGATTTCATCTCCTTTGTCAAATCGCACATATACCGCACTATTATCTCTTCTGTATTCCATACGCTATGCGTTTGCCGCTTTCCAATCGAGTTCGCCTGTCATACCGAAATCGATTCCGATAATCTGACCGCTCATATAGCTGCAAATGTCGCTTCCGAAGATGACGAGCGGGTACGCCATTTCTTCAGGCTCTCCTGCACGACCGTTCCAGCTCTTCAAAAAGAGATTATACATTTCGTTTTCACCGCTTTTGTCTGTGCCGTCTTTGCTGACCGCCTTGTTAAAATCCTTGATGAGCGGCGTGTTTGTAAAACTTGGGGCAATGGCGTTAATGCGGATTTTGCGCGAAATATACTTTTCGTCCCGCGTCATCGATTTGACGTAGGCGTTCAAGCACTGCTTTGAAAATTGATACGGGTCTGGCTTTCCCGCTCCAAAAATATCAAGGTGCGAATCAACCCACGCTTCCGCTTCTTCAAAGCTCTGTGTTTTTAAAATGCCACCCACATTTGCCATATTCGCCTGCCAGCCATAGCCGCCTGATGACGAGATGAAGACCACCGCTCCGCCGTCCACAATGCGAGGAAGCAGTTTTTCTGCCATATACCGCTGTCCCACAAAGTTCACCATCTGAATGAACTTTTCCCAATTCGGTCGCAAGCCAACGCCGTGGCACATATACAAAATGTCAATTTTCTCTGGTAATTGTGCGACAACTTCGTCGATTTTTGTTTTTTCAGCAAGATTTCCGCGTATGCTTTTTTTCACGGGCAACTCTACTTCGTTCATATCCACTGCGTACACGTCCGCACCAAGCGACAAAAGCAGTTCTGTCGCAGATTTCGCCATTCCAGAAGCCGCGCCTGTAATGACGACGGTCTTTCCCTTAAAACCTAAAAGAGATTCAATATTAAGCATGCTGTATGCCTCCGATTTTTTTATTGTAACCGAATAAATGCACGCACGAAAGAACGCACTTTTTTGTAACCACAAAGATGTATCGCTGCAAGCGCTTTTTGAAAAACAGGCTGAGCCTGCGCGAAAAAAAGTCTACTATACACTTTCTCTGAAAAAAGATATACTGCACATAACTTGATTTTTTTTATTTCGCAATCTGACTTCTATATATATGGGTTATCCAATGGATTTTACTGAATTTGCATTGCACGAAGAGCTGCTCAAGGGTATTCAGGCGGCTGGCTATGTAACGTGCACGCCTGTGCAGGAACAGGTGCTTAACGCCTCTCAGCAAGGCGCGGATTTGTATGTGCAGTCTCAGACTGGCACGGGAAAAACGGCGGCGTATCTTGTTTCTATCATTCAAGAAATGCTCTCAAAATCAGAAAACGGCGCAAAGGCTTTAATTCTTGTCCCGACTCGCGAACTCGCCGTTCAGGTGGAAGAGGAGGCGAAAACGCTTCTTTCTGGCTCAAAACTCTTTGCGCGCTCTTTTTACGGCGGTGTGGGCTACGACAAGCAGGTGAGTGCGCTCAAAAAGGGTGTGGATATTATCATCGGCACGCCGGGTCGCGTCATTGACTTAGAGCAGGGCGGTCAGATGAATTTGAGCAGCGTGTCGTATCTCGTCATCGACGAAGCCGACCGTATGTTTGATATGGGCTTCTATCCCGATTTGCGCACGCTCCTCAAGGTCTTGCCGCAATCGGAAAAACGGCAGACGATGCTCTTTTCGGCAACGCTCAATTCATACGTCAAGAACTTGGCGTGGGAGTACACGCGCGATGCAAAGGAAATCACGATTGAGGCGGAGAATATCACGGTTGAAGACATCGACCAAGAGCTGCTCCACGTTTCGAGCGACGAGAAAAATCGATTGCTCATCGGATTGCTGAACAGCGAAAAGCCTAGTAGCGTGATGATTTTCTGCAACACAAAGAAGATGTGCGAAGTGCTGTCGAAGCGGCTTGAAATCAACGGCATAAAGAGCGAGTTCATCATCGGCGATTTGCCGCAGAAAAAGCGTTTGGCGGTGTTGAACGACTTTAAGGCGGGAAAGGTCAATGTGCTGGTGGCGACAGATGTGGCGGCGCGCGGTATCGACGTGAACGATTTGGCGATGGTCATCAATTACGATTTGCCGAACGAGGCGGAGAATTACGTTCATCGCATTGGGCGCACGGCGAGAGCGGGAAAGACGGGCAAGGCGTACACGTTCTGCAGCGAGCAAGATGTGTATTCGCTTCCTGCAATCGAGCGATATATTGAGAAATCCATTCCGTCGCGCGTTGCCGATGAGTCGATGTATGCGGAAGACAAGAGCCGCGACGTGTATATTCGAGTGCAGAATTGGCGCGAGGATTACGACGACAAGAGCGATTTCGGCTCTCGTCGCGCAGAGGAAAAGCGGGGGCGCAGAGGCGGCAGGAGAAGACGCGGCGAGCGTGCGCTTGATATGGAGCGAGTGCGAAAGACGGCGGCGAGCGTGTCGCAGGCGGCTGGTGCATTCGCTACGACAGGCGAGATGGCAGGCGACGGCTTGCAAGGCGCGAAGAAGAAGCGCGGGGCGGGCAGATACAGCGAGCGCAACAGGGCAAAGGCAAGCGAGTACAAGCGCGACCGCCGCGTGAAAAGCGTTGAGCGCAATCCTGAGGAAGAAGCGAAGATGGCGCAGATGTCGTTTGACGAGCGAATGAAGTTCTACAAAGAAAAATATGGCACAGCCATTTCTGAACCGTCAAAGCAGCCGCAGGCTGTTTCTCAATCAAAGGCTGCTTCTCAAAAAAAGTCGAAAGGTCAAAAGCAAAATACAGTTACAAAACAGGCTGTGCCTGCTGCTTCTCAAAAACAGAATAAGAGTGTTGGTGAAAAAGCCACTGGTGGTGGCGGATTGAAGAGCAGAAGTTTGTTCAGCCGCATAAAAGCGTTTTTTGGAAAATAATTTTTGTATACGGATTGTCCGTACGCATAGCTACGGATTGTCCGTAGGCATAGCTACGGAGTGTCCGACCGCATGGGTACGGAGTGTTCTACCGTATAGGGTCGAATTGTTCTACCGCATAGGGTAGAAGTGTTCTACCGCATAGGGTAGAGGATATTTACTGGGGAAAAAGAATGATTACGGTTAGCGATGTTAGTTTGAAGTTTGGCGAAAAGCCTTTGTTTAAAGATGTTAATTTGAAGTTTACGCCCGGCAACTGCTACGGCATTATCGGCGCGAACGGGGCGGGAAAGTCTACGTTCCTCAAGGTCTTAAACGGCGAGATTGAGCACGATTCGGGCGAAATCAGCATTTCGACGGGCGAGCGTATGGCGACCCTCGTGCAGAACCACTTTGCCTTCGACGATTATTCTGTGATGGAAACGGTGAAAATGGGTTTCCCTAAGCTCTATGAGCTGGAAAAGGCAAAAGACGCGATTTATGAAAAGCCTGATTTTAGCGAAGAGGACGGCATAAAGGCGAGCGAAATGGAGGCGGAGTTCGGCGAGCTTGGCGGATATGAGGCGGAGAACGACATTGAGCAGATGCTTTCGGGATTGGGTCTTGAGGAAGAGTATCACGGCAAGATGATGAGAGAGCTTGACGAAAGCCAGAAAGTCCGCGTGCTTTTGGCGCAGGCGCTTTTCGGCAAGCCTGATATTTTGCTCCTCGATGAGCCGACGAACGGTCTTGACCTCGAAGCGATAACGTGGCTTGAAGAGTTCTTGATGGAGTTTGAAAACACGGTTATCGTCGTGAGCCACGACCGCCACTTTTTGAACACGGTCTGCACTTACATTTGCGATATTGATTTCGGCAAAATCACGCAGTACGCGGGCAACTACGATTTCTGGTATCAGATGAGCCAGATTATGCAGCGGCAGGCAAAAGACCAAGCCAAAGCGCGCGAAGAGAAAATGGCTGACCTCAAGCAATTCATTCAGCGATTCGCTTCTAACGCCGCAAAGAGCCGACAGGCAACGAGTCGCAAGAAAGTGCTTGAAAAATTGGAGCTTGAGGAGCTTCCTGTTACGAGCAGAAAGTTCCCGTATGTCAATTTCAAGGCAGACCGCGCAATCGGCAATTTCGTGCTTGACGCGAAGGGATTGGATTACACCGACCGCGACGGCGTGCATTTGCTCAAGAAACTCGACCTCACGATTCACCCGGGCGAAAAGGTCGCGTTCGTCGGTATGGAGCACAACGCAATCAGCGCGTTCTTCAGCATTGTCGCCGATGAGCTAAAAGCCGACGCAGGCGAATACAACTGGGGTCAGACAACGAGCCACACTTATCTTCCGCGCGATACGACGAGCTATTTTGACAACGACCTTAACATTACGGAATGGCTCAAGCAGTATTCAAAGGAGCAGGACGATGCGTATGTGCGCGGCTTCCTCGGGCGAATGTTGTTTTCTGGCGACGAGAGCTTGAAGAAGGTCAAGGTGCTTTCGGGAGGCGAAAAGGTGCGCTGTATGCTGTCGAAGCTGATGCTTTCGGGCGCGAACGTCATCATTATGGACGACCCGACGAACCACCT
Source organism: uncultured Treponema sp. (assembly GCA_937901865.1). Classification (GTDB taxonomy): domain Bacteria; phylum Spirochaetota; class Spirochaetia; order Treponematales; family Treponemataceae; genus Treponema_D. Next base: position 6,582 of record CALDID010000278.1, read on the forward strand.
CGACCTTGAATCTATCACGAGCTTGAATGACGGACTGGTGCAGTTCCCCGGCGTTGTGCTGTTCTCAAGCCACGACCACGAGTTCATTTCGTCGATTGCGAACCGCATTATTGAGTTCACTCCGAACGGCATTATTGACCGAATGATGAACTTTGATGATTATCTTGCAGACAAGCAGGTGAAAGAGCTTCGCGCCGAGTATTACGAAGGCACTGGCATCAAAGTGAAGTTCTAACCTCACCCCTAACCCCTCTCCTTGTAGGCGAGGGGATTTTTTTGTGCAAATTACATTGAGGAAAAAATAGTTGTTTAAAGGTCGGCGCACTGTTGCGGCAAGGAAAAAATTCTTGTTTAAAGGCTGCTGCAAAAATTGGCGTGTCAAGACAGCATAGAAATTACTTGCGGAATCGGGTATGATACAAGAGTGATTTTGCAAGGAGCGAAAATGGAAAATAATGCACAATATATCAAGATGACTCAAACGCCTGTGTCGCGCTTGATTGCGTCGCTCACGGTGCCGACGGTCATCAGTATGCTTGTTACGAATATTTACAATATGGTTGATACTGCGTTTGTGGGCAAGCTCGGCACAAGCGCGTCGGGCGCGGTCGGAATCGTGTTTGGCTTTATGACGATTTTGATGGCGTTCGGCTTTTTGTTCGGGCAGGGCAGCGGAAACTATGTGGGGCGTATGCTCGGCAGGCAAGACCGCGCCGCCGCCTCGCGCTATGCGTCTACGGGATTTTTTCTGTCGTTTTCGTTCGGTCTGCTTATCGAAATCTTAGGTTTTGTCTTTTTGCGCCGTCTGATTTACGCGCTCGGTTCGACCGACACGATTTTCCCCTATGCCGCGTCGTATATCCGCTGGATTTTAATCGCCGCTCCGTTCACGGTGTCGAGTTTCACGCTGAACAACATTCTGCGCTACGAGGGAAAAGCGTCGTTTTCGATGATTGGGCTGGTGGCGGGCAGTTTGCTCAACATCGCGGGCGACCCGCTTTTTATGTTCGTCTTTCATCTCGGCGTGTCTGGCGCGGGGTTGTCAACGGCACTTTCGCAAATCGTGAGTTTTTGCATTTTGCTTTCGGCGTTTTTCCGCGGCAAAACACAAAGCACGCTGTCTACCAAGTCCGTAACGCTGAAAAAATCGCTTTTGAGCGACATCGTTTTGACGGGATTGCCGAGCCTTCTGCGAAACGCCCTCGGCTGCATTTCCACGATGCTTTTGAACTCGCTTGCAAGCCAGTACGGAGATGCGGCGGTGGCAGGAATGAGCATTGCAAGCCGTGTCGCGATGTTCTGTTTGTCGATTGCAATCGGGATTGGGCAGGGATTTCAGCCCGTGTCGAGTTTTAATTACGGGGCGGGAAAGATGGAGAGAGTGAAAAAGGCGTATTTTTTTACGATGGCGTTTGCGACGGTGTGCCTTGCCGTTCTTTGCACGCTGTGCCTGTGCTTCAATGCTTCGATAATCCGCGTTTTTCGCGACGACCCCGCCGTTATTGCGGTTGCGAGCCGTGCGCTTCGCTTGCAGTGCATTGCGCTGTATGTGCAGGGCGTGTGCGTTATCACCGAGTTTTTAATGCAGACGACGGGACAAAAATTGTTGTCGAGCCTTCATTCTTCGTTTCGTGCAGGCATTATTTTTATTCCCTGCCTTGCGCTCCTTGCGTATTTTCGCGGACTGAGCGGCATTGAAGAGGCGCAGCCGCTTGCGTATGTGCTCACCTCAATCGTCGATATTCCCTTTATTTTTATTGCTTTGAGAAAAATAGCGTAAAATAAATAGTAGAAAGTAATTGCAAAAAGTTATTGAGTTTGATATGATACAAACTATATTGAGCTTCTTATTAAAAAGAAGTTCAATAAGGAGTTACGTTATGAAAGCTATGAAATCAATCACATTGGTAGCTATTGCAGCTGTTGCTTTAGCATTCGCATCTTGTGGTTCTACAAAGGTAGAGGCTGCTCCTGCAGAGGAGACAAAGACAGAGGCTGCTGCAACTGAAGCAACGACAGAGGCTGAAGCAACAACAGAAGCTGCTGCAACTGAAGAAGTAAAGGCTGAAGAAACAGAGAAGACAGAGGAAGCTGCTGCAACTGAAGCAACAGAGACTGTTAGTGAAGAAGCTCCAGTGGTTGTAGAGTAATTACTTTCACTAGTTAGTGATTTGGCTTTGTCTTAGAATGGGCAGAGCCATTTTTTTATGTCTAAAGCTGTATATAAAAAGAGTTTAGCTTGAAAACTCACTTGACTAATAGAAAACGCTTTGATAATATAAATGAAGTTTTTGTTTGGGGGTTCTCTTTTGAAAAAGAAGACATCTGCAGAGAAAGCTTTTGCACAGAGCGAAGTTCGCCGTCTGCGCAATAAGGCTGTGAAGAGTACATGCCGCACTTATGCGAAGTCATTTGTTGCAGCTGTTCAGAAAAAAGATGAGGAGCTTGCTAAGGTTGCTCTCAAGACTTTGGTTTCTGAACTTGATTCAGCAGGACGTAAGGGTATCCTTACTCGCAACGCTGTATCCCGCAAGAAGTCTCGCATGATGAAGCTTTACAATGTTTCATTTGGTGTGACTGCTGCTAAATAACAAGAGAAAACGGGAGTCATTGCTAGAAAAGTTGTGATTCCCTCTTGTTTTTGTACACAAAAGAAAAATAATTTCAAAGTGTTGCTGGGATGGTAGTTGCATGGCACAAAAAAAAGTCACGAAGTATGACTTGGTAGAGGCAATTTACCAAGATACAAGAGAATGTGAAAAGCGCCTTGTTCAGGAAGTAGTAGAAAAATTGCTAGAACAGCTAAAAGAATCTTTGAAAAGTGGTTCTACAATAGAACTTCGAGGATTTGGTACGTTTGAGCCACGCTTGAGAAAAGGCAGAGCAAAAGCTCGAAATCCTAAAACTGGCGAGCAGCTTTCAGTAGCTCCTCATTATGTTGCGGCTTTCCGTTCTGGGCAAGAATTGAAAAAAGCACTTTGGGAGCTTCCTGTTAAGTCAAAATAAGCAGTTATGCTTGTATTTCTGTCCCTTTTTTATTGGGGGCAGAAATAAGTAAATCCTACCATAAATATACTGATAATTTCGACGATAATCTTAATTATGGAAAATAAAGAAACAAACGAAACATATTTCGGTCAAGAAACGGAGTTTGACGGCGTTTTAGAATTTAGTGATTCTTTGGTTATTGCTGGAAAATTTCATGGTACAATAAAAGCGACTGGGGATTTAGAAATAGAAAAAACAGCAGTTTGTTCTGTGGACGATATGTCTATAAAATCTCTGATTGTTTCAGGGAAAGTGAATGGAAATATCCACGCAAGCGATAGAATAGAATTTTGTTCAGGCAGTGTCGTTTCTGGTGATTTGGATACGCCAAGGCTCCGTATTGCTGACGATGTTGAATACGAAGGTCAAGTAACAATGCTTGAAGAGAATACTGAAAAAGATTTATTTGCCCAAGCGTCTGTGGAATTTAAGAATGCCCTTGTTACCAAAATTGCACAAGCTAGATAATCATATCACCATATATACACAATCTATGACAATGGAGAATTGAATGGCACCAACTAAAGAATACTCTGGTGAAGAGAATGGAGAAAATCAGGTGCAACAAGCCGACAGTGCAACAGAAGAAGTTGTTGCAAAGCCTAGAGGTAGAAGAAGAAAGGTCGTAAAAGTCGCTCAAGAAGAAGCGGCGAAAGAAGAGGAAAGAAAAGAAGCGACTGAAACAGTAGAGAATTCTTGCGATGTAGCTCAAAAAGAAAGTGAATCTGCAGCGGCAAGTGAAAAAACTGAGCAGACAATGCAAAGTGATACTGAAGAAAAGGAGTACTCTCAAGAAGAGATTCAAGATACTTCTAATGAAGAAAAAGAAACACCAGAAAATCCTACTGCTTCACATGCAAGCTATACGTCTCGTTCAAGAGAACGCTATGAAAATACACGGCAGCGATGGGGAAGGGAGAGATACCAAAGAAACAGCCGTTATTCACGTCGCGATAATTCAGAAAGACAAAGCCAAGCGAGAGCCGAAATCGAGGCTATGCAGAGAATCGAAAATGTGGAAGAGTATGAATCGAAACCGCGCCTTTTAATCAATGATTTGACAAAAATGAGTATGCCTGATTTGCGAAATCTTGCAACTCAATACGGCATAAACGAAGATGATTTAGCTCCAATGAAGAAGCAAGAAGTTATCTTTGTAATTCTAAAAGCACTTACAGAACACGGGGGAATTATTTTTGCTTCTGGCGTACTAGAGATTTTGCCAGATGGATATGGTTTTTTGCGCTCGCCACAAAACAGCTATCTTCCTGGCCCTGATGATATTTACATATCGCCGAGCCAAATTAGGCTTTTTAATTTGAAAACAGGCGATACTGTTTATGGACAGACACGAAGTCCAAAAGAGGGAGAGCGGTTCTTTGCGCTTCTTCGTATTGAAACAGTCAATTATGACGACCCAAGAGTTGCTCAAACTCGTATCCCGTTTGAAAACCTTACTCCGCTTTATCCGAATAACAAGCTCCGCCTTGAAACAGTTTCTGATGAATATTCAACTCGTATTGTTGATTTATTCTCTCCGATTGGAAAAGGTCAGCGTCTTTTGATTGTTGCGCCTCCAAAAGCTGGAAAAACTATTCTTATGCAAAAGATTGCAAACGCAATCACTGCTAATCACCCTGAAGTGTATTTAATCGTGCTTTTAATTGATGAGCGTCCTGAGGAAGTTACTGAGATGGAGCGTTCTATAAAAGCGGAAGTTATCTCTTCTACTTTTGATGAGCAGGCTACAAGACACGTTCAAGTTGCAGAAATGGTTTTAGAGAAAGCGAAAAGATTGGTAGAGCACAAAAGAGATGTTGTTATCTTCCTTGATTCTATCACTCGTCTTGCGCGTGCTTATAATCAGACTGTGCCGACATCAGGCAAGGTGCTTTCTGGCGGTGTTGATTCAAACGCTCTGCACAAGCCAAAGAGGTTCTTTGGTGCGGCTCGCAATGTGGAAGAAGGCGGGTCTCTGACGATAATTTCTACGGCTCTTATTGATACAGGCAGTCGAATGGACGAGGTTATTTTTGAAGAGTTCAAGGGTACTGGAAACAGTGAAATTGACCTTGACCGAAAACTTGCAGAACGCCGCCTGTTCCCTGCTATCAACATTAAGAAGAGCGGAACGAGAAAAGAAGAGCTTTTGCTTACCGAAAACGAATTGCAGAAACTTTGGGTATTGCGAAAAGTTCTTAATCCTATGGAAGATTCAGAAATTCTTGAAATGCTCTTAGGACAAATGAAAAAGAGCAAAGACAATAATGCTTTCTTGGCTTCAATGAATACAGGAAGTGCGGCAATTTCTTGATTTTTTTCTCTTTTTTTTTCCTAAGACTTGATAAGACTGTGTATTTTGTATAGAATAAGTACACGTTACATTGATTTTTAGGCTTTGTTATGCCGTTTTGATTGCTAACGATGAGGAAACTGCTAATCGGGCTTTCTACTGCATAGGGCAAGGTCTTCAAATACAGGAGTTTTATATGAAGAAGGGAATCCACCCTGAGTACAAGATGACTAAAATCACTTGTGTATGCGGCAACGTAATTGAGACTCGTTCAACAGTCGAGAACATCAACGTTGAAATCTGTTCTGCTTGCCACCCGTTCTATACTGGTAAGCAGAAGCTCGTCGATACAGCTGGACGCATTGACCGCTTCAACAAGAGATACGGCGTAAAGGCTGAGTCTAAGTAAAATCATCTTGCGCGTTCGGTGCGGCAAGTATTTTTAATTGCACCGAAAATTCTTTTTATACCGATATAACACCTCTCTCTGTCGTTGGCAGAGGGAGTTTTTTTATATGCTCATCTCGACAAAGATTATGTTGTGCAATAGAATGTGAAATATGAGAATTACGATATTAACAGTAGTTATGGCTTTTTTTTGTGTTATAGCGATGGCTCAAACAAAAGTGCAACAAAAAATATATAGGCAAGTTACTGAAAATGGCAGAAGAGTAGGGAGATGGCTTACTCTTTTTGAAGTGTATGAATATGACGAAAAGGGAAATAAAATACACTATAAAAATGAACAGGGCTTTGAAACGTGGAGCGAATTTGATAATTTCGGGAATGAAATATATTCAAAAAACTCTGACGGTGAAGAGGTTTGGTTTGAATATGATGATAAGGGAAATGTAGTACATAGTGAAAATAATAATGGCGATGAAGCTTTGTGGGAATATGACGAGAACGGCAGAGAAATACATTCTGTTTCGCCGTATTTAGAAACGTGGTCTGTGTATGACGAATGCGGAAACAAAATATATTATAGAACGTCTGCTAATTATGAAGCTTGGTACGAATATGATGAAAAGGGAAATTGTATTCATTTTTCGACCAATGGATTTGAGTCGTGGTATGAGTATGATGTGAGAGGAAATAAAGTTCATTCAAAAGATTCGCTCGGCAATGAAACATGGAATGTTTTTGATGCACAAGGCAGGGAAAAGAGTGAAAAAAAATCCGACGGAACAATAACGTATTTCGTCAATGACTATAGCTATTATCCGTCGGGAAACATAAAATCAATCGCGATATATACATATCACAAATAATTTTTCATCTTTGTTTGTTCTTTAAAGTATATCCTAAAGTCAAAAGGTTGTTTTTGTCTATTGCAGGGCTGTATAAATAGCCTTGATACAAGTTTACTCCGATAGATTCAAGAGCTTGTTGTTGTTCGCTTGTTTCGACGAATTCTGCAATGACCTTGAAACCGAGAGAATGAGAGAGGTACACAATGGAATTGATGATTTCTTTTGTGCGCTCATTTTCAAGAATAGAGCGGATAAGATTTCCGTCTAGCTTGACCATATCGAACTTATTGTATTGAAGATATTGCAAACTGGTGTGTCCCATACTAAAATCATCAAGGGCAAATGTGAAGCCTAAGTCTTTTATTTTGTTAATAAGCTCACTCGTTTCTTTTGTGGTCTCAAGTGCGGTTTCTTCGGTGATTTCGATGCAAAGCGAGCCTCGTTTAAATGGATATTGTGTCGTTAAGTCTTTGAGGAACGGGAGTAAGCGTGCGTCATTAAGTGAAGATACCGTGATATTTATGCTTAATTTGAAATCTTCACCAAAGATTTCTCTTAGTATGACGGAATCTTGCACTGATTTTCTGAAAATTGCTGTTTCAAGTTTGTAGAGAGTATTGCTTTCTTTTGCAAGATGTACGACAAGAGGCGGATAGACAATGCCGTATTTTGTATGATTCCAGCGCAAAAGAGATTCTGCTCCAATACATTTTCCATTGTTATCGAATTGAGGCTGATACTTCATTAGCAAGGTGTTTCTTTCTAGCGACGGTACATCACTAAATCCATATCCTATATTCTCATTGAGTTCATTTGCTAAACTCTTTGCGAGCCGACCTTCGTTGCCTTCGCACTCTGTTAACACTACAGGTTCTGTTGTTTCTTCGCTATGTTTTAGAATTTTTACGAGGGATTCCATAGAATTTGATAGTTTTCCTATGTATTTCTTTTCATAGAGAATAAAAAACGGTGTGTAGATTTCAACAGAAAGAATGATGTTTAAAAGCTGAACGACAGCGGCTTTTATTGAACCTGTTGCAAGAAATCCGCTCAAGAAAAGAGGAGTTGTCCAATGAACTTCATTTACGACAAGAGGCAAAAAGTTTGCTTTTGTCATAAGATATGCAAATGAATAACAGGCTTCTGGAACAAGAATGAACGGAATAATCATATAGGGATTGCAGATTAAAGGAAGAGCAAAAACGATAACTTCCCCGATATTGAAAACAGATGGAAGCAGAGCAAGTTTTGCAAGTCTTTTGGACGTTTTGGTCTTGGCAAAAAAGAAAATTGAGATAACAACCGCGAGAATTGTTCCTGTGCCGCCAATGTGAACGAATGTATCGATGAAGGTTTTTGACACAATTTCATTAGGCAAAATATCTTGAAACATATTGACTGCAACAGTGTCTAAAACCTTGTTTCCGTGGATTCCAAAGCACCATAGAACTGATGTGATAAGGATAAACAGAAAGCCACTAAAATAAGAACGGTGCATTTTTGAAAAGAGAGATGATATAGCTTTTATAAATAATTCTTGAATGCCTGATACTCCAAAACAGGTTGTGATAAAGTAGTTGAAAAACAAAAAAAGAAGTACAACACAAAGATAGGGAAGCATAACTTGAAGTGAAGCGTTAAACGTTGAGTCTGCACTTTCGATGAATAGGCTTCTTTTCTTGAAAAGGCTTTCTAACTTTTGGTAAATCACAGAAGCGAAAACGCCTGCAAGAAGAGAGCTGAAAAGCCCTTGACTGCTAAGGCTTTTTATGTCGAATCCGCTTGAAAAAACACCAGAAAGAATAAAGAAACTGCTCAATGCTGCTAAAAGACTTGCTAAGCGGCTCGTGAGTTTTTGTCCTTCTTGCGTCATATTGGAATATGTTACGTTTATCGATGCAGTCATATAAACAGGAAGCAGCCCCAGCGTTGAAAGCTGAATCATAAAGAGAAAATATTGAATTGTGCCGCCTGCAAAAGAAGAGATGAAGTGCTGATAGGCATCTATTGGAAAGTAAACGAGCAGAACAGAGAAACTTCCTATGAAAAGAATTGGAAGTACCATAACAAGAGAATTTCTGATTGTCTTGAAGATTAAAGACCAAAAATTGATGAATTGTTGTTTCATAGTTAAGTATTATATGACACTTTTTTGAATTTTCTAAAGAAAAAGAGGTTTTTTGTAAAAATAGCAAAAATGGATAAATTTTAGGAGCTGTTACAAAAGGTATGCTAGAAAAAACGTGTTACTATCTCACCTTGAC
>CALDID010000279.1 GCA_937901865.1 uncultured Treponema sp.
ACTATGAGTTACGAAGCAGTTTTGACGCAGGTGCGGGAAGCTCCCGAGGAGTGCCTTGAAGAGATTTCCCAAATAATCCGCTATGTCGTGTTTCGCCACGAGCAAGAAGCGAGAATTGATGAGTTCAATACGCTGTGCGCACAAACGCAGGCGTGGGCGAAAGAAGTCGGAATGACGGAGCAGGACATTGCGGACACGATAAAAGAAGTGCGCGCAGAAAAACGCAGGGCATTATGAGAATCGTGATTGACACAAACGTCATTATTTCGGCGATGTTTTTCGGCGGCAAGCCTTCTGAATTGTTGCAATTAGCGATGAACAGGAAGGTTGAAACGGCGGTTTCAAGAGAAATTGTTTTGGAATACGAAGAGATAATCACCCGTATATCCCGAAAATATCCGAACCGACCGCGCCGATTTCCGCTCGAGCATTTTGTGTCGTCAAGTGCCGTGGTTTCGCCGACGCGGAAAATCGACGTGTGCCGCGACAAAGACGACAACAAGTTTCTTGAGTGCGCGGCGGAGGCGAAATGCGTGTATGTCGTGAGCGGGGACAACGATTTATTGTCGCTCGGCTCTTTTGAGGACATCGAGATTCTTACGGTCGCCCAATTCTTTGAGCGATACGAGAATTCTCTGCAATAGATTTGCAGAAGCAGAATATTTTTAAGCAGAGTGGAGAAAAATTATGGCAGAAGAAAACATTTTGAATACGAGAAAAAGCGGCGTGCTGTTTCACATTTCGTCGCTGCCGAGCAAAACGGGTATCGGAACTCTGGGCGCGGAGGCGTTTGCGTTCGTCGATTGGCTGGCAAAATACGGTCAGACGTATTGGCAGGTGCTTCCTGTCGGTCCGACGGGCTACGGAGATTCGCCGTATCAGAGCTTTTCGACGTTTGCGGGCAATCCGTATTTTATCGACCCCGAAACGCTTGCCGAAGAGGGCTATCTTGACCGCGCCGATTTTGAGGGCGAGAATTGGGGCGACAATCCGCGTTATGTGGATTTTGGCTTGATGTATCAGAACCGACAGAAGCTCTTTGCAAAGTTGCACGAGAACTTTAAGAAGAATGTGCCTGCCGATTACGCTGATTTTTGCAAGGAAAACAAGGATTGGCTTGACGATTACGCGCTGTTTATGGCGGTGAAAGATGCGCACGGCGGCGCGGCGTTCGTGAGCTGGGAAGCGGACATCAGGCAGAAGCAAAAGGACGCGGTAAAAGCGTGGACAAAAAAATGCGCGGACAGAATCGAATACTACAAAATGCTGCAATATTTCTTTTTCCGCCAGTGGAACGCGCTCAGAGCCTACGCGAACAAAAACGGCGTAAAGCTCATCGGCGACATTCCGATTTATGTGGCAGCGGATTCAAGCGATGTGTGGTCGTTCCCAGAACAGTTTATGCTCGACGAAAACCGCCAGCCGATTGAAGTGGCAGGGTGCCCGCCAGACGCATTCAGCGCGGACGGTCAGCTGTGGGGAAACCCTGTGTACAACTGGGAGTATCAGAAAAAGACGCATTTTGCGTGGTGGAAAAAGCGATTGCAGAAGAGCCTGCGGCTGTTCGACGTGATTCGCATTGACCATTTCCGCGGCTTTGAGTCGTATTATTGCATTCCGTTCGGCGACAAGACGGCGCGAAACGGAACGTGGCGAAAAGGTCCTGACGCGGCACTGTTCGACAGCATTAAGCGCAGTATGGGCGATTTGCCGATTATCGCGGAGGACTTGGGCTATCTTACGCCTGAGGTGAAGGCGTTGCTCTCGCATGTGGGCTTCCCGGGAATGAAAATCGTGCAGTTCGCCTTTGATTCGCGCGAGGAAAGCGATTATTTGCCGCACCGATATATTCAAAACTCGGTGGTTTACACGGGCACTCACGATAACGACACGATTGAGGGCTGGAAGACGAGCGCGGCGGCGAGCGATGTGGAATATGCGGTGAAATATCTGCGCTCATCGATGGACAATCTGCGCTTTGATATGATGATTGCGGCATTGTCGAGCGTGTCGAACACCTGCATTACGACGATGCAAGACCTCATCGGCTTGGGCAGCGAGGCGCGAATGAACGCTCCGAGTTCTGTCGGCACGAACTGGAAGTGGCGCGCTTTGCGTGAGGAAATCAGCGAAAGTGCAGGCGAGTTCCTTTCGTACTACACGAAGCTTTATTGTCGCCAAGCCTAGCCTTTTTTGCACATACAAACGCTCTCCGTGTGCGAGGGCGTTTTTTTGTAGGAGATGAGAAATGAGCATTGGAATGAAGCGCGGTGTGGTGTATCTTGAAAGCCATCAAGAAATCTGGGAAGAGAATGCGCGGCAGGTGATACGCGACATCAAAACGGCTCTCGGCGGCGTAAGCGTGGCGGTGGAGCATATCGGAAGCACGTCGATAAAGGCGATAAAAGCAAAGCCGATTATCGATATTGCGGTGGCGGTTCGTGATTATGATGCGGTGATTAAAAAGAATGAGGAGCTTGAAAAGGCGGGAATTATCTTCCGATTCGATGAGCGACCTGAACAACTTTTGTATGTCAAAGGCGATTTTGCCGCCGACACGCGAACTCATCATATTCACGTTGTCTTACATAATAGTTCTGAATGGAATAATTATCTAAACTTTCGCGATTATCTCAATGCGAACACAACAGCGGCAAAAGAGTACGAGGCGGAAAAAGAAAGGCTCGCACTCCTTTTCCCCGATAACCGCGAAGCCTACGTTGAAGGGAAAGTCGCGGTTGTTTCAAAGTTGCTAGCGGAGGCACAGCGATGGAAAGAAGAAAGAGAATCTGGGCTGTAATTGCCAGCGTATTTTTTGCTTTTCTTTTGATTTTGCTCATTTTACTCAACGAAAAAGTTCATCGGCGAAAAGAGCTGAAAATCACGTTTGACGCAGATTACTTTTGGGCAAAGACGCTGTTTGACGATTCAAAATGGTTTTATGAAACTGTTCCCGCAGGCTTTGAATATTATCTGTATATTCCGAGCGAGTATAGAAACGACAGGCATAATGAAAGCGCAAAATTGCCTTTAATCGTAACGTTTCACGGCTCAAACGACAAATATGCATCTCGGCAAAAATTTGGGCGTATGTTTCTTGATGAAAAATCCAAAATATTAAAAAATGTGCGGTGTTGGTGCTTCATTCGCGCGGGGATTATTTTACGAATTGTTATGATGTGAGTTTGTTTTTGCAGAACTTTGTTGCGCGAAACGAATTCATTGATAGAAAGTGCATTATCGGCTTTGGACATTCGCAGGGCGCGGAGTTTGTGGTGAAACTGGCTTGCTATGAGCCTGCTCTGTTTAAGGCGGTTATTTCTGGCAGCGGATATTACAGACCAACGGCGTGGGAGGTGATGAATGTATTGCCGATACGCTTTTATTGGAAAATTGCAAAGTATGACAAGGGCATTTATGAACAGGGCTACAAGACAGGGCGAACTTTGGCTCGGTTTTGCAAATCGTCGGTCAATGTGGAGCTTGATTCAAGAGAACATTGCTGGGTTGAACTAGACGACAAGGGCGCAGACACAACCTTTTTAGCGTGGTTCAAAAGTGCGATAGACAGCGAATAACTTGCGCGAAAACAAAGGGCATAGTTTTTCTTAATACGCCTATGCCCTTTGCTGATTTTGTTTAGTATTCTTCTGCGGACGAGATGAAGCACGCAATGCCTTCATCTTTGTAAACAACGCGGAGCTTTGAGATAATCATCTTGATTTTCTCGGCTTCCTCGCTGTCGCAATAGATGATGTACATCATATTCAGCTGCGGCCAAATCGCATCGCCCAATCGCGGATTAGAAAAGCCTGCTCCCATCACAGGAAAAAGCTTCGTATAGTGCTTGCCTACGTTGTTGTCTGCAAACTCTTCCTGAAAATCCTCTTCCAACGCCTGCGAGAATATTATCTCTATACGAACGCGCTGCTTGTCAGTCTCCGCTTGCTCATCAACCTTTTTCTTTGCCATTCGTTATTCCTCCTCGCTCTGTTCTTCTGCCGCTGCAACATCTTCAGCCTTTGGCTTTGTCGTGCGCTTTCGCGTTGTGCGCTTCGGCTTTTGAGGTGCAGGCTCTTCTGCAACAGCTTCTGAGTGTTCTTGAGCTTCTGTCTGTTTTCGTGCGCGCGGCTTTCGGGCAGGCTTTTTCACCTCTTCAGTGCTTTCTGCTTCCGAATCATCTTGCGGCTTTTCATCTTGCATTTCAATATGGACTGAAGAGAGCTTCTTTTCTTCTGGGTTCAAATCCCCCTCATCGCCGTCTGTCGCGATACGCACTTCTTCGCCCTCTGCAGTTGTCAATGCCACGTCGAACTTTTTGCCGCGTGTCTTTCGCACATTGCCTTTTTTCGCCTCTTCACGAGCGAGCTTTTTTGCCTTCTTCTTCGCCGCTTTCTTTAATCTGCGGTTATTGACGATAAAGTATACCGTCGGCATAAGGAAAAGCGTCATTACAGAACCGAACGTCATTCCGCCGAATACCGTGAGCGAAATCGGCTGCATAGACGCAGAACCTTCGCCAGGGAAGAACGCCATCGGCATCAATGAAATAACGGTCGTGAGCGTACTCATCAAAATCGGGCGAAGTCG
>CALDID010000280.1 GCA_937901865.1 uncultured Treponema sp.
GATGAAAAGCACTCCGTCCATCTGCTTCACTGCTTCCGCAGCTGCTCCCACACACTGGTCTATCCTCTCGACCGCCTTGATCGCAGCCTCAAGCACACCTGTATGTCCCACCATATCCGGGTTTGCGAAGTTGATGATGATGACATCATACTTGCCGGATGTGATGGCAGCGTTCAGCTTCTCTGAAACCTCGGGAGCACTCATCTCAGGCTTCAGGTCATATGTCGCTACCGCGGGAGAATTCACCAGCGTCCTGTCTTCTCCTTCATTCGGCTCCTCTATGCCGCCGTTAAAGAAGAAAGTGACGTGAGCGTATTTCTCGGTCTCCGCTATACGCAGCTGCTTCAGTCCGTTATTTGCAAGATATTCTCCGAGGGTGTTTACTATCTCCTCCTTCTTGAAAGCCACATACTTATTGGGTATGGTCTCGTCATAATCCTTAAAGCAGACATATACGAGAGGCATAAAGCCGTTTGCCCTCTTAAGATGAGCTATCGTCTTGGTATCCTCCGGATCTCCGCCCTGTGCCTTGATATCCTCATCACTGAAGCAGAAAGCCCTGGTGATCTCTCTCGCCCTGTCGGGACGGAAATTAAAGAAGATAACCGAATCGTTTGGCTTCACCAGAGACACAGGCGAACCATCCTCATTCGTGATGACCGTGGGCAGCACAAACTCATCTGTCACGTCCTTGTCGTAGGAATCCTGCATAGCCTGTATCGGATCTACAGCCTTCACTCCCTCTCCGAGTACAAGCGAATCATATGCCTTCTGGATGCGATCCCAGTTGTTGTCCCTGTCCATTGCGTAGTATCTGCCGGAAAGCGATGCCACCTTGCCGACTCCGATCTCTTTCATCTTATCCATGAGCTCCTGCAGATAGTCTTTGCCGGACGCGGGGGGTGTATCTCTTCCGTCAAAGAAAGGATGCACGTAAACCTTATCAAAGCCTTCCTTCCTGCAGAGCTCAAGTATCGCGTAGAGATGAGTATTGTGGCTGTGTACGCCTCCGTCCGACAGCAGACCCCAGATATGAAGATCCGAATCATGCTCCTTACAGTTGTTTATTGCGCGGAGCAGCTCTTCATTCTTAAAGAAGGTACCCTCTTCGATATACTTGGTGATAAGTGTCAGATCCTGATATATGATGCGGCCGGAGCCTATGTTCATATGTCCGACCTCGGAATTTCCCATCTGACCATCCGGCAGACCTACAGCAAGCCCTGACGCATATCCCTTTTGAAACGGATACTCAGACATAAGCCTGTCCATTACAGGGGTCTTCGCCATGTACACGGCATTTGCCTCATGATTGTCTGACAGACCATATCCGTCAAGCACCATCATCACCACTGGTTTCTGTCTCATTTTATCTACCTCCGAATCGTTGTACTTATTCTCCTATAACCCTTTTTAGCTCATCATCGTACCTAAATCCTGCCGAGGTAAGCTTATCCGCTATCTCCTTTGCGTCAAAGCCCTCACTTGATGCCATATCCTCCAGATCCTCGTATTTATCACGGAGACCTGTATTTATATAGCTTATAAGCATGTTCATGTCCTTTGGCAGCATTTGCGTTTCTGTATAAAACATTTCCTTTCTACGATGTTGCAGCGGTATTATACCATACTTTCCTCTTCTTTTTCTGCCATTTAAATATTTCTATCGTATAAATAATACAGAAGTGTTAAAATACTATATGCAGCAAACGGAGGATCAAAATGGAAGGAAAGCTTAAGCTGAATGACGACGAGCTTACAAATGTAAGCGGAGGACTGGAAAGCATAGGCAGGTCACATACAGTATCATATGAAGTGATGATAGAGTGTCCCAAATGTCATCAGCAGATACGACAGAAGTTTTATACAGATGGAAGCGTTGAATACAGAAATTGCCCTAATCCCAAATGCCGTACCCTCCTCGGTGCGGGCTGATAAAATCTAATGGTTCGTAACTTAATGATCCAGGGGACCATGTCAGGCGTCGGAAAGAGCCTGATAGTCGCAGGCTTATGCCGTATCTTTAAGCAGGACGGCTACACCGTCGCACCGTTCAAAAGTCAAAATATGGCTCTCAACTCTTTCGCTACCGCAGACGGCTTAGAGGTCGGTCGTGCGCAGGCAATGCAGGCGGAAGCGGCGGGCGTTGCTGCCGATGTGCGAATGAACCCGATTCTGTTGAAGCCGACGAGCCACACGGGAAGTCAAGTCGTCGTGAAAGGCAAGCCTATCGGCAATATGACGGCAAGGGAGTATTTTGCGTATAAAAAAGAGCTGATACCGACGATTGAGGAATGTTACGAGAGTTTGGCGGCGGAAAACGACATCATCGTCATCGAAGGCGCGGGAAGCCCTGCCGAGATTAACTTGAAGAGCGAAGACATCGTGAATATGGGGCTGGCGCGTCTTGTCGATTCCCCCGTGATTCTGGTGAGCGACATCGACCGAGGGGGCGTGTTTGCTCAATTGTATGGCACGATTGCGCTCCTCGACGACGCAGAGAAAGAAAGGGTCAAAGGCTTGGTTATCAATAAGTTTCGCGGAGATAAAAGCCTGCTCGACAGCGGCGTGAGCGAGATTGAAAAGCGCACGGGAAAGGCGGTTGTTGGCGTTGTGCCGATGATAGATGTGAAGCTCGATGCGGAGGATTCGCTTGCGGCGGATTTCGGGGGGAAGAGCGAAGAGGGGAGCGCGGTTCGCGTGGCGATTGTGCGGCTGCCGTATATCTCGAACGCGACGGACTTTGCGCCGTTGGAACGCGACGGGCGATTCAGCGTGAAATACACCGACGACAGCGCGGAGCTGTGGGCGTATAATCCGCATATCGTGATACTGCCAGGCAGCAAAAGCACGATTAGCGACTGTGCGTTTTTGTACGAACGGGGTTTGGCGCGCGCATTGCATAGGCTTTACGATAGCGGCGTTCTGATAGTCGGGATTTGCGGCGGCTTTCAAATGCTGGGGACGCTCGTCAAAGACTTCGAGTGCGTGGAAAACGACAAGGCGACTTCGATTGACGGATTGTGCCTGTTGCCGATGGAAACATCGCTTTCTAAGCAGAAGACGACAAAGCAGACGCGGCTTACTCTGTCGGGCATTTCGGGGGCGTGGAGTGCGTTGAACGGCGCGGCGGTCGAGGGCTATGAGATACACTGCGGCTACTCGAAAGAACTCGCGGGCTCTGTGTATATGGCGCAGGGAAGCGTGTTCGGGACGTATCTGCACGGCTTCTTTGACGTGGCTGACGTGCTTTCGAGGGTGGCGGCGGCGGTAGAGAAAAGGTTCGGCATCGAGATAAAATCTTCTATATATATGGGGGATTCTGTGGCGGAGAGTGCCAAAGCGTTCAAAGAGGCGCAGTACGACAAGCTGGCGGACGAGGTCAGAAGCGCGCTTGATATGGCGGCGATATACAGAATAATGGGGTTATGATAGACCTGCTCGGAAACAGTATGTCATTGCCGTACTTGATACGGCAATCTATTGCAATATAGGCAAAAAGATTATCGGGTCGAGCCCGATAATGACAATTATCGAATAGGTCTAATGTTTTCCTCCTCGCCTGCTGGGAGAGGGGGAAAGGGGGTGAGGTCATAGCGATGGCGTGCATACATTTATATCACGGGAACGGCAAGGGCAAAACGACAGCGGCGGCAGGGCTTGCGTTTCGTGCGGCGGCGGCAGGAATGGGCGTGTGCATTGTGCAGTTCTTGAAGTCAAGGGCAAGCGGAGAAATGCGGCTTTTGGGCGAGATGACGGGCGTAACCGTGCTTCGCGGCAAGGCAGGAGAGCATTTTACGAACGCGATGACGGCGGAGGAGAGAGCGGAAACGCTGAAAATCTCGAATCGCAATTGTATGAGTGCGTATACAATGGCGGTGAATGGTATGGCAGAGCTGGTGATTTTGGACGAGGCATGCGCGGCGTGGAAAGAGGATTTAGTGAATCACGCGCTTATCGAAAAGTTCTTTTCGGACGAGCTGAAAAACACGGAAATCGTCTTGACGGGTCGCAATCCGCCGCCGCTCTTCGTGGAAAAAGCGGACTATATCACTGAGTTTGTCAAGATTCGCCACCCGTTCGATAACGGACTGACCGCGCGCGAAGGAATTGAATATTAACAGCCATAGGCTGCTTTTCAAAATAACGCAGAGGCTTCCCCATCGCTCATCTGGAGAGGGGGTTGGGGGTGAGGTTAGGAGGGTATATGGAGAGCTTTAGAATAATAGAGCCTGCAAAGATAGAGGCGGAGAGCTTTCGGATAATCGCGGAGGAGCTTGAAGCGAAAGGCAAGGCGGTCGATGAGCGGTATGAACACATTGTGAAACGGGTCATTCACACGACGGCGGATTTTGAATATGCGGATACGCTGGCTTTTTCGGACGGCGTGCTTGAAGCGGCGATGTCGGCTCTTTCGTCTGGCAAATGCGCGATTGTTACAGATACGACAATGGCGTTGTCGGGGATTAACAAGAGGGCGGCGGCGAAGCTGGGGGCGGAAACGTATTGCTTTATCGCTGATGAGGACGTGGCACAATCGGCACGGGAGCAGGGAATAACGCGTTCGGCGGCGGCTGTAGAGAAAATGGCGAGGTTATTCACTGGCACAGAGAAGAAAATCATTTTCGTGAGCGGGAACGCCCCGACAGCGACCATTGAGGCGGTCGAGTTGCTCGAAAGAGGAGAGCTGGAGATAGCGGCTGTGGTGTGCGTGCCAGTGGGGTTCGTGAATGTGGTGTATGCGAAAGAGCTGTTAATAGAGAGCGCGTGCGTGCCGTATATCGTCAACCGCGGCAGAAAGGGCGGAAGCAACGTGGCGGCGGCTATCGTAAATGCGCTGTTGTATCGGGCATTGAGCGAAAAAAACAGTTGATATTATTGCACTTTCGGTGTAGAATAGAGGCATTATATGACTGTCATTATCGGGCTTGACTGAGTGTCATTATCGGGTTCAACCGAGTGTCATTATCGGGCTCGACTGAGTGTCATTATCGGGCTCGACCGAGTGTCATTATCGGGCTTGACCCGATAATCTTGAGGCACAGCCTCTTTATCAAAGTCTTCTATATTGCTATAGATTGCCGTATCAAGTACGGCAATGACACAAAATGAAGTACGGCAATGACAGAAAATGAAGTACGGCAATGACACAAAATGAAGTACGGCAATGACAGAAAGATTTTGAACGGGTATAAGAAATGCAGATAAAAAGATTCGCCAAAAAGGAATAGACGAGTCGAGGAGATTATATGAATACAGAGGAAAATCTGTGGGAATTGTACTTGCGACAACACTTTATTAGCCAAAAGCAAACGCGCGAGTTCATCGCCGAGGTAGCCGCGAAAGGCTCAACCAAGCATAACGAGGACATTGCAGACATCATTGTCGCAAAGGGCAGCGAGTTCCGCAAAGAAACGATTGTGGCGATTTTGAACCAGCGAGATACCGAAGTCGCAGAAATCCTCAAGGCTGGCGGCAGTTTCGCGGACGGCATTGTGCAGATGAGCCCACGGGTTACAGGCGTATGGGAGAGCGCGAAGCAAGTGTTTGACCCGACCAAGCACAAGAAAACGCTCGATATGTCGGTTACGGCGGCATTCAAGGCGGCTCTTGAGAAAGTGCAGGTGAAAGTGATGGGCGAAAAAGCCTCCGTCGCAACCATTGCACTCATCACCGACACTGCAACAGGCAAGACGGACGGCACTTTGACTATCGGGGACGACATCATTATCGAGGGCGACCGCGTGAAAATACAAGACGAAGCCGACAGCGAGCAGGGTGTGTTCATCGTCGATGCGAGCGGTGCGGAACATCGTGTTAGCCGCAGATTGTCGGTCAACAAGCCAGGTCAGCTCATCGCGCGTATTCCAAGCGACGTTCCTGCGGGCAGAGTGAAAGTGATTGTGCGAACGCGGTATTCGGGGAATAAGAACTCGGTGCTAAAGACATTGCGCGTCGTTGCATACTCGCTTGATTGCACCGCGCAGGAGGCGTAGCCGTGATTGAAGAAGCAGAAGCGGTGTACCAGCGTTTGCAAGAGATGTATGAATTGATGAGCCAGATGGGCGGAACTGAAGACGTGGAGCAGGCGATTTTCGACTATGAGGACTGCAACACAGACGAAGATTATGCCGCGTGGCTTGAGAAATACTCTTACTACAAATAGACCTCTCCCCCAACCCCTCTCCTAGCAAGAGAGGGGAGTTTTTTTGTCCTTTGCGTATTATTCCCCCATCGCTCATCTGGAGAGGGGGGCAGGGGGGTGAGGTTATCTTAAATCGGGAAGCGAAATCGTGATAACTGCTCCTTTGTCTGTGGCGTTGCTGGCGTGGATTGTGCCGCCTAAAAGCGTGATGAGCGATTTCGCGATAGACAAGCCCAATCCTGAACCGCTTTGCGCTCGGTTGTGCGAGGGGTCGGCTTTGTAAAATCGGTCGAACACCTTATCGAGTGAGCCTTTCGCGAAGCCCTCTCCGTCGTCGGATAGCGTGATAACAACGTGCTTTTCTGTGCGTTGCGCGCTCATCGTGATACGGCAGTCCTTGCCAGCAAACTTCACGCTGTTCGACAAAATCGCCGTGAATACTTGGTGTATTTTATCGCGGTCGCTCGTCAGTGCAATCCCCTCGCTGTCGTCTATCGATATGCGCAATGCAGGATAGAGCGAGGCGAACTCTCTTTCCAGCTCCGCAAACAAATCACGCACGGCGAACGTTTCTGTGCTGACGGCAGTCGTTCCGCGTTCTATTCTCGTGAGCGAAAGCAGGGTTGACACGATGGACGACATATTATTGCACGCCGTTATGATTGCCTGTATCGACTTGTCGAGCTGTTCGCGGTCGTCTTTTCCCCAGCGGCGAATTAGATTGGCGTGTCCGCTGATTATCGCTATCGGGGTCTTCAGCTCGTGGCTGACGTTTGCCGTGAACTCCTTTTCCCTGTCATAGCGCGATTCAAGCTGTTTGTATTGCTCGATTGCACCTTTCGAGATGAGCGCAGAAAGGGCTATCGACACGGCAAGCACGGGCAGAATCGACACGGCGATGAGGCGAGGCAGGGCTTTTAATGTATTCGTCGCGCTGTCGTGTTCTATGTCTATCGCCACTTCCGCGATGATGTCCGCTCCGTCCGCGCTGACCGTCGCTGTGAGAT
This sequence comes from uncultured Treponema sp., assembly GCA_937901865.1. Lineage (GTDB taxonomy): Bacteria > Spirochaetota > Spirochaetia > Treponematales > Treponemataceae > Treponema_D. The sequence continues at coordinate 7,153 of CALDID010000280.1, forward strand.
ACCGCAGAGCCAAATCCGCGTCTATGAAATACCCCTTTTCGACGTGCGTCCTGCACTTGCCTCGCGAATCGAGCAGGGGAAGAAGCGGGTCATTGGTTGTTAGCACGTCGATGGATTCCCTGTTGTATATCGTATAGATGATGTAGTAGGGAAGTTCCGATAGGGCAGGAGGGACTTCCGCTTTCAGTGAGTTGGGATTTCCCGATTCAGTGAGAACGGTTTTCGCACATTCCAATGCGGCAAAAAGTTTCCTGTCAATGTCGCGCCGCACTTGCTGGGCAGAAAGAAGTGCGAAGAGCGTGCAGAGTGCAAGGGTCGTCGTGGCAAGCAGGGCGATGTATTTGAGCGTTAATGACGGCGGCTTCATTGTTGCTTCCTGTGGCAATAGCCCAAGCCCCTGACGGTGTCGATAACGGACGGGTAGAACTTCGCGCGCAGGTGTCTGACATACACGTCAACGATGTTTTCTTCTATATAATAATCCGCGCCCCACACCGACGTGATAATCTCATCGCGGCTCATCACCTTGTCAATGTTCTCCATAAACTTCTTGATAAGCAGATACTCGATTTTCGTCAATACGACGGTTTCGCCCTTGTATTTTACGCTCATATCCAAAAGATTTATTTCGATGTCGCCGTTTTTCAAGGTCGCCGCCGCCTCACTTCGCGAGTTGACCTGTGAGCGACGCAAAAGCGCATTTATGCGAGCGAGCAATTCTTCTATCGCGAAAGGCTTTGTAATGTAGTCGTCCGCGCCGCTGTTCAGCCCGTCCACCTTGTCGAATGTTTCGCCGCGCGCCGTAACGAGAATGACGGGGGTAAAAAGCCGTAGCTCGCCCCTCATCTTCCGCAATACTTCCAGTCCGCTCAGTCGTGGAAGCATAACGTCGAGCAGGATAATGTCCGCGCCGTTCCTCTCTATCTTCTTAAGTCCCTCTTTGCCGTCTGCCGCCACTTCGACAGAAAATCCCTCGTGCGTCAGCTCCAGCTGTACAATGTTCGCGATTTCCGCATCGTCTTCCACTATAATGACTTTAGCCATATTTTCTCCTCTGCTTTTAACTCTGTGATAACAACCTTTTCGGCTTCCCGTCCGTCGAACGATTTTATTCCTGTCATCTCTAAATCGATTGTGCCGTCGTCTTTGAGTTCGCTCATCGGCAATTTGAACATCACGGCGCGGCGAGATTTGGCGAACAGAAAGCGCACGACGGGCGGAAGCGGTCTGCCGTTCACCGCGATATTGACGGGCGTAACGCTGCGTGCGTCAACAGCCTCGCTGAAAAAGATTTTCACCGTCAAGCCCCCTCTCATATCGTTCGCGAGTTCTGCACCGAGGATAGTAAAATCGCGTTCAAGCGGCATCATCTTTCGCCCGCTGTAGTTCTGTGCGTTCGGGGGGCGGCGCGGTTGACACAGGGCGGGGGCGAGTGCGAAAAATGTGCATATTATATAGAAGAAAATTGCTTTTTTCCGTGTCATATCTTTAGTATATCACGGTCTGTGCGATTGAAAAAGGGTGTAGTGCGCGCTTTTCACTCGAAAAAAGATGAAAATCCGTTCATCTTTCATTCATCTTCCCTTAATGCAAGCCGCCGCCCGTTCTGCTAGAATAGCAATCATACAGAGTTCGCAGGGGACGCATTGAGCGAAACCGCCCTGCGACTAAGGAGCTTTTATGAAAAAGATGATTACAAAGACAGCACTCGTTTCAGCCGTTGCATTCGCCCTCGTTGCTTTGCCTGTGTCGGCACGCACTCGCACAACTGCGGATACTCGCGATGACAATGATAACCGCCCAATGATGCCGATGATGATGATGCAGGGCGGGGCTATGATGGGCGGCGCACCTATGCACGACAGGGACGGCGACGAGCGAAACGGACTGCGCGGCGCAAGCATTTTCGGCACGGTGGTTTCTGTGAGCGCGGACAATGGCTTGATTACGCTCAAGGACGCAGACGGCAAGGAAAGAGCGGTTCACGTCAACCCGTTCACGCACATTTCGCAGATGGCGAACGGCAAGACGAAGGAACTCACGATACTCGACGTGAAAGCTGGCGCGTGGATTGCCGTCAACAAGCTCAATAGCGACACGACGACAGCAGAGGCTGCTCATATTCTCGTTGCCGCTGAATAGACGCGCGCTGCCCCTTTCTTTGCGCACGGATTAGCGAAGAGGGGGCTTTTTCACCTTGACAGCCGCGCCTTTACTTTGTAGAATACTCGGTATGGAAGACTACAAGAAAGAGTTTATCGATTTTATGGTGCAATGTGGTGTGTTGAAGTTCGGGGAGTTCACGCTCAAAAGCGGGCGTGTATCCCCGTTTTTTATGAATGCAGGCGCGTACGTTACGGGCGGTCAGCTCTTGAAGCTTGGCGAATACTATGCGCGTGCGATACACGATAATTTCGGCGACGACTTTGACGTGTTGTTCGGTCCTGCATACAAAGGCATTCCCCTCGCGACTGCGTGCGTGATAGCCTATCATTCGCTCTATGGCAAGGAAATCCGCTACTCATCGAATCGCAAGGAGGCAAAAGACCACGGCGATGCGGGGATTCTGCTGGGGAGCGCGATGAAGAGCGGAGACCGCGTTGTCATCATCGAGGATGTAACGACTTCTGGCAAGTCGATTGAAGAGGTTGTACCGATAATTCGCGCACAGGGAGATGTGCAGATTGTGGGCGAGATGGTGAGCCTTAACCGCATGGAGAAAGCCCTTGACAGCACGAAGAGCGCGCTCGATGTGATTAGCGAGAAGTGGGGATTTCCTGCCCGCGCGATTGTGAGCATGGCGGACGTAGTGGAGCGGCTGTACACCGACGGCGACAGGGCGATTATCACCGACGAGATAAAGCAGCGAATCGACGCATACTATGCGCAGTACGGAGTGGCGAAATGAGCGATACGGCAAACGCGATAGCGGACTGCGACGGCAGCTATATTCAGTGGAGCAAGAAGTTTGAGCTGGGGATTCCTGTCATCGACGCGCAGCATAGGCATCTTGTTGCTTTGTGCGACCGCCTCCACCGCGCGATAATGCAGAACACTGCGGATAGCGGCTTGAAGTGGGAAGATTCTTTAGCGGCGGCGTTGCGCGAGTGCACGGAGTATGTGCAGACGCATTTCCGCGACGAAGAGCTGTTGATGCAGGCGGCGGGCTATGCGGATTTTGCGGCACACAAGGCGAAGCACGCGGCGTTCACGCTCAAGGTGATTGAAACCGCGAAGGGCTTTAGCTCTGTATCGGTAACAGCCGCGCTTCAGTTCGTGAAGTTCCTGTATGAGTGGGTTCTGACGCATATCGCCCACGAAGACACGCTGTATCGAAAGTGCATTATGGATTACTGCGAACAGCGCAAAGGAAAAATGTCGAATCAGTGAGTTGGCAAAGTGCATTTCACTGAGAAATGGGGTATCGTTACGGCAATCAACGATAGTGCGTGATGGCAATGACGGTATATCGTTTATGGGAATACGGAAAAGCCCCTCCTTAGTAGGAAGGGCTTTCTTTATCGCTAAGCAGTGCGAGTGTATGCTTTATTTAACGAACTGTGCTTTTAAGAAATCAAGGTCGAGCTCTGGATAGAGGACGTGAGATGCTAAAAGTGCGTTTACGCGTTCCTTTGCCTTTGCTTTTACCGCTTCGTCAAGCACAATTTTGCCCTTGGCTGGCTTGCCGTCTTTCGTAACGCCATGTTTTGTTCCGCGGAGGACGAAATCGATAATCGACGCGATTTCTTTCATATCGTCCTTGTTCATTCCGAGTGTGGTAACGGCAGGAGTACCGACGCGAATACCGCTTGTCCACCATGCGCCGTTCTTGTCGTACGGAAGTGCGTTTGCGTTGAGTGTTACTCCGCAATCAAACATCGCCGCTTCTGCCTGCTTGCCTGTTAAGCCATAGGTCGTAACGTCGATAAGCATAAGGTGGTTCTCTGTGCCGCCTGTCTGCAATCGCATACCCAGTTTCATACATTCCTCAGCTAAGGCTTTCGCGTTGTCGGCGACCGCGTGTGCGTAATCCTGATATGCTTTTGTATTGGCTTCCTTGAATGCGATAGCCTTCGCTGCCATAACGTGCGGAAGCGGACCTCCTAAGACCATTGGACAGCCTTTGTTGACGTAGTCAGTGAGCCATTCTTTGCAGAGGATAAGCGCGCCGCGCGGTCCACGCAATGTTTTGTGCGTAGTCGTCGTAACGATGTCTGCCCACTTTACAGGGTCGAAATCCCCTGTAAACACTTTGCCTGCGACAAGTCCTGCAAAATGCGCCATATCGACCATCAAGACAGCTCCGCATTTGTCGGCGATTTCTCTGAATCTGCGGAAGTTGATAGCGCGCGGATACGCTGAATAGCCTGTGAGCAAGATGAGCGGCTTGACTTCCATTGCCTGCTTTTCGATAGCGTCGTAATCGAGAAAGCCTGTTTCTTTATCGACACCGTACGGGTGGCTTTCAAACATACGCGCAGATACGTTCATTTTGTAGCCGTGCGTGAGGTGTCCGCCGCAGGAGTAATCCAAGCCCATGAGCTTCTGATTGCCGAAGCGGTGGCGGAGCATATCGAATTGCTCTGCGGAGAGGTCGTTCAGGCTTTTCGCGCCTAGCTCTTCGAGTGTAGGAGTTTCGACTTTTGCGCTCAAGATTGCCCAGTACGCCACTAAGTTCGTATCCGCGCCAGAGTGTGGCTGAACATACGCATAGTCCGCGCCGAAGAGCTGCTCAGCCTCTCTCGCCGCCGTCATCTCGACGCTATCGACATTGACACAGCCGCCGTAGTAGCGGTGCTCAGGATAGCCCTCTGCATACTTATCGGTTAAAAGGTTGCCCATTGCCGCCTGCACTGCAAGCGAACAGTAGTTTTCAGACGCGACAAGTTTTAAGTGCGCGCGCTGTGTTGCAAGCTCTTTCACTACGTCTGCGGCAATACTAGGATTAACAGAGGCAACTTGCTGCAAATTAGCCACATAAGCCGTCATTGCTGCGTTCGGCTTACCATTGCAATGTGCGAGGTACTCTTCCAAAGGTGTGGACATACGATACTCCTGTTTCAAGAGACTAAAGCTCTTTTAATATTGTTAAAAAGGATATTACCAAAAAACAGCTTTTGTAACAAGGGGGGAAACGATAAGCCTTTTGTAAAAAGACGAACTTTTATATTAGACCTGTTCGGAAACAGTATGTCATTGCCGTACTTGATACGGCAATCTATTGCAATATAGGCAAAAAGATTATCGGGTCGAGCCCGATAATGACAATTATCGAACAGGTCTATTATCGCAACTCCGCCTTAGTGATGTGGTAGACGCTGCCGCAATGATTGCACGTTACTTCTATCGGGTCTGGGTCGTTTGCCAGCATATCATCGAATTGCGCTTTGTTCATTGCCTTGATACGCGTGATGAAGTTTTCTTTGTTGCACGGACAATCAAAATGAATATCTCTGTCGTACACGATTTGTGGCTTGAACTCTCTAAACAGGCCGCAAATAGCGTCCTCTCGTTTGCCGCCCTCGCTAATCCACTGCCCAATGGACGGCATAGCCTTAAATGCGTTTTCGACTTTTATCAACAGCTCTTCGTTGTCGGCTTTCGTGTCGCTCTCTTCACCGCTTGCCGCAGTCTGTGCGTTGCCGCGATTTCCGCCAGCGTAGGGGAGGACTTGGAGGAACATTCCGCCTGCTCCGATAATGCGCCCCTCTTTGTCCATCTGTATGGAAGTATTGAAAGCGGTTTGCACCTGCTCGCTTTGCTGGAAATAATACGCAAGGTCTTTTGCGATGTTCTTGAAGATGACGCTCGTCGTTCCCGTTTGCGCTTCTCGCATACCCTCGCCGATACGGCTTATCGATACCGTACCCTCGCCGAAGAAAGAAGATAAGTCCCAGCTTTCAAGCGGTTTATCAAGCGGGATTGACTCTTGCAAAAGAAAGCCGCGCACATAGCCCGTGCTGTCCGCTTCCACGCAGAAGCCTTTTGCTTTTCCGTCCGTTTCGTAGCGGAATGTGAGGTGCTCTCTGCCCTTCATCGTGGGGATAAGCAAAGCCGCCGATAAGCACGCCTGTCCCAAAACGTAGGATTCAAGGATACCCGTTTTTTGCTGTACGCGCATTTGGTTCACAAGCGTAGTGCCGCCGAGAAATGCACCGCGGATTCTGCCGTCTGCCATAACGAACATAGAAAGCCCGTCTTTTTCAATCTTTGCAAGGCTTTTGAGGAGCTTTGCGTCCTTTATTTCTTCCTTATTCATACGCTCATAATAGCTGTTTTTCAAAACATAAGCAATAGAGCCTTGACATCTGTCTTTTGATAGAGTACCCTTTGTTTAATCGCAAAAAACGCGATTGCCGTGAAAGACGGTAAGGAATTATATATGTCAACGAAAATTTATGTAGGCAATCTTAATTATGCCACATCGGAAGACACTCTCAAGAGTGCTTTTACACAATTTGGCGAAGTGGATTCAGTTTCTGTTATTCGAGATAGGTTCACACAGCAATCAAAAGGGTTCGCCTTTGTTGAGATGCAAGACGACAAATGCGCTCAATCGGCTATCTCCGCCCTTAACGGCAAGGAACTGGACGGCAGAAAGGTGAGAGTGAATATTGCAGAGGGAAAACCGCGCGCCGCTCGACCGAAAAGAGAAGATAGACGACTTGAGTACTAAAGCTCAAAGCCCCCGTGTATGCGTTGTTTTCGCGTATCGGGGGATTTTTTTATAAAAAAGTCAGTACCCTCGCTTAG
>CALDID010000281.1 GCA_937901865.1 uncultured Treponema sp.
TTTCAAAGAAATTGAGTTACCATTTAATTTTATTTAGGGCAACTCTATACTATATCAATTTTAGAGAGTTCCTTTTTCCAGCATACCAAAAATAACACCACCCCAATTTTCTATTTTCAGCGGAAAATAATCTTGAATAGGAGCAAAGTCTTTTATGTTTCGAGTTACCAAAATAAGATTTTTTGCAAGTGCAACAGAAGCAATCTGGCTGTCGATTAGCGGAAGAGGTTTCCCGACTGATTCAAGTTTTGCTCTTATATGCGCATTTATTTTTGCACATTCAAAATCAAACGAAATAAAATCAAAAAAAGGCACGATTGTTTCTTCAAGATAGGCAAAAAGCCTTTCTTTTCGCTTTCCATCAGGAAGTATGAGAATGCCGTGAAGTAACTCAAAATACGAAAGTGTTGAGATAGCAGAATCTTTTCTGTTCTTTATCAGACGTTCAACAACGATTTCCTTTGGCTGTGGCTTTGACGGCTCGGAAATTATATTGGAATCTAGCAAATATTTTTTCATTTACCAGATTTCCTTTGCAGAGTATGTTTCATCAGAATGAATGTTGTCAAATGCTGTTTGCATAAAAGAAGAATCATCTGCATTTTCAAACAAAGATTTTGAATCTTTGCGCCAAGAAGAAAGTGCTGATTCATAGGAGTTTTCAAAGTCCGAAAATCTCTCTTTTAACTTGAGATACATAATAAATTGGCTAATTTCTGCAATGTACGATTCTGGCAAAAGTCGGATTTCTCTTTCTAAGGCTTCATAGCTCATATTTTGCCTCCTTTCTCTTAGTATAGCATAAAGTGCGATAGTTTTTACAGACCGAGTTCTTTGTAGATTTTTTCGATAACGCTCGCTTTGTGCGCAATATAGCCCTCGATGTCATTGGGGAAAAGGCGAGCAGCTTCTGCTTTGACGCGGCTGTATTCTGCCCGCTCGGCTTTATGCGTGCGAAGATAATCGCGGAAGGCAATGTGCCGCTTTAGCTCTGCGGAGTTTTCTGGACAAACATAGAGATGATGGACTTGCAAATGCTTCTTTTGCTCTTCGTCGTAGCAAAAAGCTTCCCGCCTCGCAATGCCCAAATTGCCCTCGTGCTGATAGCCGATTTTAGAAAGCCGCGCTATCGCTTCAGAAACGTCCTCTTCTTTTATCACCACATCGATGTCGATAATGGGCTTTGCACTTAAATCCTCGACAGACGTGCTTCCAACGTGTTCTATTGATAGCGCGATTTCGCCTAATGCTTGAGCGACTTCGCTTTTTATCGCTTCAAAGTCTGCTTTCCACTTTGGATTATAGGGCTCAACAACAACATGCTTTGTTCTCATTTTTCTCTCCTACTATTGCGAAGAAATCTGTAGCGTCATCGTTTCCCCGCTTTCCTCAAAGCCTAAGGATTTATAAAGAGGTCTGCCGTCCTCTGTCGCGTCAAGGATAATCTCCGTGCAGCCTCTCTCTTTCGCTTCCTCGATAAGCTGCTTCACCATATCTCGCGCAATGCCCTGCCTGCGATATTCTGAACGAGTGTAGACGCTCATCAAAAAGGCGCGCTTGCCTGTCGGGTGTCCAAACGTCGGCATAATCGTGATGTAGTTGATTGATGCCATACCTGCGATGTTTTCGCCGTCCTTTGCAAGAAGCGTCGTCTGATTGCCGCTCAAAAAGTATTCGCGGGCGCACGTCTTTAGCTCTTCACTAAACTTATAATCACTCGACAAGTCGTTCACTTCACAAAGCATTTCAAGCCGAATCGCCATCAGCTCTTCAATATCCGCCGTCGTCGCCTTTGTGATTTCGATATTCTTATTATTCATTTTTCTTCCTCAATTTCTTTCAGTTCCTCATAACGCGCATACAGAAATTGCAGTATTCATCGCCTTTGAAAATCGTTTTGTCGCGCTCAAAGCGAAGTGTCGGGTGAATGTCGTTATAAATCACTTCGTCAATGCCGCAGAACGCCGCACATATTTCAGGGCAATCAAGTTCCTTTGTCAATTCAACGAAGCGACATGCTTTGATGTGAACTTCTGCAAAAGTATCTGTGTCGGCAATCACTTCCGCATTCTCGCCTGCCTCATTTTCCACAAAAATATGCGTAAATTCTTTCAAAAACGCTTCATCGCTGTTGAGCCGATTTGCAAGATAATCGTGTCCGCGCTTTCCGTCGATGTAGTAGATTTCGCGGAAAATCTCAAGTGCGTTTTCTTTGCTCATCGCTTGCAACGCCCTGTAGAGAGCCACCGACGGCAGAATATAAAAAAGTTCGTTCTCGCCTGCGTTTTCAAAATCTGAAACAAGTTCACCATAGTTTTGTGTTGTATGCGCCCACAGTTTTTCGGCTTTTTCCTTGTCAAACCGCTGTTGCAGAACCGATTTCGTGTTCTCCTCAAAACTTCCGCCGTAACAATCGCGTATTAAATCATCAGTGTTCATATTTTTTATCGACTAAAAATTTAGTCGTGTGCTAGGAAAGTTATAGGTTATTCCTTATACCAATCATAATATCCCATATAACTAGAGCTTGATGTTTGTTTTAAATTCTTTGCATTTGTATAAGAATTGGATACATCTATGCTTGTTTTTGTGTATGATGAATAATACGAACTAGCTTCTTTATTATAATACCAAGTAGAAGTATCTGAGAACGTTACAGATGAGAGATTGGAACAACTTGCAAAAGTACAGCTTCCTATTGTTGTTACACTATCTCCGATTGTAACGCTTGTCAGATAAGTACAGCTAGAAAAGGCATAACTGCCGATTGTGGTTGCGTCAATTTCAACAGAAGTGATACGAGTAGAGCTGAATGCAGAAGCTCCGATTGATGAAACATTTTTGATAGATAGAGATTCAAGACTGCTACAACTGGAAAATGCACTGTTTCCTATCGTTTCAACTCCGTCTAACTCAAGCGATTTTATATTGCAACTGTAGAAAGCATATTCGCCGATTGTTTTTACACTAGAAGGAAAAGATACAGATGTTAGATTTGTGTCATAAAAAGCATAGCTTCCGATTACTTCCAATGTGTCAGGAAATACAACTGATTTTAGCCTGTAACATTCTGCAAAAAATGATGAAGAACTGCTACTAGAGGAGCTGCTTGAAGAACCGCTTATCGTTGTTAAATCCGTTGCTTTTGATAAATCAAGGGTAACATCATTAGTTGCAGATTTTATTTTTGATGCAATAGTTATAAAGTTGGATGTTGATAAAGTACCTGTTACGGTAAGAGTATACGGCTCTGTAATTGTTGATAAATCAAGAGATGATAAATCTTCTACACTGACATCAGCACTAGACCATTTTGCATATAAAGTTGTATTGTCTGAAATCGTGAGCTCTTCACCGTCATCATAGACTTTTTCGCCGTCTGAACTTGTAGCCCAGCCCTCAAAAGTAAAGCCAGTTCTCTCATTTAGGTGTGGTAAAGTGATTTTATTGTCATAATGAGTGCATTGTTCAACAGCAGTTTCTCCTGTTGCTAAAGTGCCTCCATTCAGATTATATGAGATAGCGTAAGTTCCATTAAATGAAATATCTATCGTTGCGCTAGTTGTAAGACTTGGAGCAATATTTACTATGCCGCTCCAAGTTGCAATTTTCATTGTAGCAGAAGTATCTGAATAAAAATTAACTTTAAGTCTGTATGAACCAGCTGGGATATAGTTTTTTGAATAAGTTACACTAGAATCATAGTATGGAGAGCCAAAACTTGATTCTTCATACACAGGACTATCATCTTCAAGTGAATATAATCCTGCTTTTGCAACTTGTGCGGTATAGTAATTGTAATAATTAAAAGTAACAGAAAGGCTTCCATAGCCAGAGCTTTTTTCTTCATCGTATTCTAGTGCAAAAGTAAGAGTTTTAGTATCTCCCTCTGCTATTGTTGTTGAAATAGTTCCTGTGTATACAAGACTATCGCTTTTTTTTGCAGTTAGAGTAAAAGTCCAAGTTCCTGTTTCAATCTCTACAGCCTCGCTAAAATACGAATAATCTGAGTAATATTTTGAGAAAGTCTTTGTTTCATCATCATCTTGCACTCCAGAAAGATAAAAGCTATCAAAATCAGAAAGAGATGGAGCAAAGTCGATTGTGCGAGAATTATTCTCGGCTATGGCGATTCTGATATATGCTTTTTTAGATTCGCAAGAGTCTTCTGCGATATTCATACAAGAGAGAAGAGCAAAAGAAACAAAGATATATAAAAAGAATAATGCAAACTTTCTCATAAAAAATCTCCTTATGGTTATTCAATAGTTACTTGAACCGTATAAGAATGCCATTTACTTCCTTTTTTCGCTTCTAAAGAAAGCAGATAGTAACCTTTTGCAAGATTGGAAGTTGAAAGAACATAAGTGCTAGATGTAGATTTTTCAACATCGTCGAGTTTCCAGCTATAGCTGTCATAGCCTGAATCTGCGGTAAAGACAAGCTCTGTACCATTATTGCGAGATGTTTTGCTTACCTTTATATCGGAATTGCCAACGATACTGACGGAGATACCAGAACTTGATTTCCATTTCGCATACAGCGTGATGTTGCCATAGCTAGCTGTTGGAATAGAAGTTACTGCACTTCCACTGAACTTTGCTGATTCATACCAACCTGCAAACTCATATCCGCTTCTACTTGGGGCTGCAAGTGTGATAGTATCGCTTTCTGCAGTGTATAAAGAAGGATTACTAGAATCGTTTGTGCCACCATTTAAAGAGTATGAAATAGAGTATTCGATAGGAATCCACTTTGCATAAAGAGTAATATCACTAAGATTAGATGTATTTATCTGAGTTACAGAAGTTCCCGAAAAATCAGATGATGTGTACCAGCCGTCAAATACGTATCCATTTCTAGTTGGCTCAGAAAGAGTAATAGTTTCATCTTCTGTTGTATATGTTGCAGGATTATTAGTGCTATTAGTTCCGTTGTTTAGATTATAGGTTATGTTGTAGCTTACTAAATCCCATTTAGCCGTCAGCGTGATATTGCCATAGCTACCAGTCGGAATAGAAGTTATTGCATTTCCGCTAAAGTTTGCTGATTTATACCAACCTGCAAACTCATATCCACTTCTACTAGGGGCTGCAAGTGTAATAGAATCGCTTTCTATTGTGTATGTAGAAGGATTATTAGAATCATTTGTACCGCCATTCAACGAGTATGAAATAGAATATTCGATAGCAATCCACTTTGCATAAAGAGTAATATCGCTAGGATTAGATGTATTTATTTGCGTTACAGAACTTCCTGTAAAATCAGATGAAGTATACCAACCGTCAAATACATATCCATTTCTAGTTGGTTCTGAAAGAGTAATAGTATCATCTTCAACTGTATATGTTGCAGGATTGCTAGTGCTATTAGTTCCATTGTTTAGATTATAAGTTATGTTGTAGCTTCCTAAATCCCATTTAGCTGTCAGCGTGATGTTGCTTTGGATAACATATCCAGATTCTACTTTGGAGTTTCCGATATACCAACCAGTAAAAGAATGTCCTGCTTGAGTCAATGTAGGTAAGTATGATTCATATAGTTTTGTTCCAATATCAACATTTTGAGTGCTTGGAACTGTTCCAAATTCACTTTGATAAGTTATAGTGCAACTTGTGTTTATATTTTCTGGTGCGATTATATGACTTCCGCTTGCACTGAATGTATAGAAATCTATATCACCATCTGCAATGTATGCTTGAAAATCAGAAGCAGCTTCTTTGGCTTCAAATTCACTATCATTTAGTTCTCCGTACTTTACAGCAGTTGAAAATGCAGAACCTGAACGGTCGATTTCCTTTTTATCCCAACTATCAAAAGCAACAGTATATAGCATTTCTGTACTATTTGAAAGTTCTCCGTTTACTGTAGCTCCACTAAATGCTAATTTATAAGGATTCTCAGAATTTGAACTTGGAACATATATGGTTTTAGAGCCACGCTCTGGAATTGAAAAGAATTGACTGTTGCCATCAGGATAAATTACAAAACCATTTAATGCTGCTGCAGAATTGCTTTCTGTACTTTCTGCTGCAATGGTAATTGGCATATATCCCCTATAAAATCTTAAAGGTACAAAATCTTTCCATTCTTTATCAGTTGTTGCATTTTGTACTGTAACGATTAAACCTGTGTCTATAAAACCTTCTGTCATAGAGTTGAATTTCACTGTTAGATTTATTTGTTTTGTAGCATCTTTTTTAAGCGTAGAAATGATAATGCCACTGCTTAAATTTTCTGTGGATGAAAGACTGAGTCGATTGTCTTTAGCTTCTATGGTACAGACTGACGGTGCACTTATTACATTGCTGACGTTTGTAATAGTAAGCGTCATATTATAAGTTTTGTTGCAAAATAAATATCCGTCATCTTTTTCGCTCTCGTCAATAGTTCCTGTTACTTTTAAACTGTATTGACCTGCGCTTGAAATAGGGATAGTACCCATATTACTGTTATTATTTTCTACAGTAATTCCAGGAACTACAGCAATATTGCTTCCTCCTGAACTTACGGTTACAGTCTGTACATCGCCCGAAACTGGAGCTGTAAGAGAAATATTTCCATCTGCGTCTGATGTGGTTTCAGATTTAAAAGATGTGTATGTGTTTGAAGTTCCTGTAACTGTATATCCTGCTAAAGACGCACTAGAGGCAACTCTTGTACTACTAGTATCATCAAAACCAACGAGTTGCATTGTATAGCTAAGGTTTGCTCCTCCTTTGCGGAAGTAAGGAATAGAACCTTTTAACATAACGCTGTCAGATTGCTTTGTGTATGTTCCTAGTGTTTGTACCACAAGAGTATCATCTGTAGAAGAAGAAACCGAATAAGAAGACGGAGATTCTTTTTCTCCATTATCATCTATAGTATAACTGTTAACGCTGTTTTCACTTATTTCAAGATAAACTTTACCGTTTGCCATACTTTGCCAAGTACCCCAGAAATACTGAGCTACTTTTGCAGTTGTTGTTGATGTATCAGTAGTTGTTGGTGTATCAATCGGATTTTCAGTTATACCTTCATTTGAATTTTCTTTTAGGAGAGTTATTTCATGAGATGTATTAGTTACAGTTAGGGTGAATGTTCCAATATAGTCTGCGGTATAGGGATTTACTTTGATGTAAACATTGCCACTTGCAGACGGTGTTATTTTTTGTGAGGTTACAAATGGAGTAGAGCTAAAATATTCGTTTGAAGAGTCTAAAGTTGTGCCTGCACAAACTGTTGCAAGAGACTCTCCCTCGTTAGTCCATACTATTGTGTATTCTATATTTGCATGTGCAATGAAATAATAGATAATATAGTCATCAGCAGAAACGAATGTTGCACTTTTAGAATCAGAGTATGTTTGAACCTTTGTTTCCTCCTCCTCATCATCGTCGTCGCTCGAGTTACCTGTAAAACAGCTGTTTATAATGATTGTCATAAAAAGCAACGCACACAATGATATAAAAGTTCTAAAAAATCTCTTCATATAAAAGTCCTCCTATTCGTTTCCTAATAAATCTGCACTCACATAATGCACATCACTGCTAGAGAGTAATTGCACGATATATGTGTTTATTTCGTTTGGAATAATTGAGCCGAGTTTGTTGTATTGCGAAAAGCTCGTATTCTCGAACATTGTTTTATCGCTGTCGCAATCAAATGCAACGATTAGCGGAATTGCATTGTTCCCTGCAAAATCATCACTTGCTTCACCGCCCAATATAATCTTATTTTTGTAACAGCATATTTGCGTGAAGTAGCAATATGGTTTGTTTGCTGAATAAGTTGCGTATTTAATAGGCTCACTGTTTGCTTTTACAAGTGAACTTGAAAGATAGCACCCCTTTAAGATTTTTCCAGAGTCTAAATATTCTCCGCACACATACCATTTTTCTTCGCTTCCTTTTATGCCGTCTATGCAAAGAAAAAGCGTATTGTCCTGTTCATAAATCTTTTCTACGCTCTCAAGGTCAGAAGAAAACTTGTATATAATGCCTTTGTGAGTGCGTGAGGAATATTGAAAATCACAATTGTCGTAACCACAAACATAATAATCTGTTCCATCGTACCAAGCAGATGTGAACATAGTTTCTATGCCGCTAGAAATATCTGTAAAGTCGCTCGATGTCCAAGATTTTAACTGCCCATTTGCGTCTAAAACTGCAAAATATCGCTTCATCTTGTCGTCTGTAATAACAGAACCTGCAAGTGCAATAGTGCCGTCGGTTGTGCAAAGTAGCTTGTTTTTGCTGTCTGCTCTAAACATCATTTTAGAAGTATCAGAAAAAATATGACTCCATTTTATTTGTTTATTGCTAAAATCATAGCAAACAATAAAAGTCCTTTCTTCAAGTCCGTTAGAACTTGTAAAAGTGTTTTGCAAAAGAAGCACGATAGAACCGTCAGACTGTTCCACAAAGTCTAAAACTTTACTTTGCTTTATGTTAGAACTTGCATCGTGCGTTATTTTCGCTGTTAGTAAGGAATTTTTTGAGTTATATTTGTCTATTTTTTTTAATCCAATCGCAGTATTGTCGTTTGCGAGCGTTCCCATAATCAGACACCCGTCAGAAATATTCTTTCTTTCTCGCAATATTATAGGAAAAGTATTGTCAAATGTTGAATTATCCGAAAAGCTCCACATTTGCTTTTTTGTGTCTATGTTAAATGGCGTAATTGCTTTTAATGAGCACAAATCATTTGATATGGTAAATGTATATATACTTCCAATTGAAAATGTTAATTCGGGCAAAGAAATCTGTTTTGCACCTATTTGTATTTTCAAAAAAGAAGAAGTTTCATAATAAATTGACTCATTATTTTGACCTGCAAGATATACGGCATTACTATCTATATCTACAAAATAAGAATCTTGTTGCACTGGTGTTAAAATAGAATTGCCATTAACTAAATAAATCTGAGATGTGCTTTGATTTTCTAATACAATATAGGCAGATTTAGTCGGGCATGATTTTATTTCATCTATTATAATTGTATTTGTTTTTTCTGAAGAAATAATAAATACTTTTGAATTTTCATAGCAAAAATATGGGAATTCAATAGTTCCTATAGGAATATTGTATTCAAAATAAAAAGTATCACCATTTTTTTCTGAAGAAAGAGGTAAATCTATATTGCTACTTTCTTTTGCGGAAACTGCTAAAAGTGCAGAACCGCCTAATTGACGATGAATGTTTTTAAATACATTTACGCTGTAAGAACTGTTATTTACAAAAGTTACAGAAACACTTGCAATATCGTCATTATTTTCTTCGTTTTCTTTAGAATTGTTTGTGTTTGTATTACCGTTAGTATTCGGAATAACGGTATTAGAAGACGTATTCTCGTCTTGATTATCTGAAGAATCATCAGGCGAACTGTTGCAACAAAGCAGAGAAAATGAAAATAGTAAAAATGCGATAAACAAGTATTTCTTCATAAGCTAGTAATGTGCATAAGTTTTTAACTCATGCACATCTTCTATTGTATCTTAGAACTGAGACATCTCGCTTTCATTCGTAAGCTCAACAGTTAAATCGTAAATAGTATTACCTTTAACTGTGTATGTATAGATTTTTCCAGCATAGAAATCTTTTGATGTTTCGCTAGAACCTGTTATGTAGTAATTGCTGTTTAGAGCATTACCAATATGGAGCATTGAATATGTTTTGAAATCTTCATATTCATATTGTCCAGTTGTTGAATTAGATTGATTCAAATCCATTTTCAATGTAAATACATAGCTCTTACTTGAGTTAATAGCAGAGCAACCTGTAGATGTAACAAGAGGAGTAGAATTTGCACCGTCATAGAGGTTTATACCTGTTTTTGACTGATTGTTAATTCTGATATATGCATAGCCGCTTGTAAAAGCTACTCCACTTGACCAATTAGACGCATCGAGTTGAACGCTGTTCTGTGAATCATTCAGAGAGAAATATTCAACACAAGCTTTTCCTGCTGCATTTCCCGATGTATACTTTGGATAAACAGTAACAATTTCATTTAATGTTGTATCGAATTTTCGGAATACAGGGAATACATAGTAATCTCCAGAGTCAACCTTAAACGTTGTGTTGATTGTTGAAGCTCCTGTATAGCCGATTGTTTCTCCATAAATTCCGTCTTTGCGAAGTTCTACATTATAAGAAGTGTTGTTTTGTAAAACAATAGACATATCTCCGCCCATAACGCTTGAGATTTCATAAACGATGTTGTTTGTAGCATTTGTGTTATAATATGAATACAAACGTGCGAAAGGCTTGTTCTCTAAAGAGGTAAGATTTTCTTTGTTAGCATTATAGTCATCTTCTGTAACAAAAAACAATACAAAATCTTGTGAGGTTGAAAAAAGTTCAGAAGATTTTGGAAGAGCATGATTAGTTGTAGAAGCAGGAACTCCTCCAATCAGAGTTGTTTTAGACGGGCTTCCTTTGAAAGCAACCAATTTTTTAGAAGTATTATTGCGAACTTTTACAAGATATGTTGAATTGCTGTAGTTTGTGTAATCAACATCATTTGTTGCATTACTACTACTAGCTGTTGTAACTGTGATTGTCTTGCTATCAGATACATTGCCGTTTTTTGCAATAATATCTACAGTTCCTTCAGCAACACCTTTAACAATACAAGTTGTTCCTGCACTCTGCACAGTTGCTCTATCAGTATTTCCTGAAATCCATTCAACAGTTCCTGTTGCATTAGATGGCGTTAAAGAAGCTTTAAGAGTGATTGCCTCTCCGACTGCAACAGTATCAACAGAACTGCTAATACTGATAGCTGTGATAGCGACATCACTGCTATCATCGTCATCGTTAGTTTTGTTGCACGAAAAACTTGCAAGAGAAAATAACGCAGTTGCAAGTAAGAGCCATTTTGTCTTTTTCATATAAAATCCTCCAATATAAAAAAGCGTAAATTTTGCATCTTTTACGTATTATTACTAGGTAAAAGACTTGTTAGTTGTAATTATAATAAGCAATATACCTATTGTCAATAAAGATTTTTTCGTTGCTACTCTTTTTTCATACGTTTAAAAGCAAGCTGATTCTGCACACACTAATACAATGGAAGCTATAGACTTACGCGAAGCATTGAGCTTGAATATAAAACGCTATAGAAAACAAAAGGGCTGGTCGCAGTATGAGCTGGCGGAAAAAGCCGAAGTATCGGAGCAGACGATAAACTCTATTGAGGGATTGCGGCTATGGGCAAGCGATAAAATGCTATACAAAATTGCGACGGCTCTTGATGTGGAAATGTATAGGCTCTTTGTGCCGCAAAAACTCTCTTTGCAATCCGAATCTATCAGCGAACTCAAACACGCCGTTGTAAAAACCGTGGAAAATATCATTCACGACACCTTGAGCGATTGGGAAAATCAATAATTTCTATTTGTCAAAAATGTGTATAGCTTACCATCAGTATTTAATACATCTTACCGTCGGTATTTAATACATCTTACCATTGGTAAGCTGTACACCTTACCGATGGTAAGATTGGCGTATTTTTTGCAAAAAAGCACTATGCACAGGTGGTGGATATTGTGGATAAAAAAAATTAAAACACAGATAACTATATATATTATAATGGATTATAATGTTGATAACCCTATTAGTAGTGTATTCTTGCTTGACAAGCTATATATGTAGGGTGTAAAATACAAGTATGAAAAGATAAATCGGGGCATTGGAAAAGCCCAAACCCCAATGCGCCAGAAAAATAAAAAAGAGTTCCCTTGCGGCCAACAAAAGAACTCTTCGGAATCAACGAATTGATACCCATTTATCTAAGTATATAAAGTGTATCACGTTGAGGGCTAACGGTCAACAGTTGTTTGGCTGTAAAAATTTTTATTTAGCTGCTTTTTCAAAAATAATGCGTTGCATTATAAAAACAGCTTAAAAAGCTATATCTCAAGGTGGTACAAAATGACCAATCCTGAAGATTTAATATCCTCTAAAAACGGGACTGTTTCTGTAACAGTGCATAAAAATCATCTCAAAGATGGTGAGTCTTCTTATGCGAAAGTTGTTCGCGATACGGCTGATGAAGGAAACATCATTGCAGATATTCTTGAACACGATAAGACTTTTTCAAAAGGTCAGCTTCTTCATTTTTCTATTGCATATCGTGAATCTGCTTTGCGTCTTTATGCAAAGGGCTTCGCGGTTTCTCTTTTGAACTTGGGAACAGTGTATCATTATGCTCCTACGTCTTCTGGTGAAAAGGACGAAGCGGGCAATCCGATTATCAAGCGTTTTGGAGTTGGATTTACGCCGTCTGACATCTTGAAAGAGGCGAATGATTCTGTAGAGCTCAAAGAGATGAAAAAAGAGGAAACAAATCCTGAAATCCTTTCTATTACTGACCGTTCTACAGGGCTTTCAGATTTTACGTTGCATATCGGAAAGCCTGTTCATATCAAAGGCAATCGATTGAAACTTGCAGGAGAAAACTGCGGTGTGCGTTTTGCGAAAGTTTCTGAAGACGGTTCATATACTCTTGATGGAGCCTTATTGATAAAGGTTGAAAAGGTGTATGTCAATGAGCCAAAGTCGTTGGAGTTCTTGATTCCTGACGGCTTTAGCGAGGGTAAGTATCGCATTGTGATTTCTACAGCTTCGGGGCGTGGTTCGTCGGTGAATAAGACGATGCGCCATTATGTGAGCGATGAGATTACGCTTATGGCATAATTGAAAAATAAAAAGAGCGGTGTACCCTTGAGAGATATGCCGCTCTTTTTTTGCGTATGTTTACAAATCAGGCTATGCTTGTTCTGTGTCGGCGTTGCTCAATGCGTCGAGGTCTTCGTAGAACGTCCACGGATTTTCGCGAACGAACGTTTCTTCGCGCTCATAGCCCACGCTGATGATTCCGACTGGCGTGTTCGTGAACTGCTCGATAAAATCCACATACGCCTTTGCATTTTCTGGCAAATCTTCGTAGCTGCGGCACGCTTTCAGGCTCTGCTTCCAGCCCTTGAACTTCTTTAAGACAGGCTTTGCCTTGTTCAATGCAGGCACGCTTGCAGGGAAGTCCGTAACCGTCTTGCCGTCGATTTCGTAGGCAACGCACGCTTCAATTTCGTCCATCGCGTCGTAAATGTCGAGGTGCGTCAAAACAAGGCTGTCGATTGAGTTCACGCGGCACGCATAGCGCAACGCCACGAGGTCAAGATACCCACAGCGGCGCGCTCGACCAGTGGTAACGCCGTACTCTCGACCAGTGTTGCGAACATAATCGCAAAGCTCGCCCTCGCTTTCGCTGTTGAACTCGGTTGGCATTGGACCGTTTCCGACTCTCGTTTCATACGCCTTGAACACGCCGAGAATATAATCGATGTCGTGCACTCCGATTCCGCCGCCTGTTGATGCCCCTGCCGCACAGCTTGCGCCCGAAGACACATACGGATATGTTCCCGAATCGATGTCAAGCATTGCTCCCTGCGCGCCCTCAAAGAGAATGTTCTCTTCTTGGTGCTTGTACATTTCGGCGGTGAGGTCAACTCTCATTTTCAAAAGCTGGTCTTTGTAGCGGTTGATGTATGCGATGTCTTCTCCGTCGAAGTCAGCGAGTTTTTCGTCCCAATCCAAATCTGCCAAGCGGAGTGAATCGCGCATTGCTTTTTCTGAATAGGTGATACCGATTCCCCTTCCTGTTGTGCCGATAGGGCGTTTTCGGGCGGCATCGCGGTCTTTGTCCATCTGACGATAGCGAGGAAGAATGAGATGTGCGCGGTCTGAAATGAAAACTCGGTTTTCCCAATTCACGCCGTTGTCTTTGAGCATCTGCAATTCGGCAAAGAGCGCTTCTGGGTCGATGACCATTCCTGCTCCTAGATACACCGTTTCGTTTGGATACAAAATCCCGCTCGGCACTTGGTGAAGTGCGAACTGCTTGCCGTCAACCACGATTGTGTGCCCTGCGTTTGGTCCGCCTGCATAGCGTACGACGTGAGCTGCATTCTCTGCAAGATAATCAACAATCTTGCCCTTTCCCTCATCACCCCACTGGGCACCTATAACAACGACATTCATTGGAATCCCCCGATTATGTCTTTTTAGGAATTTATGCAAATAAAGTGCATAACCGCGCCAATATTAGCATATTTATGCACGTTATTCAACAGCATTTTATCCGCGTTTTTGCGCAAGATTGTTCACCCATTTTTCTTGCTTTAGCCGAATATGCGCAATCGTGATTTTCACTATATCAGAAGACTTTATAATGCCGTACATTGCCACAGGTCCAAAGTCGGTGAAAAACGCCATTATAAACATTCCTGGCAAGACAAAGCACAAGTTCACAATACCGTCAACCCACATTCCAAGAGCAGTGTCGCCTCCTGCACGGGAAACTGCGAATTGTGTATTAACATAGACCCACAACGGCATAAGTGTTGCCATCAAAGCTACCATCATATTGGTGATATGTTGGGACGCTGCGCTTAAATTTTTGAATACGATAGGAACAAGGGCAAGCGTACAAAATCCGACTGCGCCCATAAAAATGCCAAAGACGACAGCCGCGCTTAAAAGATAGCGTTTTTGCTCTCGTGCTTCGTCTAACCTGCCTTGTCCGAGTGTTTGTCCGATGATAACGCCTGTTGAAGTTGTAATACCTCCGAAAGACACAAAGAACAAATTAGCAATAGCAAAGCTCGCCGCCATTCCTGAAACGACATCTGCGCCGCCTCTGCCGTTGTAAAGAGCTGTTGTTACTGTTTCGGAGAGAACCCAAAGCATTTCTGAAAACAGAATCATAGAACCTTTTTTCAGGATTTTCGTAATAAGTGCAAAATCAATGTGCAAGAAATCTTTTGCGCTTGCTTTGAACTCTGGCTTTTTTATTGCCATATACAGCAAGAACAAAACCATTTCAACGGCTCTTGCGATAATCGTGGCATACGCAGCTCCTCGTACTTCTAAGCGAGGTGCACCGAGATTTCCGTAAATCAAGACGAAGTTCAAAAAAGTGTTAATCAGCGTTGCGATAACGGAAATGACAAGCGGCACTTTTACTTTTCCGATTTCTCTGAGCGAAGAGGAAATCGCCGCGCTAATCATCATCGGAAAACCGATAAAGCCCATGAGGCGCATATATACACACGCAACATCGAGGATTTGGGGAGCTTGCGTGTTGCCGATGACCATAAGACGCAAAAACGCTCTTGGGAAGATGAAGCAGACAACAGAGTAAATGCAAGTCGCTAAAAAGCCAAAGATGAGCTTAAAGCAAAATGATTGCTTCATACCTTCTTTGTCGCCTGCTCCTGAAAATTGTGTCATAAAAATACCGCCTGACATACAGACGGTATTCATAAAGACCATAAATATAAACAGTATTTGTCCCGTTATATTTACACCCGACATCTTTATGTCGCCCAATCCCGAAACCATAAAGTTATCAATGAGCGATACCATATTTTGAATTAGCTGTTGCGCCATAACAGGAAGCGCAATAAATAGAACTTTTTTGTAAAAAGATAGCGAACCAAAGTATTTTTTCGTAGTTCTCATATACAATTTCTCCAGCAAATAGAATTGTAGCATACTATAGAAAAATTGCAAGGTAACGGGTTGCTTTTTCTCTGACAATCAATAAATGTCGATAAAAAAGCCGAAACAGAGAAACTCTCTATTTCGGCGAGCAAAAAGGAGGTATTGTTATGAAAAAAATATGAAAAAATCTATTTGATTTCAACCTTTATATTGCTGAAATCTACAACGGCGTTTCTAACCGTGTAAAATCCAATATAGATATTGTCTTTGTCGGCTTGAGTGAGGTCAACAGTGTATTCTTTCGCCTCTTCATTGCCATATTTTGCGCGGATTATGTTTCCCTCTTTTACGAGTGAAATTTCTACGACTGTGTTTGCACTTGGCACGCTTTCCACTTGTGCAGCAGTTTCAACTAATGCGCCTCCGTCGCGTGCAAAAGTAGATTTCCAATCAGCTGCGGTCAACTTCAATGGTCCTGCAGCGACATAGTTTGTGCTTACTCCCGAATCGGCTGTATCGATGAGTACATTATCGCGTGCCATAATACCGAAAGAAACTTGGTTGTTCGCTTTGATATTTATAACTGTTGCTGTTGCGCTGATTGAAAAATCTTTGTCAGCTGCAATCTGCTGGAAATAGAAAGCAATGCCGTCAGTTGCACTAGAAATCTTGCCTGCAGCTGTCTTGCAGTCTTTAGAACCTGAATGCATACTAACGCCAGTTGCAGTTTCTGTGATTTCGTATAAGTCAGGATTTGCAATTTTTCCCTGTCCGCCGCAGTCGCCAAATACACTTGCCCACCATGGCTCTGTTGTGGTGAAAACGCTGCTCTTGGCTGTCGGCGCACCTGTTCCTGGCTCTACATAATTTGGATTTGGTACGCGAAGCTCTACAGAAGGCTCTAGCGGATTTTTTATCACAAGTTTTTTGAACTTCTTATCTTTGTTTGCTAAGTCTGTAACAAGCATATATGCAATTTTGCTTGCACCGTAAACATTGAGATGCGTTTTATCAAGCGACTTTTCGTTCTTGGAGTTCTGTGCATGCAAAAGAGCTGCTTCGCTTCCTATTGATTCATAGAGTTGCTTGGTGTTCTCTGTCTGGTCAACAACTGTAACTCCTATTTCTGAGCCCAGCTCGCGAATAGCTTTTGCATAATCGCCGCCTGCATATTCTTCGTTTCCTGTCGTTATGTGCGCATTTGCTCCGCTGTAATCTCCTTCGGGGCTGTAGCGAACGATTGGCGTTACAAGAATAGGTGTCGCCTTTGCGTTTTGAGCAATCTTTACATAGTTTTCATACAGAGAATATTTGAACGACCCTTTTGTTTCTTTGTTGCCGTTGGGGTCTGAATATCGCTCTGCTTCTAGCTTTTCATCGTTATGACCGAATGCAATGATAAGAAAATCGCCTTTCCTGATATTCTCTTTTAGAAGAGCGTAATTTTTTGCAGAAGATGCATCTGTAATAAAGCTCACTGAAGAGCGTCCGCTGACAGCTAGGTTTACGACGGCGGCTTTTTTGCTAAGCAAATAATCCTGTACCTTTGTACCAAATCCGTAGCGTGGTAAATAATACGGGTCGTTAAATGGGCTTGCAGTAGAGTCGCCGACAATAAACACACGGGCAATCTTTTTGTCTGTAGGGATTTGAAAAGCTGTTTCTACAGGAGCTTCCGTTTTTTCGTTTGCAGCAATTTCTTTCGATTGTGCAAATGCTGTGCTTGCGATAAGAAAAATCGTAGTAGTAAGTAAAAGTAATTTCTTCATATTAAAAATTATAAAAGACATTTTTGATAAAAAAACGCATACTATATGGAAAAAAGCGTGATGTTTATTTACTTGCAAGCATATAAAAGCTATTGTACAATAAAACCATTATGGCAAACAATTCACTTACAGGGAAGGAGTTTGACCCTTCCGTTTTACCTGCAGAGTTCTGCAAACTCTATGGCGGCGAGCCTTCTTCGGTTTCGCTATTCGCTTCTCCTGCGCGCATCAACATCATCGGCGAGCATATCGATTACAACGGCGGCAAGGTTTTCCCTGCGGCTATCAACAAGTATCTTTACTTGGCTATCCGAAAGCGTGCTGACGACAAAATCATTTACAATGATTTGCGCTTCCCGGGGACATTCGAGTTCAACATTCACGACCGTTTTGCATACAAAAAAGAAGACGATTATGCAAATTATCTCAACGGCATTCTTTCGATTATTTCGCGAAAAGGCTATAAACTCGACACGGGCTTTGAAGTCTTGATGTGCTCAAACCTCCCCGCTGGCGGCGGAATCTCGTCTTCAAGCGCGCTTGAGTGCGGCTTTGCGTATGCGATTAGCGAGCTGTACGGCTTCAATATTTCCCGCATCGACATCGCAAAAATCGGACAGCAGAGCGAGCACGAGTTTATGAACGTGCAGTGCGGCATTATGGACCAGTTTATCATCGCGACGGCAAAAGAGAACACTGCGGAAGTCCTCGACTGCGCAAGCCTTGAATACGAGTATGTGCCGCTGATTTTGGGCGATTATCGCTTTATCGTGATGAACACGAACAAAAAGAGAAAGCTCTCTGACTCAAAGTACAACGAGCGCCGCACTGAGTGCGAAAAGGGATTGTCAATCCTCAACGAAAACGGCGCACAGCTCAAGAATCTTTGTGAACTTTCGCTTGCAAAGTTTGAAGAACTCAAAGGAAAACTCACCGACGCGGTTATTCAAAAGCGTGTGAAGCACGTCGTTACGGAAAATGCACGCGTGTACGAAGCGGTAGACGCACTCAAGGCAGGCGATTTGAAGAAACTCGGCGCATTGCTGAACGCTTCTCACGAGTCGCTGAAGAATGATTATGAGGTGTCGGGCATTGAGCTGGACACGCTCGCAGAAACAGCGCAGGCGCAGGACGGCTGTATCGGCGCGCGTATGACAGGCGCAGGATTTGGCGGCTGCGCTATCGCACTTGTCCACAAAGACAAAGTGGATAGCTTTATCGAAGCCGTAGATAAAATCTATGCGGAGAAAATCGGCTATTCTGCAGGATTCTTCTCTTGCTCAAGCGGGAACGGCGTGGCGCGTCTTGCGTTTTGAGTTCTGTCAACGATAACCGAAACCACCATCAGAGCGCAGATTAAGATTTTTTGTATTCCTGACTGCGCTCCCAAAAACACAAGGGCGTATTGCAATGCACTGACCAAGAAGATTCCGATAGCGGAATGAAGCACCGTGCCTTTGCCGCCCTTGACCGACACCGTACCCAACAGCGTTCCTGCCACAACAGAAAAGAGCGCATCTGCCCAAAATCCCACGCCGACGCGGTTTTCCCGTGCCGCTTCCACACAGCCAGCAAACGTGTACAAGATGTTCGCAAACGCAAAGATGATGAACAGTTTTATGAACAGCGCGACTTTGTTCGGAGCGTTGAAGTTCTGCACGCCATTGAAATACGAGCCGATTTTGAACTGTGTCATCACCACAAAGAAAACGGCGAGCAGGGAGAGCAAAATAATGGCTTGCAGCGGAATTGCACCGAAAAACAGCGCGCCTAACGCCGAGAATGATGGCGAAAATCCCGACAGCACCCTGTAGCCGCCTTCCGGCAATTCAAGATAAAACGAGATTATTCCCACAAATGCCCCGCCGAGCGCGATTGAGCTCACAAACGAAGGCACTTTGCCAAAAGACGTGAAGGAAGCGTGAAGCACCGCCGCCGCCAGCGCAATGACAAGCGTAATGCCCAAAACGGCAGGCAGCGGCAAGACAAGCACGTCAGAAAACATCTTTCGCGATGCCTCTTCGCTTTGGCTCAAACTTGCGGCGATAACTCCTGCAAGAGAGGCAATGGAGGCGCAGGAAAAATCCTGTATGCCGTTGATAAGACAAATGCTAAAGCCGACTCCCATAATCATAAGGGGGCAAGCAATCATTAAAATGTTTCTGAAATTGCGCATTGACAAAAATCCCGGCTCGACGGCACAAATGACCGCAAGAGCCAGGATTACAGCAATTTCAAGCGCAAAACGTTTGAAAAATGTCTGAATCATATTGCTATATTAGCAGTTCTTTAATACCTTTTTCAAGATACTAAGCCCCTCTTCAATCTCCGCGTCAGAGATGTTGAGCGGAGGCACAATGCGAAGCGTGTTCGCCCCTGCCGTAGAGGTGCACAAGCCCTCCGAGAGCAGCTGTTTTTCCACGTCCAGCGCCTTGACTGGCAGCTTTATATCCGCGCCAATCATCAAGCCCAATCCGCGCACATCGCCCACACACGCGGCGTTTATGCTCTTTATGCCCGCAATGATTTTCTCGCCCTTTGCCTTGACGTTCGCCAAAAAGCCTTCCGACAGCAATGTATCAAGCACGACATTCGCCGCCGCACACGCAAGCGGATTTCCGCCGAATGTGCTCTGATGGTCGCCTGCAGCAAACACGCCCGACGCTTTTCCGCGGAACAGACACGCACCCATCGGCACACCGCCCGCAATTCCCTTTGCCAGCGTTACCACTTCTGGATTGAAGCCGAGCTGCTCGCTTGCAAGAAGCGTACCTGTGCGCCCCATTCCCGTCTGCACTTCGTCCGCCATCACGATTGCTCCTGCCGCTCGTGCCGCATTTGCCGCCGCTTGCACCCACTCTTTGTCGAGGATATTTACGCCGCCTTCGCCCTGCACGCACTCGATGAGCAATGCCGCCGTCGTGTCGTCAAACGCCGTCTTTATCGCCTCCCAATCGCCTGCCTTAATCGTCTTCATCTCGGTAACGTACGGCGCAAACATCGCAGGGTGGAACTTCACCTGTCCTGTCGCCGTCAGCGTGGCAAGCGTGCGCCCGTGGAACGAGCTTTCGAGCGTGTAAATCACACGTCGCTTTTCGCCGCCGTTCATATAGCCGTATTTTCGCGCGAGCTTAATCGCCGCTTCGTTCGCCTCTGCCCCAGAGTTTCCGTAGAACACGCCCTCAAAACCCGTCGCCTGCAACAGCTTTTCGGTGTATTCCTTGCCGATGTCGCTCTCGAAATAATTGCAGATGTGGATTTGCTTCGCCGCCTGCGAGCTGATTGCGTCCACGAGCGGTTTATAGCCGTGTCCGAGCGCGTTGACCGCGATGCCTGAGAGAAAATCAATGTATTTCTTGCCGTTTGTGTCGTAGAGTGTAGAGCCGACGCCCTTCACAAACGTTACATCAAACGAGCCGTAATTATTCACAACATATTTGCTTGCCATTCTTTTCCTCCATTAGAACCTCACCCCCGTCCCCTCTCCTAGCAAGAGAGGGGAGAATTTCCCTTTCGCCTTCTAGGAGAAAGGGGTTAGGGGATAGAGGTTAATAAATCATTGTGCCGATACCGCGGTTGCTGAACATCTCGATGAGCAGAGAGTGCGGAACGCGCCCGTCGATAATGTGCGTGCGGGGAACTCCGCCCTTTCGCGCCATCGTGCAGCACTCGATTTTCGGTATCATTCCCCCAGCGATAACGCCGTCTGCAATGTATTTGTCCACGTCCGCAAGGTGAATCCTCTGAATGAGCGACGACGGGTCGTTCACGTCGCGCAGAACGCCGGGAACATTCGTGAGCTGCACGAACTTTTCCGCCTGCAATGCAATCGCGATTTTCGCCGCGGCTGTGTCAGCGTTGATGTTGTAGCGGCTCATATCGCCGTCCTCTCCGAGAGCCACCGTCGAGATGACAGGGATAAAGCCCTGATTTAACAGCGACTGCACGATTTCGGGGTGTACCTCGGTAACTTCTCCCACAAAGCCCAAATCCGCGCCGTCTTTCTGAATGCGCTTTGCTCTCAAAAGCCCAGAGTCCACTCCAGACAATCCGACCGCCTTTCCGCCCTCTTGCAGCAAAAGCCCCACAATGTCCTTGTTGAGCTTGCCCGTCAAGACCATCTGCACGATTTCCATCGTTTCACCGTCGGTGTAGCGAAGCCCGTTGACGAACTTGCTTTCTTTGCCGACGCGCTCAAGCATATGGTTGATTTCAGGCCCGCCCCCGTGAACCAGCACGACGTGAACGCCGATTGTGGAAAGCAGTACGATGTCTTCCATCACCGCCGCTTTTAGCTCCTCGTTGAGCATCGCGTTTCCGCCGTATTTCACAACGATAATCTTGCCGCACCAGTGTCTAAAGTACGGCAATGCCTGCACCAATACATTCGCCCAGTGCTCATTGTCAAGCCGCGGGTCAATCGCAGAGTTCGCCAATTCGTCTATATCTTCGTTCATGAGCGGTAATCTCCGTTAATCTTTACATAATCATACGTTAAATCGCAGCCCCACGCCGTGCCTGACGCGTCCCCGTCTTCTAACGTTACGTTCACTGTTACTGCGTCTTCGCTTAAAATCTCTTTTGCGAGCACCTCATCGAAGACAATCGGCGTGCCGTGGTCAAATACCTGTATGCTTTTCTTTTCGCCCTGTGCCTCCCCGATTGCGTCTGTCGCACCTGGACGCTGTTCGCCGTGTACGCTCTCAAGGTAAATACAGCATTTTTCAGGAGTGAAATACTCGCCCGAATACCCCAGCGCACACAAGATACGACCCCAGTTCGCGTCGCGCCCAAAGAACGCCGCTTTCGTGAGGTTTGAAGAGATAACCGATTTCGCCAAAGCTCTCGCCGTCGGCACATCAACCGCACCTGTAACATTGCAGGTGATAAGCCGTGTTGCGCCCTCGCCGTCGCCTGCGATTTTGCGCGCCATCTGCGTATTAAGCGCATTGAGTGCCGCCAAGAAATCATCGTAATCCTTGCCCTCAGCTCTGATTTCCGCGTTGCCAGCCATACCGTTCGCCAAAATGGTGAGAGTGTCGTTTGTCGATGTGTCGCCGTCAACGGATACGCAGTTGTATGTTCCTTCCACGCTCTCGCGCAATGCCTTTTCCAGCATCGCCGCACTGATTGCGCAATCGGTCGTGATAAAGCCGAGCATCGTGCCTAAGTTGATGTGTATCATACCGCTGCCCTTCGCCATTGTGCCGAGCTTCACGGTCTTTCCGCCAATCATCGCCTCAAGCGCGCACTCTTTGTAATGCGTGTCTGTCGTCATAATCGCGACTCGCGCTTCTTTGTGTCCGTCCTTGCTCAATCCTGTAGCGAGCGTGTGGATATTCGCTTCGATTTTCTCCACAGGCAGCTGCTGCCCGATAACGCCCGTTGAACACACGATAACGTCATCTGCGCTGATGTTCATCTCTTGTGCGACCGCTTGAGCCATACGCAAAGCCGCCTGTGCGCCCTGCTCGCCTGTGCAAGCGTTTGCAATGCCTGAGTTTGCGATGACAGCTTGAGCGACACCGTTTTCTATGTTCTTTCTCGTGCGTTTGACGCTTTCAGCCTGCACTCGATTTTTCGTGAATACACCAGCAACGGCGCACGGTTTTTCGGAAAAAATAAGAGCCGTGTCGTTTTTGGTGCGACCTGCTTTAATGCCGCACAACATACCGTTTGCCCTAAAACCTGTCGGAGCGGTAACTCCGCCGTCAATAAATTGCATAAGCATACACCCCGCTTACATAAATATACAATGAGTATAGTACATAAAAGCGATACGTGCAATAGTTGAGAGAGCTAGATTTCACATTTCTGCCTTGTCGATTTCATTTCGGCATGGTAATATAATTGTTATGGACAGCAATTTTTTTCAGAGTGAACAAATGACGTTATACAAAAGCTGACAAAGCAGGAGGAGGGGATTATGCAGGCGCAACAATCGTTATCGAATATCAGCGAAAACCAAGCGTTATGGATTGAGCAGTACCGAATGGAAATGGCAGAACGCGATTATCGCTCTGGCTTGAGTGCCGCGATGAATGAAGGCATTGAGAAAGGAATGGAGCAGGGAATAGCGCGCGGTCGCATAGAAGCGGCGAGGGAGAGTGCTCGCAATGCGTTGCAGCTGGGGCTTTCGCGCGAGCAAGTGGCGAAGATTACGGGATTAGCGATGAGCGAAATCGAGAAGCTCTAAAGAAAGAGCCGCCGTTGTTTTTTGCGAGTAGAAAACAGTGGCGGTTTTTATTTTTTGATAAAAAAAGTGTTGACGCGATGAGAGAAAGGGTGTAATATGTTATTGTATAAAGAGATAGTTAAAAACAGCGAAAACACACTAATCTACATTGCGCACTCTCACCAAGCTCGGTGAGGAATTCCAATCAAACTCAATGACACAATCCTACTAAACTTGATACACTTTTTTCTCTGCGGTATACTTTAGAAAAATTCTCCTTTTGCAGAAAAAATCCGATACTAGTAGCGCGGGCATTATTCTCTAGGAGAAACGAGGGGTGAATAACGATGGTGAACGAACTGGTGAACATAGGAGAGAGGCTGCGCAATCCTATCGACATAAATCTGCACAAAAGCTACTTAACGAACGACAGCTATGGCAGAGTGAGCAGGCGCACGGTTGACGTGAAAAACCTCATTGCGTGGATTCGCGACAACAAGAAATCCAAGCTCGACGACTGGACGATGTACGGCGTGGCGGCGTTGTTTCGCGAGGCGATTTTGGAGCATTTGGGTGAGGGCTTTGCTATCGATTTGTTCGGCTTGGGGGTGCTGTATATCACGGTCAAAGGCGCGATTGACAAAGCGATGCCGAGCGAGGAGCTTGCCAAGCATATCCGCCTTGACTTCACGCCGAGCAAGGACGCACAAGAGCGCGTGAGCAATTTCGCCGTGAAAAATCTGCGCTTCAGCGACGAAAGCCTGCGCTCTATTTTCCGCGTGCGTGCCGCCGACAGCGATGAAGAAAACGTGCTTTTCACGGGTGAAGTCGGCGTTATCGAGGGAAAAAACGTAAAGCTGGGCGGAGAGAGTAGCGGCGTGTATTTTGCGCGGATAAGCGACGAGGGGGACGAGGCGAAAAGGGCGGAGTGGATAAAGGTGAGCCGCGTGTTCGCAAATTACCCCTCGCACGTCGATTTTTATCTGCCCGACGAACTTGGCGAAGCTCGCTACCGCGTCATCGTCGAATCTATGCTCGGCTTAAACGGGAGAGCTATGAAAAGCTGTGTGCAAATCAAAAGCGGCATAGTTTGGGTAAAAGCAAAAAAAAGTGTTGACAATGGTTAAGAAATACTGCATAATGTTTTGTATGGATAAACTTACACTTCTACTACTAGCACGATATTTTTCTGATATTGCCATTTGCTAATGGGAGCGGAAGTTCTGTGTGTCCATATAAACTTCTGAAACGTAGACCTGTTGCTGTGGCAATGGGTCTTTTTTTATGTATATCTGCGCTAAAGGCGCGAGCTTGTTGCATTTGGAGGAAAAAAATGAACGCTCAAAAGTATCGGAGAATGCCGTCTATCCCGCTTCAAAACAGAACGTGGTGTAATCGGGTGATTGAGAAAGCGCCGCTGTGGTGCAGTGTTGATTTGCGCGACGGAAATCAGGCGTTGATTGACCCGATGGGAATCGAGGCGAAAATTGCTTTCTTTGAGCTTCTGGTGAAAATCGGCTTTAAGGAAATCGAGGTAGGTTTCCCGAGCGCGAGCGATACGGAATACGATTTTATCCGCCGACTTATCGACGAAAATCGAATCCCCAGCGACGTTACGATTCAAGTTTTGTGCCAGGCGCGCGAAAAGCTGGTAAAGCGCACGATGGAGGCGATAAAGGGCGCGCCGAGCGTGATTTTTCACATCTACAACTCGACTTCCCCCGCGCAGCGAAAATACACGTTCGGCAAATCGAAAGAGGAAATCGTGAAAATCGCGGTTGACGGCGTGAAGTGCATAAAAGAGTGTATGAAGGAGATGAGCGCGGACGAGGCGCGGCGGATACGGCTTGAATACTCGCCAGAGAGCTTTTCGATGACGGAGATTGACTATGCGATTGAGATTTGCGAAGCGGTCGGCAAGGAGTGGGGCTGCTCGGTCGACAACAAAATCATCTATAATCTGCCGACGACGGTGGAATGTTATACGCCGAATGTCTACGCCGACGCAATCGAGTATTTTTCTAAAAAGATAAGCGCGCGCGACGCGGTGATAATCTCGACGCATTGCCATAACGACCGCGGAACAGGCGTGGCGAGCTGTGAGCTGGCGTTGCTTGCAGGCGCGGACAGAGTGGAGGGCTGCTTGTTTGGAAACGGCGAGCGCACGGGAAACCTCGACATTGTAACGGTTGCGCTCAATATGTTCAGCGAGGGCGTTGACCCGATGCTTGACTTTACGAACCTGCCTGCCATCGCGGAGAAATACACCGAGTTCACCAAGATGGAAATCGCTCCGCGCACGCCATACGCAGGCAGCCTCGCGTATACGGCATTGAGCGGCGGACATCAAGATGCGATACGCAAAGGAATGGCGGCGAGGGTGAAGATGAGTGGCGACGAGGTGTGGGACGTGCCGTATTTGCTCATCGACCCGCACGACATCGGTCGTCAGTACGAGGGGATTATCCGCATCAACAGTCAGAGCGGCAAGGGCGGCGCGGCGTTTATCTTGGAGCAGAACTACGGTATTACGCTGCCGAAAGCAATGCACCCCGCTCTCGGCGATGTCGTTAAGGCGGCGGCGGACAAGGCACAGCGCGAGCTTCAGACAAGCGAAATCTACGATATTTTCTCTTCAACGTGGCTCAACACGGCAAGCCCGCTTTCTCTCATCGATTACTCGGAAACGCACATCGAGGGCAAGGGCGGCGCGAGCGAGCTGGTGAGTTGCTACGGCACTGTTTTGTGGAATGGAGAAAAGTATACTATCGGAGCAAAGGGCAATGGTCCGCTTGACGCATTTGTCGCGGCATTGAAAGCAACTCCTGCGCCAGCATTCAATATCACGGCGTTCCACGAGCATAGCGTGGGAGAGGGAAGCAACACGAGTGCTTTGGCGTATGTACAGATTACAACGGAAACAGGCGCGCAGGTGTGGGGCGCAGGAAAGAGCTCGAACATTGGTCGCGCTGGCGTGAAAGCAATCGTGAGCGCGATTAACCAACTTCACTAGGCTACAGGGCGGGCGATAAATCTATGGTGTCGCCTGCTTTGATGCCTGCTCGCGAAAAGTATCCTTGAGGCACTTCCAAGGCATAGCGCGCGTAGGAAGTTGCCTCGACGGACTCAAGGCTATACGGCTTCATATCGAAAATCTCGTTAATTCTGCCGTTGCGGTCAATGTAGGCAATCGAAAGGGGGTGCGGCGTGTTCTTCATCCAGAAGCGCAAAATCAAATCGCTTTCAAATACGAACAGCATACCCGTTCCGTCAGGAATCTCTTTTCTGTTCATAAAGCCGTAATTGCGAGCCTCTTCACTGCGCGCTATTTCTGCAACTATCGTAACTTTCTTTTTGTCTGCACACGTTACGACTAATTCTTTTTTGGGTAAATTGTATTTCTTTGCCGTAGACTTTCCTGCTGCAAAGAGTGCAACAGCGCAGACCAAAAGCATAGAAGTGAGAAAAATCTTTTTTGTTAATCGCATTATTACAGCCCTTCTAAGAAATTTTCGCGGCTCTTCTCTGTTTGAGTTTTATCGACTTTCGACGTATCTTGTAATTTTTGAAACTGAGAAGCGTCAACGTATTTAAGCGCAAGAGGCTTTTCGAGGCTCATAATGACAGAGCCATCTTGCCAAACAG
Source organism: uncultured Treponema sp. (assembly GCA_937901865.1). GTDB lineage: Bacteria > Spirochaetota > Spirochaetia > Treponematales > Treponemataceae > Treponema_D. The sequence continues at coordinate 27,081 of CALDID010000281.1, forward strand.
ATTTGTCTGGATTAAGAAGCTGAGGTGAGCCGTATTTGTTGCATAGAGTTTTAAATACCGAATTATAATCTATTCTTGCAGGATTTAAGTTCAATGTAATTATATACAGATTTCCTTCATAGAATTGAAACCAGCATCGGTTAAAAAACGATTGCGAAAGAAACGTTGCATCTGTTTCGATGATGACTTCTTTTGAAGTAGGAGAAAGGGAAACATCTCTATCTCCTCTGTATCCAAAGTCGGCAACACTCTTTAAGGCATCTTTTACGCTGTCTACTCCCATTCCAAGCCTTATTTTGCCATAGCCTGACGGGAGCGTTTCTGCAAAGGAAAGAGAAGAGAGCGCAACAAGAGAGAAAATGAAAATACTTCTTATAAATCGAGAGAAAAAACTATTTCTTTGCATTTAATTGCTCTCTGAATGTCTTAGCAAGATTAAGGACTGCGCTACAGTTTGAAACAACGATTTTGTTTTCTGAATTAAGTTTTAACCTTGTATCGTTCTTGATTGTGTCAAGGCACGTCTTCACCTGTCCAGAATTTATAGCGCACATTGCCGCTAAATCCATAATAGTAAAGGTTGTTGTATATGCTCTATCAGAGGTAGCGCGAGATTTTTCGAGCTGCAAAGCAAGCATATCAATCATTTTGTGGTATGGGTCTTGGATAAGGGCATTTGTTAGCTGTCTGTTCATTGACCAAATGCGGTCTGCAAGCGTTGTTGTAAGACGGGCGACTAGCTGCGGCTGCGTCATTACCATTTTATCAAAGTTTGCACGGTTTACGGTCATAAGCTTGCAATCTGTGTGAGCGACAGCATTTGCAGAACGAGGCTTGTTTTCTAGCAACGCCATTTCGCCAAACATATCGCCTTTTTTGAGCATTGCAAGCGTAACTTCCTTGTCATCTACCACTTTTGTGATGTGTACTTCGCCTTCTTGAATGATATACATTTCGCTTCCGCTTTGGCACTCCGCCATAATCAAAGTGTCTTTTTCATAAGACTTTACAAGCTCTGGAGTTGGCTCAAGATATAACTTTTCTGTCGGCAGAACGTGCGACTTTACTCGTATAAACTTCTTTTTTGCCAGTTCAAAGTTATTCCCGTCAGGGCAAGCCTTTAAGTAGTGATAATAACAAAAGAAAGCACAGTTAAATTTTCCAGCTGCTTCATAATAAGAAGCCGTTTCAAAGAGATGTTCTGCGGCGGTTGAATTATCATTTTTGAGCGATATGAGGGCAAGGCGACTATTCAAATTACGCATCTGCTTTGAAAAAGCCTTTATAACTTTTAGAGCAACTGCAACGTTTGACATAATCAAATCAGGATACTGCTCTCTTTTTACACTAATGCATATAGTGTCTGTTAAAGCAATGACTGTTTCGATTTGTGTGTGTTCGGACATACAAGGAACAACGCCTATGAAATCGCCAGGACCTAGTATAGTAGGAGTGCCGCCGTCAGCACTATCATTCTTCTTTTCGCATCGTACTTGTCCTTGACGAATTATATAGATGCGGTCATTTGGGGCATTGCCTTCCATAAGTATGTAAGACCCCCGAGAAAACTTACTCATTGCAATCTGTAACATATATCCCTCTTACCCTATAATACTCTTTATATCGGTATTTTCAAAAAGCTCCATAATTACCAAAATATAATTTCAGGAATGAGCTTTATATTCTTTCGTTGTTTGACTATATCTACAATATAATCCATAAGTTTGCTTATTTCAGTTTGTTTGGCATTATTTTCATTTATAATGATATTTGCGTGCCACGATGCAATCTGTGCGCCTCCTATAGAAAATCCCTTTAAGCCACATTCTTCGATAAGTTTTCCTGCAATTTCTCCTTTAGGGTTTTTAAATACACTTCCTGCGCAATGCTTTTTGTAATGCCCCTTTTCTTTGCGCTTTTGGATAAAAGCTAAACCTTGCGAATGAATATCGCTGTTAGATGTATAAACTTTAAAAGTTGCAGAAGTTACGATATTTTTTTTGCCTTCACAAGATGTCTGGAATGGACTCTTCTTATAATCCCAGTCGTCTTGATTCATCTCATAAACTCTTTTTTCGCCGTCTTCTGTCATATATTCTGCACTCAAAAGCACTTTAGCGATAGAAGAATTAAAGCAACTTGCATTCATGTAGCACGCACCGCCTACAGTGCCAGGAAGTCCTGTAAACTCTAAAAGTCCTGTAAAGCTGTGTTCTGTGCAAAACTTAAATATTTCAGCCCATGACATGCCTGCGGAACATTTTATCGTTTGTTCAGCATTCTCATTTTTATCTTTTATATCAATTATTTCTATTTTTGCCTTTAGCTTTCTAAGAGATATAATAGGTATCTTTATTCCTGTATCAGAGGCGATAATATTGCTTCCGCCGCCTAATATATGGAAATCTTTCGCATATTCTGTACTAGAAAGGTATTTAAGTGCGAATGAAAGAGATGTTTCATCAAAAGGTTCTATTATTAAAGATGCTTCTCCTCCGACGTGCATTGTTGTTTTTTCTGACATTGGTATATTAAAAAGAACATTGCCGTTGAAGTGCTTAGAGTCCTTGATATTTTCGCCTATTTCTCGTATTGTGTACACATAAACTATTATAAGCTAATAATAAAATAATTTCGAGGGAAATTTTTGATTTTCGGAGGAAAATATATGGGATTGCGTCTTTTTAATACAATGGGACGTTCTATGCAGGATTTTAAGAGCCTTAAAGACGGTTTTGTTGGTTTTTATGGTTGTGGTCCTACAGTGTATAACTATGCACATATCGGAAACTTGAGAGCCTATGTTTGCTGGGATATTCTTGACCGCACTTTGCGCTTCTTGGGCTACGACATAAAACACGTTATGAACATCACAGACATCGGACATCTTTCTGGAGATGATGACGATGGCGAAGATAAGATGGTAAAGCAAGCTGCCGAGCGACATAGTTCTGTGCTTGAGATTGCAAAGTTTTACACAGATGCATTTATGGCAGATATTGATGCGCTAAATATTAGACATCCTGATGTGATTTGTAAAGCTACAGAACATGTTGGCGATATGATAGAGCTTATAAAGCAAATTGAAGCCAATGGACATACTTATATGGTGGGTGGCAATCTTTATTATGATATAACCACATATGAAGATTATGGAAAGCTTGCTAATTTGCAACTTGATGAATTGAAAGCAGGAGCTGGAAAGCGAAATGTTGTTGTTGTAGATGAGAACAAGCGAAATCCGCATGACTTTGTTTTGTGGTTTACGAAATCAAAGTTTGAAAATCAAGCTCTTACATGGGATAGCCCTTGGGGAAGAGGGTATCCAGGGTGGCACATTGAATGTTCTGCAATGAGTATGAAGTATCTAGGCAGACACTTTGATATTCACACTGGCGGAATTGACCATGTTCCTATTCATCATACGAACGAAATTGCACAGTCAGAGGGGGCTTTTAGTGATGACGAAAGAAAAAAAGGACCTTGGGTTAATTATTGGATGCACAATGAGTTTTTGATTCTTGAGGGTGGCAAGATGTCTAAGTCGTCAGGTCACTTTATAACTCTTCAAACTCCGCTTCCTGAAGAAAAAGGATATTCTCTCAAAAGTAAGGGGTTTGAGCCTCTTGATTATCGATTCTTCCTTCTTGGAGGACATTATCGAAAGCCTCTTGTTTTTTCTGTTGAAGCAATGGAAAGCGCAAAGAACTCTCGTTCTGCTCTTATTCAGCGAATTGCAAAGGTGCTAAAAGCTGCAGATTATAAAGCAGAGAGTGCTAAAGCTGGCGCGCAAGAGGTAATTCCTTTAGAGAAAGCAAGGCAGGGATTGAGCGATAAGGCTCTTTCTTTGCTAGAAGATTTTGCAAAGGCTGTAGAAATCGACCTTGCAACACCAAAAGCTTTGTCTTTATTGCAAAAGGCTGTAAAAGATACTGCTATGGATGCAAAAGAAATTGTAACTTTAATCAAAGTTATGGATTCTGTATTAGGATTGCGCCTTATTGAAACTGCAAGCGAAGCCTTGAAAGCACAAAAAGAGGCTTCTCCTGTTAATGCACATGAAGGAGATGAAGAAGCTCCGTTGATTGAAGAGCTTATCAAGCAAAGAAAAGAAGCAAAAAAGGCAAAAGATTTTGCTCGTGCTGATGCAATCCGTGAAGAGCTTATTGCAAAAGGAATTGAGATAATCGATACTCCTAGTGGTACTGTTTGGTCTCGTAAATAAAAGAATGTAACCTTTTTGGAGTTTTTGTGTTTAGCGAAATAGAAGCAAAGTCGTCAGGGGGTAGTGTAAATGCTAGTGACCCTGCCGATTTCAAGACAATTTACGATGCAACAATGCAACTTCTTTTTAAGATTTCATACAAGATTGTATGCGATGAAGAGGCTGCAGAAGATTTAGTACATGACTCTTTTATAAAAGCGAACGAGAAAAAGCTTATTTTTCCGTCTATAGACGATGCGAAATACTGGCTTATTCGAGTTGTCAAAAATGCCTCTCTTAACTATGCCAAGCGAAAGACAAGAGAGAGAAAGGCGTATGAGAAAGTTTTATATGAAGAGCATAAAACGGCAGATTCTGGCGAAACGGAGCTACTGAAAAAAGATGCAGTAGAGAAAGCTAAGAATGCCCTAGAGAAGTTGCCGAAAAATTTAAAAGAAGTAATTGTCTTGAGAGAATACGGAGAGCTGAACTATAAGGAGATTGGAAAAGTCTTGGGTATCACTGAAGGCAATGTGAAGATAAGAGTTTTTCGTGCCAGAGCGCAGCTTTCTAAGATTATAGGAGAAGAAAATGTCTACTTGTCCTGAAAAAGATATACATTCTGTTTATCTTGATAATGAGTTGCCACTTGTTTATTTAAAAGAGTATGAATCTCATGTCAATCAATGTCCAAAGTGTCAGGCAGAACTTGCAAAATTGCGTTCTATTCGCTCTATGATAAAAGCTGATAGCGCTTCTATAGAGCTTTCACAAAAAGAACTTGACGATAGCTTTTTACGCTTACAAGCTAGAATGAGCTATGCAAAGGTTACTAACAATGCTAATATTCATCAGTTCTTTATTCCAAAGTGGGCTATTGGTGCAGTAGCTGCGGCTGTTGCTTTTGCTCTTGTGTTGCCTGTTACTACGAAGACATTGGCAAATAAAGAGCAAGAGGGGGGAGCAAGTTCTGAAGTTGCTACTATTATTGATACTTCAAATATGCCCCAAATTCCTCGCGCTGCTATTCCGTCAACACATTTAACTTCTCTTATTTCTTCACAGAACCAAAATACTATTTCGCATCCTGCAAGTTTTGCAGTGAAGAGTCAAGAGGAAAGTTTGCAAACAATACAAGAGTCTTTGACTTCTGTTGATGTCTTTAGACCTGACTTTCCTGATAAAGCTCTATCTATAAAAATAACTCTTTCTCCATTTTCTGCTATGAACGAAACGAATATGGATATTCAAAATAAAATGAATATACCTGTCGTTATCGAAACTCAATATGGAGAGGATAGTCAAGGTTTTGAAAATTGAGTTTCAAAGAGAAAGTTTCATTGCTCTTTAGGGCTTCTCCTTTATTTAGAACATCGCTTTGGGTTGTAATAATTGCAATTGTTTTTATTGCAACCAAAGCTGCAAACTACAAAACACAAAAGATTCCTGTCTTAACATCTATAAATCCCCCTATTGGTACGCCAGGGGATATTATGATTATTGATGGAGCTAATTTTGGGAATAGCAGAGGCTCTTCTTATGTAGAAATTGGTGGTAGCAAACTAACTTCGAGTTGCTATCTTGATTGGAATGATTCCCAAATCAAAGTGATTATTCCTTCTAATGTGCAAGATGGGCTTGTTTTTGTTAATACAAACGAAAAATCAAATCATCTTTTTTTTGCGAACGAAAACGATATTCCCTCTCCTGTTCGTCCTGACCCAAAAAAATCTATTCCGATTATTGCTTCTATCTCTAAAACAAATGCTTCTGTAGGAGATTTGATTACTATAGAAGGAAGTAATTATGGCAATTCACGTGGCACATCTGCGGTGTTCTTTACTGCGAATCACGAAACTTCTGATGTAACTCAAGATGATTATCTATCTGCGACTGATAATGATTTTGATTATGAGCTTTGGAGCGATACAGAAATACGCGTGAGAGTTCCAGATGGGGCAAAAAGTGGCAGTTGCTTTGTGAAGACTGAAAAAGGGCAGAGCAATAATATTTCTTTGGCAATACAACAGAATATAGGACAAAAAAAATATTCCAATAAGCATACTTATGTTGTTCAGCTTACTGCAGATGTTGCGAATGCTGTTTCTGAAGGAGAAAGCGGAACAATAACGCTTCGTATTCCTCGTCCAGCTGTTTTTTCTTCACAGCCGCGAGTCGAGCTCTCAGAATGTATACCTACTCCAATTATCGAAGATTACAGAAATACGATTGTGCATCAAATCCAGCTTTCAAATAACATACATAGCCGTGTGAAGTTCAGTCAGAATTTTATTATCACGGTATATTCTTTTTCTACAGATATTATAAGCCGAAAAGTGAAACCGTTTGTAGATAAAGAGAGAAAGCTTTTTAGAACATACACAGCTGCAGATAAATGTATTCAAAGCACTGATGCTGATATTGCAGCGTTGAGTAAGTCTATCGCGCCAAAAGAAACAAATCCATACTTGAAAGCGAAAGCCATCTATAACTATCTTATCGATAATTATTCTCTATTGAACCTTCCTCGAACAGAGAATTTGCCTCTTTCTGAAATGCTAGAAAGCAAGGCGGGTGATGCGTATGATTTTGCTTTGCTTTATACTTCGCTTCTCAGAGCTTCTAATATACCTGCCCTCGCAATCGGTGGTATTCTTGTAGATTCTAATTCTAAATGCAAAAAACATTGGTGGACAGAGTTTTATATTGAAGGATTCGGGTGGATACCTGTCGATACTGCGCTAGGTGCTGGCTTGCAATTTATCCCATTTATGCAGGTAAATGATGTAAAAGAGTATTATTTTGGTTCTATCGATAGCCAGCATATCGCATTTTCTCGCGGGTGGAACGAGGTTAAGCCAGTTACCGTCAACAGCAAGACAGTGTATAAACCCCGTTTTTACGCTTTGCAATCTATTTGGGAGGAGTCCTCTTCATCTGCAGTTAGCTACAGTTCTTTGTGGAACTCCCCCGTTGTTTTAGGAATATATTAGCAGGATTATCGCCTTAGTTTGTTATAGCCCCTCTTGTTCTAGCTTCTCTAGTTCTAAGAGGGCTATTTTGTCTTTAGGGTCGATTTCTAGCACTGTAGAAAAATATTTTTGTGCTTCGCTCATCTTCCCCTCTTTAAGAGCAAGGTACCCTAAATTAGAAAGTACTTTTGTATTTTCAGGTTCTATCGAGAGTGCCTTAAAAAGATACATCTTTGCTTCTTCTAAATTGCCGAGCTCTATGCTACAAATAGAAAGCTCATTGTATGTATCGCAATTTTCTGCTCCGACACCTTTTCCGACTTCCAAAGCCTTTGAGAACGACTTTTTTGCGTCCTCATACCTTTCTAGCTTTCTAAGCCCCCAACCGAGCATAAACCATGCATTCCACACCTTTGGATTCTTTTTTAAGAACTCTCCGATAAGGTCTATGCCCTTTTCTTCATCACCGTCGCGAATAAGAATATATGCTTTGTGAAAATCAGCATCTTCAAGGCTGCCGTTTCGTATCTTATCAATGACTTCCTGCGCTCTATTCTTTTTGTATATGCCGTTTTCACCCATTTCCTTATCAGGAATATCGATAGTCAAAGCAAGATATGTTTCCATGCAGTCTTTTGCTTTAAGATAATCATTCTGCTTCATATAGTAGAATGCTGCGTTAAAATAGGCATCTGCAAGCGGCGGATCTGCGTCCATTGCTTCTGTGTAATATTGCAAAGCAATAGCATCATACGCGTCTGCGTCGTCTATAAGCCCTGCTCTGCGGTAAGATTCTGCTCTTTGGTCAAAGAAGAGTGCCATATTAAGAATGGTAACAAGGTCTTCTGGGTCGAATCCGTGTAGTGCAGTAAAAATCTCTTCTGCAAGGTCAAAATCTTCGTTTTTAGCTTTCAATATTGCTGCATTGGTAAGCTCTTTTTTGAGATTAGGGCGAGCTTGCTTTAGTATAGAACGGTAATAGTCAAGATGCTTATTTCCCCTGTCATAAGCAAGCACTGTTAAAAGCCCTGCAAGCACTTGCTCTTGAGAAAGGCTCGACATATCAAAAGAATCTCCATCTCCCTCTTCTTTTTTCTGCACGGGGAGTGGAATAGATACATCGAGTTGTAAAGCCTTGCTAGAAAGCTTAAATCCTTCGGGCAAAGTAATATAATACAGTGAATCGAGCGATTTTGCTGGAGTCATATAAACGAGATTTCCTTGAGAATTGCAAAGTTTTAACTTGGTATCAAGCTAATAGTAAGCTGTGCAACAAAAAAACTATTTTTTTGCCTGCTGTTCTTCGCCTTGGCTTAGTTGGTTCTTTCTCACAGAAGTTACAAAATTGTTTATGTGCAACTTGTAAGAAAGAGGAATCAACTTTTCGTCAAAACTAACGCTTGCTGCTACTATGTCTTTCCTGCCTTCGACTAAATCTGCAGATACAATAGTTCCTGGAACTTGTATCTGCTCTATTGGGTCTTCAAAATCGAGTGTTAAGACTGTAGACTTATTAGTAAGGAACTTTTCAACTCCTAGCAAGATAACCTTTGCGCCAGAGAAAGACAAATCACGAATAATACACTTTCTAGGCACATTGTCTATCATTACAAAAGTTTCCTCTTTGGTAAGAGATAACTTTCTCATAGAGTCTGCGTTAATGGCGATGCGCTCTTCTTTTCGGCGAAGTGCATTTGCATTTGCTTCTAGTAATCTGCCGACAGGCTCAATCAAATCATCAGGCGGACGTTGTGTGAAAGAGATGGTAACTATAACCAAATCTTTTGATTGATTGTATGTTGCTATAGAGCTTACCTTTCCAGAAACAAAAAAGTTGATTGGCTGGTTATTTGCATCATAGAAGCAAAAACGAATCTGCGAGATAGATTTCTGTTCTTCAGGCTTCTTCCATTCCTTTGAAAGCTCTTGGAATGAACCGCCCCTTGTTCCAACAATGACGCGTGCAAGTTGAAAAGAAGTAGAGTTTACGATACACGGCCATTGACCACCGTTGCATTTAATATATACTTGACGGGGATCCATCTTTAGGGTTTGGATAATGTCTTTTGTAAAGGCAATTTCCATATCCCGATACAAATCATAGTATTTGTTTAGTTGTTGACTAGTTGTAACACCCATACTGTTTATAATAATTTATAAATAATCGTTCGTCAATTAAAATGTACTTTATTACAAAATAAAAAAGCTATATAACTAACATTTTTTCTTTTTGAAAGAGTATTTAGAGGATTTTCTCCATTTATTAATATGCTGCTTGAGCCTCCCCCGTCAAATTCCATAGCGTCGCTTGCGCCAAGCGATAAAAGGATTTTTGCACATTCAGGATAGGTGAGACCCGTGCTTTTTTTCTTGCCCTCGGCGGCGAGAATATAGAGCGTTTCTCCGTCTTTGCTCAATCCTAAAGCGGTGCGTGCATTTTTGGAAGTATATGAAAAATTGCGCCCAGAGCTATCGAATAGCTTTCCGTCTTTTAGTACCACAAAATAGCCACCAATGCAAAACTCCGCTTTCTCGTTAGTATCTTCATATATATCGGCTTGGTGTGAAAGTATTTTTGCGTGATAGCCCGTTTCTCCTTCGCTTAATACAAGCATAGCATAGCGAAATTGAGGCACAGAAAAGCGATGTGTGTTTATCTCTAGCAATCCCAGCGGCTTGAGTTTACTGTGCAATAGCTTTTTGTCAAGCAAAGAGCCGTGTGAAGTATAAGGCGTTGTATTTATAAGCACGGATTTTGCGTCGAGAGTGTCTTGTATGCGTTTGAATGCAGATGCTATCGAAATGCCTTTTATATATCCGTTTTCCCTTTGAGTAGTTTCGTTAGGATAGGTCTTTATCACGAGATTGCTGTTCGCTAAATCTATCTTTACAACTGCATATTTAAGCGGGGGAAAATCTTTTTTTTCAAATACGAAGTATTGTGCAAAAGGAGTATCATCTATGCTTTGCCATTGCACTTCGTCTTGAGAAAAATACGGAAGTGCAATGGTGTTTATCTGCTCTGTTGTTTTGCAAGAAGAAAATGCAAAGATGAGCGCAATAAACGAAGCAAAAACAATAGACTTTAGCGAACGAATCGCTGAGGAGGTGTTACGACCCATAATGCTTGCAGCTGTGTATTACCAGTGTTTTCTAGCATGTGCGGCGCGCTTGCAGAGAAAGAAACGCTGTCGCCTTCTTCTAAATCGAACGTGAGGTTTTCATAGTGCAGTCTGCATTTGCCTTGTATCACATAGCCTACTTCTCTGCCGATATGCCCGTAAGAGCCGCGGTGCGTGTGAGAGCCTACAGGGAGTTTTACTACATAAGATTCTACTGCGTTTTCTCCGTCGCTTTCGGCAGGCTTTGCCAGCTCTTCATACGTTACGTCATCTTCTGCAATAGTGCGCCTTTCGCTAGACTTAATCACTTGCACAGGGCGTTCTCTGCGGTATTCTTCAAACAAATACTCAAGGTTTATGTCTAACACATCGGCTAAAGCTAACAGCGTATCGATAGCAGGAGAAACGTGATTTCTCTCTATCTGTGAAACAAGGCTTTCGCTCACCCCCGCTTGACGTGCAACGGTTTTTAGCGTGTACCCCTTTCGCTCTCTCACCTTTCTCAGCTTTTCGCCAAAATGATACGGCACTCGTTTTGTTTTTTCTGTTTTTTCCGTAAATTCGGTTTCTTCCATAATTTCTAACCTATATATATTTTGATACTAGCGCACGGCTCTCTTAAAAAACAGCTTGTGGCTAGAAAACAGCCTGTGGCTATTACAAAACAGCCTAAGGCTGCTGCTGTGGGAACTCTCTTAAAGTGTCATTATGCTGCTTTTGTTTATTGAGTTCCATCACAAAGCTGATGAAATGGTCTTCAAGCGTCTTTTTTGGTCCTTCAAGATTAAGCCTTTTTCTCGCTCTCGCATTATCGCGACGAATTGTATACAAAAGATAGAAATCGCGATAATCAAGTGTGATGTCTGTTTTTATGTGCTGACCCAAAAAGTCGGAAACTTGGTCGCGCCCAATCGACGGAATCTTTTTCTCTCGCAAAGTCGTCCTTAGCTTTTGCACTTGCTCATACGAAAGACCGAATAAAAACTCTTCCATCGCCTGCGACACGTCCGCTTCGCCGAGCTTTTGTTTTATGAACTGAATCCATTTTTCGTCCATTTTTATCGACATAAGCAGCAGCTCGCTTGTGCCTACCATTGTGCCGAAAGCTGGAGCAAGAGTGCGGCGCGCCTGCCAAACAGATTGCAAAACAGGAGCTATATCCGAAACATTTTGGTCTGCGCTGTGCTCCCACAATATGATAAGAGATGTGGCAAGCTCTCGGCGCAAATCCATATCAAGAGATGTGTCTTTAATCAAGTTCAAATACACATCTTCGGCCATAATCGTAAAGAGGATAGAGGAGGTAGCGTCTTCAAAGTCTTTCACGATAGAAGAGGGCATTTTAGCTGTTTTTGCCAACTTTGCCAAAGAAGAAAATGTGTGTATTTTTGCCACCAAATACCCTCTGCCCAATGAAGCCTTAGACGGCAAGTGCAATGTAGAATCTCCGTCATACTGGTTTGCGATGAGAGATTCAATAAGCGATTGCGGAGTACGCACGCTTGAAGTAAGCGTTGAGCGTTCCAAAAGAGAGGGAAATTGCGCTATTGCACGAGCTAATTTCTCAAGATTATCAAGCCGCTTTTGCAAAGTATCAACTTTGTCGGGGTCTTGCTTAATAAGTTCGTTAATGAGCTGAGAAATTATATCTTGTTCCTTAGAGCTAAAAAGGACAATGCCAGCGGTAATATCGCTTTCTTTTGTGTCTTCTTCATCAAGGAACATATCCAAATTTACATTAGTAAACTCAGTTTTTAGTACAGGTTTCTTTGCATCCACAATCTAGTATTATAGCAAAAATGAAGTAAAAAACAAGTATTCACTTGAAAAATAAACAAATTTGTATTATAATGGGGATAAAATTACAAAGATTAAATGAAGTTTAGCAGACTTGTTCAAAAACCTTATGTCATTGCCGTACTTGATACGACAATCTATAGCAATATAGGCTTTTTGAGAAAGAGGCTGTGCCTCTAATCAAGTTTGAACGGTGGTACAAACCAAGCTTGATTTGTACCTATCATCAAGTTTCATTTTTCCCCCTCATCAAGATTGCTTATACTCCCTTGAAGCTAGCTTTTAGAGGGAGTAATACGGATTGTCAATTATCTCCAATATTATCGCAAAAGAGGGTATAAAACGTCCGTATTTGCCTGAGTCTTTCGAGAGGCGAAAAAGAATATCTGTGCTTTGAGGGGAAATAAACCGATTATTGAAAGGTATGAAGAAATTAGTTGCATTACTGATAATGCTTTCGCTTTCTGCACTCACTTTTGCCGCAGAAGAAATAGATATGCTCATTTATGCCTCTGATATACGGCTCGACTATGTTGGCGGAAACACGTTTGATACTGTTTCTGGCTATCATCTTTATATCAGGAAAAAAGACGGCGTGCAGTCGGTTATGCTTACAGAAACCACAAAAGACCCTGACGGAATTGCAGATAACTACGCTTTTCGCGCGCTAGAATATAATTCGATTAACGGAGATGAAGTGCGCTATTTGAACGGAAAACCGCTGTTGTCTGAAAACGCTCGCTTTTCTCTCATCGATTCTACGACTGAAATGCACGACGAGTTGGGCGAGTGCTTCCATATTTTTATTCCTGCCACAATGCAATTCGGTTATCCGTGGTCAAGAAACGGCACAATTCACATTGAAAAGGGAACGTTTATCAATATCCGCACGTTTGAAGAAAAATACGGCGATTATTCTGGCACATTTGCGGATAACCCGTTTATGTTCGATTTGGGGATTCCGCCTGAAGAACCTGAAGCAGAAGAGGCTGTGATTGAGGTTGTTGCAGAAGAGCCACCTAAGGAAGAAGAAAAAGTGGAAGAAGTAAAAGAAGAAATTGTTGAAGAGCCTATTCTTGAAGAGAAAAAAGAAGAGAAAAAGCCTGAGCCTGTGCCGATTTTGACAGATGATTACAATGCAAATGCGGCGGAGTCGTTTAAGAATATCACTGATATGGCAAAGGGCGATTTATCGTATTCTCGTGCGGAAGAGCTGCCTGATGCGATTATTGATTCAATCGAAAAGATTGACCCAAAAGAAGATGCTGAAATTGTCTTTGCAATAGACGCGACTGGCTCTATGAAAGACGATATGGAAGTGTTGAGAAAAGAGCTTATGCCGAGATTGAAAGAGGAGCTGAAAAAGTTTGAAAAAGTGCGCATAGGATTGCTGCTCTATCGCGATTACGGCGGAGATTTCAGCTTTAAGGGTATTCCTGTAAAGATGTTCCCATTCACGAGCGATTTGGCGTTGTTTGAGAAAAACTTGAACTCGTTTGTCATTCACGGCACAGAGGGCGGCGATATTCCAGAAGCTGTATATGAAGCGTTGTATGGCTCGCTTGATTTCTATTCGTGGAGCAAGAAGACGCAGAAAAAGATAATTCTTATC
>CALDID010000282.1 GCA_937901865.1 uncultured Treponema sp.
GCAAAAAGATTATCGGGTCGAGCCCGATAATGACAATTATCGAACAAGTCTAATAAAAAATGCCGCTTACTAAAACTTAGAAAGCGACATTAAAGGAGGTGAAAAAATGAGAAACGCCCATGCGAAAGAAAAAGACGACAGCTCGCATGGACAGAAAAACAAAAACGCTGTACTGTGACACAGAACAAACGAGTTATTTATATAATAATCACATTTCTCTAAATAGTCAAGTTTTTTTTCTTTTTTTATGATTTTTTTCCCTATATTCTCTCTTTTTTACTTGCCTATCATCGAAATTATTATTATATTGAAAGTATGGAAAGTTTTATTGCACAGCAGGCACAAAGTTCTGCCTCAAGAAAGTTTATGACAAGGGTCTACGGCTGGATGTTTTTAGCCTTGGTGATAAGCGGAATAGCTGCTTTATTCACTGCAACGAATGAACACCTCCTCCGTCTTATTTTTGGCACACGATTCGGCTTTATCGTTTTGATAGTCGGAGAGCTTGCGCTCGTGTGGTATCTGTCGGCGAATATCAGAAACTTGTCGCCTGTAGCCGCAACTACGACGTTTTTCGCATATTCAGTATTAAACGGCATGTCGCTTGCATCGATATTCTTTGTCTATCCAATCGGAAACATCGTCAATGTCTTCTTTGTAACAGCACTTATGTTCGGCGCAATGACCATCTACGGAATGATTACAAAGACAGACATCAGCTCATTTTCTCGCTATTTTTCAATGGCACTCATCGGGCTTGTTATCGCCTCTGTGGTAAATCTTTTGCTAAAGTCATCGGGGCTTGATTGGCTGATTTCTATTGCAGGAGTTGTGCTGTTCACCGCTCTTACTGCGTGGGACACTCAAAAAGTCGTACGAAGCGCACAATATGCTACCGATAGCGACGCGTATAAAAACGTTGCTATCTTTGCCGCACTTAATTTGTATCTTGATTTCATTAACATCTTCTTATATCTCCTTCGTTTATTCGGAAATAGAAGAAGATAGCCGTACAGCTTTTTGAAAAAGAGCTTATTTTTTGCTGCCCATAAGTGCATTATACGCCATTTGGGCAGCTTTTTGTTCCGCTTGTTTCTTATTCTTGCCCTCACAAGGTCCATAAGTGGAATCTTTTAAATGCACTTTTATCCAAAAAGTTCTATCGTGGTCAGGACCTTCTTCCTTTACAATTTCATACACAGGGCACGTCTTTTCTCTTTTCTGATACAATTCTTGCAGCAGTGTTTTGTAATCTTTTTGACCTTTGTTCTGCTGCACTTTGCGGATTTCTGGCACAATGAAGCGTAAAACGAGCTTTTCAGCCTCTTCAAATCCCTTGTCCAAATAATAAGCCCCTATCACCGCTTCCCAAGCGTCCGCTAAAATTGCGCTTTTTTCTCTGCCGCCACTCTTTTCTTCTCCTCTTCCCATCACCAAGCATTTATCTATTCCCATTTCAATCGCAAGAGGAGCGAGCGTCTTTTCAGATACGACAACTGATTTTATCTTCGCAAGGTCGCCTTCTTGATTTTCTACCATATCATTGTATAAAAATGAAGCCGTAGACATTCCAAGCACACTATCGCCTAAAAACTCCATACGCTCATTATTATAATGCTTAAACTCTACACTTTCGTTTGAAAAAGAGCGATGATGAAAAGCTAAATCTAAAAGAGATAAGTCATTAAAATGAATACCAAGATTTTTGCAAAAATTTTCTAGCATTTTTTTTCTATCTTTCTCAATATGCTTTTTCATATTTTCTCTCCTTTGGTGATATAAAGACATAAAAAATATTTATAAAATCTGCGCTTCGCACTTTTATATGTGAAAAAAGAAAGGCACAGAAAAACCTGTGCCTTCTCTTTAGCAGAAAGAAATAAAATTATTTCTTCTGAGACATAATGAAGTCGTAAGCGTCTTTTACAGTTTCGAACTCATTTGCCTTGTCATCTGGGATACTTACACCCATTTCTTCTTCGATAGCATAAACAAGCTCGTATGTATCCAAGCTATCTGCACCAAGGTCGCCGCGGAAAGATGCTTCCATAGTTACCTTAGCTGGGTCAATCTCAAGTTTATCTGCGATAAGCTTCTGAATTTTCTCGAACGTCTCGTCCATGTTATACTCCTGTATTGCGAACTCTCGCTTTGATTGGCACTAAGCCTGAGGGATAATTACCTGTCGTCCACCGTAATATCCGCACTTTGGACAAACATGATGCTGCATTGTCAAGTTCCCGCAGTTGCTGCATTCCACAAGCTGAGGAGCTACGAGATGCATATTTACACCACGACGTCTGCGTGTGCGAGCCTTTGATGTTTTCGCTCTAGGTACTGCCATATTATAACCTCACTGTAAAGTTAATTTACCGATATAACATTGACTATAATACAACAGAAATCCCTTATGTGTCAATAATTATAGCACTTTTATCTCTTTTGTCAAATGAAAAATGACACTTTTTTAAAATTTGTCAGTTCATTTTGCTAAATTTTTCCTTCAACATCTTTGCAATAATAGGGGGAACCATCTCTGAAACATCTGCACCAAATGCCGCAAGGTCTTTTATTGCACTTGATTTCACAATAAAATACTTCGGCTCAGTAGAAATAAAGAACGTTTCAATGCTGTTATTAAGAGTCCTATTCATCAGTGATAAGTCAAATTCATAGCTGAAATCACGAACATTACGAATACCACGCAACATAACCTTTGCGCCACGCTTTTTTGCGTAATCGACGATAAGACCACTCCACAAATGTACCGATACGTTATCCCATTCACTCACAAGTGATTCTAAAACGGATAGACGTTCTTTATCAGAAAAAAGGCATTTTTTTTCAGGATTAACAGCAATGACAACATCAATTTCGTCAAAAATTTGTCTTGCCCGCTCTATTATATTTAGATGCCCGTATGTTGGCGGGTCAAATGACCCTGCAAAAATCGCTATAGCCATAATCTTCTATATATTATTTTCTTTTACCGCTCCCGTCAAGGTTACCTTTTTTATATCCTTACAATTTTATTTCGCAAAAAATAATGCGCATTACATAAAAAGAAAGTACAAGTATTTGACGAAAATTATTTATATGTGTATGATAAAAGACATGCAACTAAAGAATTTCATCAAACTAACAAGCATTGCTTTTTTTTCTATTTTTATTTTAAGCTGTTCTAAGCAAGTTGAGCCAAATGCAACACAGCCAGTTGCCGATGAGCCAAAAATTGAAGAAGTAGTAGAAGAGAATTCTGTTATCGAAGAGCCTCAAGAGCAAAATGTAGTAACTGAACCTGTAAAAAAGATACCTGTTACTCCTATCATAAAGAAGAAAGAAGTCGAAGTAGTTCCAGAACCAACGCCAGGGCCTGTAGTAGAAGTTAAGAAAGAAGAGCCTCCGAAAAAGGAAGAGCCAAAGGTTGAAGTAAAAGAAGAACCAAAGCAAGAAGTTAATCCTGCGATGGAAGAGTATAAGAGGTCTGTTGCAGAAACTGGTGATGAGATTGATTATGACACTTTCGAGCGGGACAAAAAAGAGATTAAAAAAATCATCGAAGATTTAATCGTCATTATGAAAGACGGCGATAGTGCAAAATGGCAACAATATGTAGAAAAAGCCTCGATTACTTATTGGAGCGACACAAATCATCTCGCTTCTTATTCAAAAAAACTGCCTCAAAAAGGCATCAGAATGAAGAATTTGAAAGACTATTTCAAATGGGTTTTTGTTCCATCAAGAAAAGGTCAAACGATTGACGAAATTCGCTATATTTCTAATGAAAGTATAAAAGCTGTTCAAGTGAAAGGCGATAAAGATGTTGTATATTATTATTTCAAAAAAGAGAACGGAAAATGGAAAATCCATTTACCGACTCTTTAATGTGTAAAAAAGCAGCTATTTTTTATTACTTATAAAAAGTAATCGTTGATTTTTTTGCACATTAGAATTATAATAATAATAAATTCCAGGAGGAAATTATTTATGAGATTGGCTAAATATGGGACAGGTATTGTCTGCGGGCTTTTGTTGTGTGCTGGTGTTTTGTTTGCTCAGGAACAAAAAGAAGAAACAAACGTTGAATCAGAATACATGCAGTCTGTAGAAGACCAGGTTATTTCTGAGCTTGCTAATAATGAAAGCAGAGATGACAAGGTTGTGGCTTTACAGTATCTCAAGGATGCTGCTGATGAAGGTCGTATTACACCAGAAATGATGAATACACTTGACCATCTTGCAGGTGAAGGTCTTACAAATCAGTCAAGAACTGGTGGCCGCATTACGAACAATTATCCAGATATTCGTAAGCAGGCTTGCGACATTCTTGCAACAGTAAAGACTGAAGAGTCAAAAAACTCTCTTAAAGTTATCGCTCTTAACGATAATGAGCCAATGGTTTTAGCCGCAGCTATTCGCGGTCTTGGTGAAATCGGTATCAATGAGGGAGATGAGGTTATTGAAGCAATCAACTGGGCTCAGAAAAGAAATGCAGCATTGAACCCAACAAGCTCTATGGCACACGAAGTTCTCGTTGCTTATGAGAAACTTGCAGATACTGTTGAAAACAAGCAACCAATGCTTGAGCAGATTGCAAAGATTGCTGGAAACAACCGCTATAACAAAGCTGTTCGCAATAAGGCAAAGGCTCTTTTGAAGAAATTCCAGGAAGATAGTAGCAAATCAACTCAGACAGGTAGATAAAAACATAATATCGTCTGACAAAAAAAGCATTGCCTTATATGTGCAATGCTTTTTATTTGTAAAAATAAAAACCGAGAGATACAGGATTCGAACCTGCTACCTTCGGCTCCGGAGGCCAACGCTCTATCCAAGTGAGCTAATCTCTCATAGGTAAATAAAATTTATACCGAAATCGTTAAAATGTCAATAAGAGGAATAAATGGATCCGATAATATTAGCATCAGCTTCACCTAGAAGACAAGAGATTCTTAGTCAGTTGAATATACCTTTTAAGGTTATTCCTTCTCAAGATGAAGAAGTCTATCCAGATGATATGGAACATACAAAAATTCCAGAACACTTAGCTGTGCAGAAAGTACGAAGCATACAAAGAACTTTTTCTAAAGAGCTTGAAACGTTTTGGATTTTGAGTGCAGACACGCTCATTTTATATGATGATAAAATATTTGGAAAACCAAGCGACCAAAATGAAGCTGAGTTTTTTTTGCGAACATTACAGGGAAAAACACATAATGTTGTAACTGGCATTGCTTTATATAATGGCAAAGAGAAGACTTTGATAAGCCGTTCTAGCATAAATGAAGTAACATTCGCCCCCATGAGTGACGAAGAAATAGAATGGTATTTAAATACGGGCGATTGGCATGGAGTTGCTGGCGGCTATAGAATACAAGGAGTGGCTTCTTGCTTTATAAAAAGCATAAAAGGTTCTACAAGTTCAATTATGGGCTTGCCTATATTTGAACTTTATGATATGTTAAAGGAGCAGGGTTACAGTATTTTGTAATTTTGCACATCTTCCGTGCGTATGCATGAGAAATAGAGTTTGGAAGAGTTTTTTAGAAAACTCGGTGAAGGAGTGTCTTTATGGCAGTAGTAACCATGAAGAGTTTGCTTGAATCTGGTGTACACTTTGGTCATCAGGTTAAGCGTTGGGACCCGAGAATGAAGAAATTCATTTTTACAGAGAGAAACGGGATTCATATCATTGATTTGCAGAAGACAATCGTAGCTATTAAAGACAGCTATGACGAAGTAAGAAAGATTGCTTCATCAGGTAAATCAATCTTGTTCGTAGGAACAAAAAAGCAGGCACAGCAGGCTGTACAGAAAGAAGCTGAGCGCTGCGGAATGTACTATGTAAACAATCGCTGGCTTGGCGGTATGCTTACAAACTTTGCAACAATCAAAAAATCACTTCAGAGACTCAAGAAAATTGAGAAGATGGAAGTAGACGGCACAATGGAGAAGCTCACAAAGAAAGAAGTTGCAGCTCTCCAGAAAGAGAAGGCAAAACTTGATAAGAACCTTGGCGGTATCAAGGATATGAAAGATTTGCCAGGCGCACTTTTCATCATCGATACACACAAAGAGCAGATTGCAGTAGCAGAAGCTCGCCGCATGGGTATTCCGATTGTTGCAATCGTAGACACAAACTGCAATCCAGAAGGCATTGACTTCCCCATTCCTGGAAACGATGATGCAATTCGTGCAATAAGCCTCTTTACCTCTATTATTGCAAACGCTGTTATTGAAGCTGATAACGAGCAGGGACTTAAGATTATTGAAAGCCTTACTGATGACGATGATGTTACAATCAATGTAAAAGCTAAAGAAACATCATTAACAGTAATAATTGACTCTACAACAATACTAGAACCAGTAACAATTACCGGAGCATTATTAGCAGAAGACGCAACAGGTGAAAACTACCTACCAGACCAAATAATCACACTCACAATAACATACAACAACAACGAAGAAACAACCCAAACAATCAAAACACTAACCGACGAAAACGGAGAATATCAAATAACAATCACACCAAAAACAACAGGAACAATACAAGTAACAGCAACCTACAACAGAAACCAAGAATACCCAACAGCAACCGCCGAAGATGAAAGCATAATCACAAAAGTAGATGTATATATAGACTTTGTAACCAAAACATGGGCATACACCGATGAAGACATCACAATCACAGCACCTATATATTACATAGACACTGATTATAATGAAATACCATTAACCAACAACAACATCACAGACATAACCATAACAATAACCTACGATGACGGAACAGAAGTAACAATCACAGACGCAACCATAGAAAACGGTGAAATAACCGCAACAATCCCAGCAGAACACCCAACAGGTGAAGCAACAATCACCATAAC
>CALDID010000283.1 GCA_937901865.1 uncultured Treponema sp.
CTGTCATTATCGGGCTTGACCCGATAATCTGAGGCACAGCCTCTTTCTCAAAACGTCTATTGCACTATGGATTGTCGTATCAAGTACGACAATGACATAAAGCAAAGAGCGATAACGGCATACGGGAAGTACGACAATGACATAAAGCAGAGAGCGATAACGGCATACGGTTTCATTGCAAAAGAAAATATTAAATGAAGAACTTTTGAATATAGCCCACCACCCAGATAAAAAGCACGATGAGCGGCAGAATGTGAGTGATATAATAGCGGATTCTCACGGGGAACTTTATGCCGCTCCCAGTGTTCGCCTCCGCAATAAAGTTATCGAAGCCCCACCCATAGCGCGATGTGCAGAACATCAGATACACAAGGCTGCCGAGCGGCAATAAGTTATTCGACACGATGAAGTCTTCTAAGTCTTGGATATTGCCGATTCCCGTGAAGTGAATGAAGCTCAATGCGTTGAAACCGAGCGTACACGGCAATGACAGAACGAACACAGCGAACAGATTGATGATAACCGCTTTCTTTCTGCTCCAGCCGAACAAATCCATCACGGACGCTATTAAATCCTCGAAAATCGCTATCACAGTGGACAATGCGGCGAACGACATAAACGCAAAGAAGATTGTCCCCCATAGGCGAGAAAACTTCATCGAATTAAAGATATTCGGAAGCGTAATGAAAATCAAGCCTGGTCCTTGCCCTGGATTTACGCCGAACGCGAAGCAGCTGGGGAAGATGATGAAGCCCGCCATTAACGCTACGAAAGTGTCCAATGCGATGATACTCACAGCCTCGCCCGTCAAGGCTCTTTCTTTGCCGATGTAGCTGCCGAAAATGGCAAGAGAGCCGATGCCGATAGAGAGAGTGAAAAACGATTGCCCCATTGCCGCGAAGATGACTTCTCCCAATCCGTGCGAGGTCATTTTGGAAAAGTCGGGCTTTAAGTAGAACGCGATGCCCTTGCTCGCCCCTTCAAGCGTGAGAGCGCGCGCAACAAGGACGAGCATCAAGCATAACAGGCTTGTCATAATCACCGTAGACGCTTTTTCAACACCCTTTTCAAGCCCGCGCAGGCAGATAACGAAGCCGACAAGAACGACAATCCCCATCCAGAATACCATCTCTTTCGGATTGAGCAGCATTGTATTGAAGACATTTTCGATTTCGTCGGGCGTTAAGGAAGTAAACTCGCCGCGCGCACTCTTAAATATGTAGGAAAACATCCACCCTGCAACCGTCGTGTAAAACATCATTAAGACATAGTTGCCAATGGTCGCTATGTAACCGTGAATGTGCCACTTTGTGCCAGCAGGTTCGAGCGCGTGGAAGCTCTTTGCCGCCGACTTGCCCGACGCACGCCCTACGGTGAACTCCATCACCATAATCGGCAGCCCCAATATCACCAAAAACACGAGGTAAAACAGCACGAACGCCGCTCCGCCGTATTGCCCCGTGATGAACGGAAATCGCCACACATTGCCAAGCCCGATGGCGCAGCCTGCGCTTGTCATTATAAAACCAATTCTCGATTTGAAGTTTTCTCTGTGTTCCATAGCGACAGTATAGCATACTTTGCTTGAGATTGGCTATATTCCCTTGTGTGCTATAGCCATTTTCTTTGAAAAATGATATAGTGATAGGCGTGAAATACGAAGAGCTTACTGGACCAGAACCAGGCACTACTGTGGTAGTGGGACTTTCTGGCGGCGTTGATTCTACGCTCACAGCTGCTTTATTGAAAGAGCGTGGCTGCCGTGTTATTGGGGTTACGATGTCGCAATGGAAGGGGGATTTGCCTCCATTGCCGAACGGGCAGAAATTGCACGGGTCTTGCTACGGACCTGACGAAAAAGAGGATATCGAGGATTGCAAGAAGTTTTGCAGCGAACACGGCATTGAATACCACGTTATCGATGTGAAAGACGAGTATCAAAAGCAAGTTCTCGACTACTTCAAGGCGGAATATCGCGCAGGGCGAACGCCGAACCCGTGTATTCGCTGCAACAACTTGGTGAAGTTCGGTGCAATGCTCTCTGGCGTGGAGAAAATGGGCATTGCCTACGATTACTTCTGCACGGGACACTATGCAAAAATCGTGCGTCCGACAGAGCCTTTGCAGCTCAGTTACGGAGATACGACCTTTGAAAACGGGGTTATGCCGCCGATGATTGCGTGCGCCAGCGACAGCACGAAAGACCAGGCGTACTTTTTGTATCGCATACCGAGCAAAACGCTCGAAAAGGTGCGCTTCCCCTTAGGGCAATACACAAAGAAAGAAGTGTTTGCGATGGCACGCGAGAGGGGACTTAGGGCAGCGGAAAAGGAAGAGAGTCAGGACTTCATACCGAGCGAATATTTCGAGCTGTTATTCAAAGATAAGCCTTCTGTACCTGGCGATATAATAGATTTAGACGGGCATGTCTTGGGTCATCACAAGGGAATTGAGCATTACACGGTGGGGCAGAGGCGCGGGCTTGGGGTCAGCTCTAGCCGTCCGCTGTACGTCCATTCGATAGACAGCGAAAAGAACCTTGTGGTCTTGGCACCCGATAATGATTTATTTTCGACATCGCTCATTGCGGACGATTGGGTCTTCCCAGCAGGGTATGAGCCGAAAACTGCATTCAAGGGCATGGCAAAGATAAGACTGGCGAGCCGACCTGTTGAAGCCGTGATAGAGCCGTATGAGCAGAAAGATGGCGAGAGCTTTACAGGCAAGGCGTATCGTGTGCGCTTTAGCGTGCCGCAGAGGGCTGTAGCTCCTGGTCAGAGCGTGGTTATCTATCGCGACGGCGTGATTTCGGGCGGCGGCGTTATCGCAAAGGCAATTCAGGCGACGAGCGAAGAGGCGGAAAAGGCGAGAGAGGATTTGCACAAGACCGAGATTGAACAGGGGAGCAAGGCTCACGAGCGATAAGAAGCACAGTGAATCGAAGACGAGCGACAGCGGTGTACAAAGCCGCTGTTTTGCATTTTCGGAGAAGAAAAATGGAACACGGTGGAGATTGGATTGAGTTTAAGAGGAAATACGGCGTTGACGTGCGGCACGACTTTTCGGCAAGCGTGAGCGCAATCGGCTTTTCGCCTAAGGTCAAGGCGGTTCTGCACGACGCAATAGATACAGAAGCCGACATCGTCAACTATCCCGACAGGCACAGTGCGCTTCTCAAAGAGGCGATTGCGGAATATTACGGGCTGAAAGATACAAGCCTTATTGTGTGCGGCAGTGGGGCGTGTGAATTGATACATCGCATTTCAGCGGCTTTAGACTTTCAAACAGTGTGTATCGAAGAACCTGCTTTCAGTGAATATCGAAATGCCGTGCAAGGCAAGGAGGGAATTTGCGTTACGGCAAGGGTGGCAACTCGCGATAACGGCTTTCGGCTAGAGGCGAATGTCAATCTCGACGGTGTCGGGCTTTACGTTGCGGCTTCCCCTGCTAACCCGACGGGCGTGGTTACTCCTTACGAAGTGCTTAGAAGCCTTGCTGAAAAGTGCGGCAGGACGGGAACGGTAATGCTGCTGGATGCGTGCTTTTCGGATTACGACGACGAGGCAGAACAGGCGACGCGGCGGCTCATCGGCGATATGGCGAACGGAAAACACAAAAATCTGATTGTACTAAATGCGTTCACGAAGTTTTACGGCTTGGCAGGCTTGCGCGTGGGGTATGCTATCTGCGGCTCGGCGGAACTGGCAGAGAAGATAGAGCGGTGCGCTGTGCCGTGGTCGGTGTCGGCTGTGGCGATGAGGGCGGCGATTGCGGCTTTAGGCGATAGGGATTTCTATGAACGGCAAAGAGCGGAAACAGCGAAAGAACGTGAGTTCGTAACGGCGGAACTGCGTGCGCTTGGCGTGAAGGAAGTGTACGGCAGAGCGAACTTCTTATTGATACGCACACGGGCGACACTCGCTGACTCCCTTGCAAAAGACGGCGTGTATATCCGCAGCTGTGCGGAGTTTCGGGGATTGGGCAAAAGCTGGTTTCGCATTTCGTTGAAGACACACGAAGAGAACCTTTTTCTGATAAACGCAATAAAGAAATTTATGACTGCCGATACAAAACACGCTGTGCGTGCAAAACGGGCTGTGCCTTTTGAGAAGCAGGCTGTGCCTGTGAT
>CALDID010000284.1 GCA_937901865.1 uncultured Treponema sp.
TCGTCTCCAGCTTGGAAGGCTGGGATAATAGCCGTTATATGACTGCCGCATTTACATTTAATACTATACTAAAAAGCAGAAATCTTGTCAATAGCAAAAGAGCTTTTTTGTAAAAATCTTATTTTTTATTCGCCAAAATACTTCGCTTCAAATTCCGCTACACTAATCGGCTTTGCAAAATAATAGCCCTGATACATATAGCAGCCGAGTTCTTGCAAATGCTCCATCTGCGCTTTGGATTCCACGCCCTCCGTGATTATGTCGATGCCGAGCTTTTGCGACATCTCGATAATCGAGCTCAAAATAATGCGGCTCTTTTCGGTGTGCTCCGTTTCGCGCAGAAACTCCATATCGATTTTCAAGACATCGACATCAATATCCTTGAGCATGCTAAGGCTCGAATATCCCTTGCCAAAGTCGTCGATTTCAATTAAGAAGCCTGCGGAATGGAGCTTTCGCGTGATGTTCAGCAGCTTTTCCACATCGCTCATCAGCACAGACTCCGTTATCTCCAACCGCAATTTTTTCGCGTCAATCTGATACTTTTCCACGATTTTCGTCAGCGTTTCGTACACGTCGAGATAATAAAAATCTTTCGCCGAAATGTTTATCGACAAATACAGATACTCTTTCTCGCTCCCCTCCCAGCTCTTGAGAGTCGCCGCCGCCATCTCCCACACTGCTTTGTCGAGCTGCGAGATGATGCCCGTCTTTTCCAGAATCGGAATAAAGTCGTTCGGCGGAATAAGCCCCTGCTTTTCGTCTATCCAGCGCACCAGCACTTCAGCCCCTTGCAGTTTGCCGCTCGCATGGACTTGCGCTTGCAAATAGATGTGAAAATGATTGTTTTTCAGCGTGTTGTCAAATGCCTCAAGCACCGCATATTCGTGCTTGTTTTGCGCCATCAGCTCTTCGTCGTAATACGCAATGCGCTTAATGCTGTCGCCTTTTATCTGCTTGAGAGCCATTCTCGCGTAATCGGTCATAACAGACACAGTTATTTGCGAGTTCGCGATTTTGTAGACACCGAAGCGAATCTGCACCGTCATCGAGTTCGACTTGAGTATCTTCGCCACTTTGCCCGCGATGTACTCCAGCACCTCTTCGCTGTATTGCGCTTTGTCCACGCACGCCAAAAACTTATCCGCGTTGCTTCTTGCACAAATGCCGTTTTCGCCGCACATCTCGCTTAAATACTCCGCCGTCTGAATCAGCACTTGATTGCCCCTCATTCTGCCGAGTAAATCATTTATAAACTTAAAATCGTCTATATCCGCATAAATGATATATCGCTGTGTTTCAGGCGAGGCGATTATATTTTTGCGCACTTCGCGGTAAAACTCGTCTTTGCTCAAAAGCCCCGTTAATAAATCCTTGTTGAGAGAGGGGAGGAGGTTCGCGTTAATCGTTTTTTCAATTTCCGCCTCGCTTTCCTCTGAAAACGAATTGGCAATAGAGATGAGTTCCACAACGCAGGCACACGGCGTTCCGTCATTGAGCAACAGCGTCGCAGGCACAGACGTAACGCGATGAATTTTGCCGTTGTGAAGCTCGATTTTCTTCTGTTGAATACCAGAAATATGCGCACGATAGCTCGAACAATTTACACACCGCTCTTTTCTGTGCCAAGTGCAGAAACAAGAGTTGTCGTACGCAATCGAGTCGCCGTCATCAAGGTTGAGCGTAAAACACTCGCTCGCATTGACAAGGCGCGCCACGTCGTACACCTCTTGCATTTTGCTGAGAAACAGTTTCATATCGGCAATGTTATATCGTATTTCGTCCATACCCCACTATTCTAACACGCGCGCCGTCTTCTTTCAATTCGCTATAAAAAAATTATTCTGACGCCACGGTGAATGGAGAAGAGATAGCAAGCAAGGCTCTTTTGCGCTCTTTTCCGCCGCCTAAATACTTGCTTTCGATGATAAGCACATACTTGCCGCCCTCGAGTGTGCGCGGAACAAGAACGGTGAGTTCTGTCTTTGTGCTGTGATAGATTTCCGATGCGTCCACCTTGACCCAATCTTCACGGCTCGCAATGCTTCCGTCGTCGTTGGCTTTCGCATAATACACGCCGTCGCTTTCGCCGCTTATCTTAATCTTATCGCCAGACACGTCGATTGATTTGCCGATAAGAATCGTGTCGCTCGTGTAGCCGTGCGGCTTTATCGCCTCGATATTCGCTTCCACAACGAGCATATCCACTTTAGAAATCGTTAAGTTCTTGACCGACTCATTCAACAGCGGCAGCGCGCTCACTTTCGCCGTAACTTCGGTTTTGCTTTCTGCTTCGGCGATGTTTTCCACCGCGCCGCGAACCGTTGGCTGCACAGTTACGAGGTCGAGCACTTTGATAGCGTAGCCTTTCGCCAAATACTCGATAACGGTGCTTTGATAGTCGCCGAGCGTCTTCATCACAGAAAGCGGATTGTCGCCCGTTTTCTCGCACATTTTCTGCACGACCGTCGCCACGTCAAGCTGCTTGTTGTCGAGCGAAATATAGTATGTGCCGCCGTTGTTCAGCGTGTTCTTTTTGAGTTTGCCAGAGACTTCACTGTCTACTTCTTTACCATTAAAAACCAATTCTTGTTTTGCCATTTCTAGCTCCCTAACAATACTGTTATCATACATCTAAAATTATTTTTTGTAAAGTTTTTTTTCATCTTTCCGATAGCGTTTTTTTTTCTCTACGATAGCGACGCTGTTTGTCTATACGAGGCAAATACATTTGTCTACGGGAGAGAAATTTTTTCTCTACGTTAGCGACGACATTTTTCTACACGAGGCGAAAGAATTTTTCTACACGAGAAAAATTTTTTTTCTACCGTAGCGACGATATTTTTCTACACGAGAAAAATGAATTTGTCTACACGAGAAAAAAAGATTTGTCTACGGGAGAGAAAAATGAATTTGTCTGGGGCGAGAAAAAATATTGCACGAGTGAGAAATGTTTGATATAATTTTGTGAACTTATTAGACCCGTTCGGAAACTGAAGTTTTTTTATGTAGCAAGGGGCTTAAGCCCCTTGTCAAAACTATATTATCGAAC
>CALDID010000285.1 GCA_937901865.1 uncultured Treponema sp.
CCTGCCGTTTTTCAGTCTGCGAGTTTGCTGCGCAAGCTCGGTGCTTGTATGCGCTTCAGGGCAAACGCATTATACCGCAAACACAAAACAGGCAGCTTACGGGGAAGCGCAGCGGAGCGATTTCATGTGGTTATTTTAGGCTGTTACAGCAGGAAATGCGTACAAAGCGTGCTCTGAGTTTGTAAGCACAAAATAACCAGATGAAATCGTCCGTCTGCGTTCCCCTACGCAGCCTGTTTTGCATTCTTCCGCTTATGCTGCACTGCAATCGCAAGAAACAGCTGTGCACTATTTGGCGTTCTATGCAATTTCGCGCTGTGCGCAGGGAGAAGCCGCAAGAAAATCATCTGTAACGGGCGCGCTTGCGCATATAATCATATTCCATACCCGTTACACATGATTTTCGCCGCGGCTTCGACCGGAGCACAACGCGAAATTGGCTATACCGCTAAGCGCTTGTTGTCCACCCGCTTATAATGCGTTTTCCCCGAAAGAACACTACAGCGCGAATTCCACCGGCTTTGCAAAATCACTTCGCGCTGCTAATCCCGTAACGTGACCAAGATTATTGAACGAGCCACGTATATTCTTCAAATAAAAGACCTTGAATAGCGGATGGTCAGGATTGTTCGCGTAGAGCTCGTGCACAATCGCGCTTTTTTGCATAATCGCCTGCTTCACTTCACGATTTTCCTCAAACACAGCCTCCGCACTGAAACGAATCCACTCACTTTGGATTTCGTCTTCTGCAAGGCAACTCGCACAAAGTTCAATGAACGGCGATTTTTTAAGCTCGGCATACATCGCTTTTTCGCTGTTTGTGCAAAACCACATTTTTCCGTCATGCAAAACCATATACTGCACGGGGCGCACTTTCGGCTTCCCGTCAAGAGAGAGCGTCGCAAGATATTGCAAGCCCATTCGGTCAAGGCACTCTGCGACCTCTTCTATTGTTACATTTCCCATAAAAATCCTATTCCTATTCTAACGAAAACGGACGATATTTCCACCGCCCGTTTCGTTTGCTTTACGCTCTCACCAGCAAAATGCGCTCTTTGATGTGGTTGCCCGATGTGATTTCCTCCACCACAGCCGCCGCATAATCCGCATAGCTGATGACGCTTTCTCCCGCCTCGTTAAGCGTAAGCTCTTCGCCGCCCCAAATCCACTTGCCCGTTTTTGCGCCGTCTGCCTGAAAATCTCCTGCTGGACTGATATAAGTCCACTCAACGTCGCTTCGAGTACGCAGTTCGTCCAACGCCTTGCCCATCGCTGTTGCAAGCGGTACGAACGCCGCAGGAAATCCGTCTGAATCCATAACGCGCGCCGTGTGCTCCTTGTTTACAAAAAGGCTTCCTGCGCCGCCGACAACAACGAGCCGCGTTTTCGTGCCGCTCAAAAGGTCGCACAAATACGAAAGCGATTTTGAATGATTCGGCAAATCCGCCTCCGCCCACGCGCCGAATGCGTCAACCACCACATCGAAAGCGGCAAGGTCTTCCTTTGTGAGTGCAAATAAATCTTTCTGCACAAAAGACTTTGCCGCGCTCTTGTTCTCGCCCTTTGCAAAACCCGTAACATCAAGCCCCGCCGCCTGCGCTTCTGCAACAACCAATCTTCCCACTCGTCCATTTGAGCATACAACTGCGATTTTCATACGCTTTACTCCTTTCGGCTGTCTGTGTCAGCCGCCGTAATTCGTGTAAGCCGTTACTGTTCTTTTCAACTTACAGGCATAACTATACACTATCTTAGTTGTAATGTCAATAGAACTTGTAGATTTTTTTCGCTCTTATTCTTTCCAGCATTGCGGGTCGGCGGCATAAAAATCGCCCCCGTTGCTCCCTGCCGCCACCGCAGGACACCCCCTGCAATACGCCAATAGCTCGCAGTTTTTGCACTTAGAGAACTTTTCGTATTCCCGAAAGCCCTCCATTTTCGCTCCTGTCCACACATCTTTTAATCTATCGCAAAACACATTGCCCACTTTGCTTGACGCGACACGGCGGCACGCAAAAATATCGCCCGTCGGCAATATCGTGATGTGGCAATTTCCGCAGTTGCAACCGCCGTATATCATTCCGTTTTTCGCGCCGTCAGGAATGGAGAACCGCCCTTTTTCGTACTCGAACAGCGTCCACAAGTGGTCTTTGCGGTTGAAATACGTTTGCACGCCCTCTTTTTCGTATGCGCGATATTTCGCGTCGATTTCCTCAAGAAACGCACGGTATCGCTTCGGCGAAATATACCAATCGCTCTCGGCTTCTCCTTTGCCGCTGCTCGTCGGCACATAGCGCGCGAATGCGTAGACTTGTGCCTTTGCCTCGACGACTTTATCCACAACGCGCGGTATTTCGTCGATATTTGTGCCGCTGACCGTCGTCATAATCACGCTCGTGATTCCCGCCTCGTTTATCAAGCGCACTTTTTCCAGCGTCGCCTTGAAACTCCCCGCCTTTCTGAACCAATCGTGCGTTTTTTCCAAGCCGTCAATGCTCATTTGATATTTGTCGCAGCCGAGTTCCCTCATTCGCGCGAGGTTTTCCGCCGTCAAATGAAACGGGTTGCCCATCAGCGTAAACGGCACATTATGCGCTTTCAACAGCTCGAGCAAATCCCAGAAATGCGGGTGCAAAATCGGGTCGCCGCCCGTGATGTAAAAATACGGCAGGCGCGAAAAATGAGAGCAGAACTCAAGCGCGTTGAAAAAGACGCTTTGCATCTCCTCCCAGCTCATCGAAACAAGCGCAGGGTGTCCCTCGGCGAAGATGTAGCAATGTTTGCACCTCTGGTCGCATTCGTCTGTGATGTGCCATTGAAACGCGAAATACTGTGCCATACTTTTCTCCCCCTACACAAACAGCGGCGCGTGGTATCTTCGCTCGTGCGCAGCGGGATACTCGCCTGCGTGATA
The DNA here is from genome assembly GCA_937901865.1 of uncultured Treponema sp. Taxonomy (GTDB): domain Bacteria; phylum Spirochaetota; class Spirochaetia; order Treponematales; family Treponemataceae; genus Treponema_D. Next base: position 2,915 of record CALDID010000285.1, read on the forward strand.
GCCCAAGATAACGTGCGCGCTGATGTGAAAATCGCTGGGAATATCCCACGCGGCAAGCGTCTTTCGTCCGAAATCGTCGATAAAATAATCGGTCGCGACGGAAATAATGCACGAGTCCACACCGATAGAATGAGCCGCGTGGCAGATGTTGCTCGCCATTATATACGAGTCTGGCTCGGCAAAAAGAAAGTTGTTCGGCGCAAAAAGATACACGACAGTCGGCGCGTTGTAAAACCCGCTTCGCGACGTAGAAGCAATGAGTGCCTCCGAAAGCTCAATCGGTTTTCTCGCGTTGAACTGCGCGTACACCACATTTTGCGCCCGTCCGAGCCTCGTGTTCAGCTCGTCATCTTGCGACACCACAATCCGTGTTCGCTGTCTGTTTCCCGCATTTGCCGACCACACTGCGACGCTAAGCAGCTCGTCCAAGATGTCTTTAGAAACCTTTTGCGCTGTGTAATTCCGCACCGAGCGGCACGACATAATATTTTTTACAACGTCATTCATATCTCTCTCCTCCGCGCATGGCAGGCAGCGAAAGCCTTATCTCGACAACTCTGCCCGCCCTTTTTGCCTTTCTTGTTACTTACCAGCGCCGCACGCCGTACCGCAAGCCGCTGGCTTTGGCTCTGGTTTTGGTTCAGGCTTTCCCGAGCCGCACGCTGTTCCGCACGCCGCAGAAGCTGTTGCTGCAGTCTGATTGTTCCAAGAAGCAAGGTTTGAAAGTGCCATAAAATCACCCCTTAAAAAATAGATTTTCGGTTCGTTTGAACCGTTGTTGATATAACTATAAACTACCTATTTTCACTTCGCAAGAACGCACTTTTTTGTAACCGCCAAGGGCGGATTCTCAAAACGCACAGCGTGTTTTGTAAAGGGCGGCTTCTCAAAAAGCCACGAGAACTCCCCCTCGCCTTCTAAGAGAGGGGGCAGCCACAGGCTGTTTTTAACGCTGATTGCAACGCATTCCGCGCTCTGCGGGCTTTGAGGCGGCATTTCGTGCGCGGTGCTTTCAAACCTCGCGCTCTTTTTGCTCAGCTACACCAGTTTCCTGTTCGTGCTGTGCCATATCCTCACGGCGGCGTTCGCCCACATCACCCTGCGCCGCTACAAAAAGCGGAACGAGAAAACGCCGTATACAATAGAAATCTTTTTGTTGGCGGGCGTGTGGAGCGCGGTGTCAAACGCCGTTTCGGGCAACATCATCTCCTCAATCCTGTACAACTCACGATACTTCATTGCAATAACGGTCTCAGAGAAGTACTCCTCTACCTTTTTGCGGGCGGCGTGGCGCATCACATTCCGATCCACAGCCTGGAGGATTTCCATAATGCCATTGGCGAGGTCTTCATGATCGCGATATTTTGCAAGATAGCCATTGCGCTTATGGTCAATGAGTTGGGATAGTCCACCTGCATCAAAGGCTACACACGGCACACTGCACGACAGCGATTCCATCACGGTATTGGGCAGATTGTCCTCCAACGACGGTATCACAAACACATCCGCCGCCGAATACAACGCCACAAGAGTCTTCTCGTCGGTGATGTAGCCCACCGATTTGCTGCGGTAAGGAAGGTTGGAGAGCATCGACGGGTCGCCCTTGCCAAAAGTGAGGAGTTCTATCACATCGTCATAACCGGGATATTTGGCGTGAATGTAATTGAGGGCGCGTTCGAGATAATGGAAGCCCTTGCGCTTGTCCTTGACACTGTAAGCCCCAAAAAGTACCACATACTTGCCCGTAACTCCAAATTGTTCGCGGGCATCGTCCTTGTCGATGGCGCGATATACGCTGGTATCTATGGGATTTGGGATATTGATGACGCGCATATCCTTGAAAACCTTCGACCTCTTCGCCAAATCCGTAAGCCACTGACTGCAACCAACAAACGAAATCGTCTGACGGTTTTGGATGGAGAGCTTGCGCTCAAACCAACGGCGCGAAAAATCATTCTCGCCCTTGCCCCTGCCGAGGAAATAGCAATTGCCACAGCCCACGAGATAACGCTCGCAACTCCGCGCATAATGGCAGATGCCCGTGAAATAGTGCATATCGTGCATCGTGAAGACAATGCGCTTGCCCATATTGAGGAGTTTTTCGAGTTGCTTGAGGGAGAGCATGCTTTGGCTCGTCCAATGGAAATTGATGACGTCGGCATTCTTGACGAGAGGATGGTCGAGCAACCCCACCACCCCAAAATTGTCGATGGAGACGTGATAAAGGTATTTTTTCCTGAACCTCAGCAGAAACAAAATCTGCAACCGCTCCATACAGAATGTCAGGAGATTGACGCACTTGCGAAACCAATTGGTATTGACAGTATGCACACCCGGCTCGTCCGACTGACGGTCGCGAACGAGCATATCTACCTCGTCGTTGCTGTACTTGCGCAACGCCCTAAAAATACGCAGACAAGCGATGCCTGCCCCGCCCTTTTGGTCTGATGTGGATACGAGCAATACCTTCATTTGCAGTGCTGACTTTTTGGATTTTGCAAAGGTAGTTTTATAGTATTAACAAAACTTTAATTAGACGTTAAGAATAATACACATTACAAAAAAGAGGA
>CALDID010000286.1 GCA_937901865.1 uncultured Treponema sp.
TATTTACATTTCGCGCTAGACAATGTATTATTTGATTTATGGAAACTCTTATTCAACCTAAAGTTCTGAAAGGCTTCCGCGATTTCTTGCCAAATGCGGAGATTCAGAGAGCTGATTTAATTGAAAAGCTCACAAAAGTTTATCGTTCATTCGGTTTTGTTCCGATTGATACACCTGTTTTAGAGTATACGGAGATTTTGCTTAGAAAGTCGAATGGAGAAACGGAAAAGCAGGTGTTTCGTTTTGAAGATAATGGTCATCGTGATGTTGCAATGCGATTTGATTTGACTGTTCCGTTCGCACGCTTTACTGCAGAGCATAAAAGTGAGCTTTACTTCCCGTTCAAACGCTATCACATTGCAAAAGTGTGGAGAGGGGAAAAGCCACAAGCTGGACGATACCGCGAGTTTGTGCAGTGCGATTTCGATACAGTCGGAAGTGATAGTGCAGCGGCGGATTTCGAGATTCTTTCTTTGATGAAAACGGCTCTAAACGCAATCGGTGTTGATAAGATACATATTCATGTGAACCATCGCGGTATTTTTAATCGATTCCTCGCACGGATAGAACTTGCAGACAAAAGCGAGGATATCTTGCGCATTGTGGATAAGCTGGCGAAAATCGGGCGCGATGAAGTAAAGACACAGCTAGAGGAGATTTCTGGCGATAGTGCAAAGGCGGAAGAGATTTTAACGTATATTGCTGGTGGCAAAGATTTCGATGATACGCTTTCTCTTCTTATAAACCTTGCTGGTGGCGAGGCTGACGATACAAAGCGTATGAAAGAAATACACGAGATGATGAAAGCCGCAGGAATTGAATCTACCTATGTATTTGACCCGTCTATCACTCGTGGACTTGATTATTACACAGGAATTGTGTATGAAACATTCCTTGACGATTTGAAGTCTATTGGCTCTGTTAGCTCTGGCGGTCGCTATGATAATCTTGCAGGGCTCTATATGAAAGACAAAGTACCTGGTGTTGGTGCGTCTATTGGTCTTGACCGCTTGCTTGCAGGTTTGGAGCAATTAGGATTGAGCGCAAAGAAAGGCAGCTATCTTGATTGCGAAATATATTGTCTTGATGATAGCTTATCTGTGCATTATCAGAAAGTCGCTTCTGAACTTCGTGCGGCAGGCATTGCGGTTGAAGTTTTCCCTGAAGCGAAAAAAATGGCGCAACAGTACGCACTCACTGAAGCAAAGGGCGTTAAGTGGGGCATTTTAATCAAAGCCGAAGATGCAGAGAAAAATGTTCTTACGCTTAAAAACCTTTCTACACGCGAACAGTTTATCGGTATTAGCACAAAAGATGCTATTGAGAGGATAAAATGATTTTGCGCTATATTGCTTCTCCTGTAGTGGGCGGCATAATCGGTTACTGCACAAATTATCTTGCGGTGAAAATGCTGTTTTTGCCGCGCCGAGAAATCAGAGTATTCGGTCATCGCTTGCCGTTCACGCCAGGTGTAATCCCTAAAGGAAAGCCACGACTTGCTAAAGCTGTTGGCTCTATCATCTCGTCTATGCTGTTGACGCAAAGCGATTTATCTGAAAAGCTCTCGAGTGATGAAGTATGCGACGCAATAAGCGAAAAAGTGTGCGCTGTGTTCGATAAGCCTTTGAAAGAAACGCTTTTAGCAATGTGCGCAGACGAAACTTCGTATGTGGCAATGAAAGAGAAAGGTGCGGAAGTCGTTTCTCAAAAGATACTCAATGCAGTGCTTGAAGCCGATTTCGCGAGCGTTATCGAATCCGAGGGAATCGAGGCGGTAAAAGAGAAAGTTGCAGGCACAATGTTGCAAATGTTTGTAACAGACGATTTAATTCGCTCTTTCCTCTCTCCTCTTACCGAAAAAATAAATCTTCTTCTCAAAGAAAGGGGAGGGGAATACATAAAGTCTCGCTTGATGAGCGAAATGGCAGCTGGTGAGGAAAAGAGTATAATAGAGCTTTTATCTTCGCTTGATGTGAAAAGCGAGCAGCTGCAAAGCGCGGTTAATGCTTTATGTAAGCAGATGATACCTGTGTTAGCGGTGAGTTTGGCGGAAAAGATGGACATTGCACAGATTATCGAAGATAAGATGAACGCAATGGACGTGATGGAGCTGGAAAACCTTGTTCTAAGCGTGATGAAAAACGAGCTTGACACAATCGTGAACCTCGGTGCTTTGATTGGCGCAGTGCTTGGCACAATCAATATTTTCTTCTAAGCAACAGAACGAAACTATGCTATTTATTCCCGTAGATTAGACCTGTTCGATAATTGTCATTATCGGGCTCGACCCGATAATCTGAGGCACAGCCTCTTTCTCAAAACTGCCTACAGAAGATAGATTCCCGTGTCAAGCACGAGAATGACATAAGGTTAAGCATATCTTTTGAAACACCACCTTTTTTCTTTTCCCCTTTTCTAAAATACCAAAAAAAGCAACAAATTCAAAAAAAATAAAAAAGTCACCTGCGATGTTACCTTTTTAAAATCATTTTTTGCTATAGTTCTAATATCAATTCTACAGTGATAGAAATTGATACTAGATAGCAGGAGTGATTTTTATGGAAAGCACAGGCAAAAAACTTATCGTAAAAGATGATGTAAACATATCTATCGGCGACAAAGAATATGTATACTTTATGACGAATAATTATGTCGTCTTAGGCGAAAAGCTCAAAGAATACGACTGCCGAAACGTTACAAATAAAGACCTGAAAGAAAATCCAGTTCTATCAAGCGATGTAAAAAATGCAATGGAAGAATTGGGCGCGTGCTACAGCCTCACCGTATCGAACGAAGCGAATATTCTCAATTATTTGAACGGCGAAAAATCATTTTCTGCACATCTTCACACTCTAAAGCTTTCTCAAAAGCCAAAACAGCGAGCAAAGAACTTGACAGAAGAATACAGGCAAAGTGTTTGGAAAGAAATCTGCGCTTCATTTTGTTCTATATATGATAATCCCAAAAACGATATGAATATAATAAAAAATTGGGATTTAGCTTTGTTCTGTTCTAATCTCGTGCGCGGAAAACCAGCGGAGTATTGTTTGTATCTGATGATGAATCTTTTTGAGTCGAACATTCTCAAAATGACAAAGAAATTTTCTGACGTGCTGGATATGTTTATTACGCGCTATCTCAATCAAGGAAATAAGCTCTCTGAAATCTACAAAAACGCAGGAATGAGCAAACAGACTTTTAGCCGCATTAGAAGCGGAAGAATCGAACACCCTACTCTTGATTCTATTTTGCAGCTCGCGGTAGGAATGAGATTGAGCTGGCTTGATTTGCTTGTGCTGACAGATGCCGCAGGATATATGAACGAATTGCGCGAAAAGCGAGGAGAAATCGTATTTTCTGCACTCATAGATGAAAACTACAACATCGACAACATAAACGAAAAGCTATGGGCAGAATGTGGCACAACGTTGGGGTTTAAGGTGTTATAAAAATGAACACAGCAGGAAAAAAGCGACAGGAATTATTTTCCTATGATTTCTGTCAAAGAGGTATTTATGTAGGTGCGAAGATTTTCGGCAATAGAAGATTTTAATGCAGAAATGGTCTGTGAATCCTCCGCAAAAGAAGATTGAACAGGCAAAAAAAGGCGCGAAACATCGACGTTCAAAGCCTTTGTGATTTTTGCAAGGTTTTTATCGCTTGTCCAACAGCGCGATAATTCAATATTTTTAACGGTCTCTTCAGAAAGCTCTGCCTTTTCTGACAACTGGAATTGTGTAAGTTTTTGCTCTTTGCGAAGTCGCTTCACATTTTCGCCGAGTCGTTTTTGTATATCGTTAGAAGTCATAAGTTTATTATGTAATCTTTTTTACAGAAAAGAATTGTAAAAAGAAACATATACTAACAAATTTATGTTGCATAACAACACATAAATAGGTATAATTGCAACATATTTATGAATTATTTTTGGGAAAATAGGTCGTAGACCTAGATTTTATATTGTAACTTCAGACAAATCGGAGGAAAAAAGATTATGAAGAAGTTATTTGGTTTTGTTGCGGCAGCAGTTTTGGCTGTTACAAGTGGATTTACGCTCGATATGGGTTTAGGCGGCAAATTAGACATCGGTTATGCGACAGGCGCGGCGTATGTTGATGTTGGCGACGGAATTTCTGGCTATGCGGATATGTCTGGCTTTGAATTGTACCCTGCGCTTGTAATTGCACCAGACAAAACAGCTTTTGAAGGCAAACCGTTCGACCTTACGTTTGAAGCTTCGCTCGATATGATTTTCGGTTCAAGCGATTACTATGACGGCTACAAAGTAACTGTTATAACACCAGGCATTTCAACTTTGTACAACTATCACTTCGAGAATTCTGATTCAGAGTTCTTGCAGAAGCTCACTCCTTATGCAGGCGTGAATATCGGCGTTCCTATTCAGATGTCAAGTTTCACTCGCAAATATACAAAAACACGGCAAATCGAAGAACGTCCTTATTATGAAACTTACACAGAGGAAAAAGACTACAGCGGAACGAAAATCGGTTTAGGAATGGGCTTTGTTGCAGGCGCAAGCTATGCAATCACCGAGAAAATCGACGCAAATGTAGAAATGGGCTATAACTTCTTGTCATTGCACGATTTCTTCATTCGCGGCGGCGCAATGTATCGCTTTAAGTAATGCGCTTTTTGCAGCAAGGGGCGTTTTTGCTCCTTGCTGATGAGGTGATGTTAGGCTGGTTTTGTACACAGTTCCAAGATACTGTGTACAAATAGACACAGAGACAGGTAGTCAAACTTATGCTTTAACTGAAGAGCAGTTTAATACCTATCTTGATAATGTTTTGTTTTAATTGATGGTAAAGACTATCATCAATTAAAACAAAAAGCATTGAGTAAAATACCAAAAGTCCTATATAAATCTAAATGATAAGAATATTCATTTTCTTTTAATTGCTTTATTCCTTCTTTTTCTTGATTTAATATTTTATATATTATATATTTATAAATTTCTTTTAATTGTTCAATTTTTGTCCAATTAATACAACAGCTTAATAATCCAGGTACT
>CALDID010000287.1 GCA_937901865.1 uncultured Treponema sp.
GCCTCAAGCCCTGTATTCGCTCCCACATTTTCGGGTCAATCGGCTTTATGCTGCTTGTCTTCTTTTCACACTCTCTCATCTTGTTTGCATTATACCACTGAAAATAGTATTTTTCTAGTTTACGAATAATGACCTCGACATTCGCCAATTATCACATTCTCGCCGTCCACTTTATAAACAATGCGATTCGCCTCATCAATCCGCCTCGATGAGTTCGTGTTCGGTGAGAACGGCGGTTCCGCTGTCAACCTCGGAAACGATTTTGGACAAATGCCGCATATTGCTTTCTGAATAAAACGGGTCTATCGACACATCAAACGGGATACGCTTTTCGCGAATGACTTTTTTGGTAAACATCTTGAAAGCGGCTGTTATCGAAATGCCCAGCTGGTCGCAAATATTCTCAAACGATGTTTTTTCGTCTGCGTCCATTCTAAAATTAATCATTGCTTGAGCCATATTTTGCCCTCCGTTAGCCCTATTGTAAAACAAAATAAAGTCTGCTGTAAAGAGCAACCCACGCCGTGCGAACAAAACACGCTGTGCGAGCAAAACACGCGGTGCGTGGATTGAAAAAACAAGAAAAAAAAGATAAATTATTGATACTTTACAACGTTAGAGAATTATATGACAAACTTTTCCGAACTGCCTATTGATTATTCGTGGTCTTTCAGCGACAAAACAATCAAAGATACTTCGTACATCACTCACGGCTACTATACATATCCCGCAAAGTTTATTCCGCAGGTGGCATCTCGGCTGATAACCGAAAACTCTTTTGCAGGCGATATAATCGTTGACCCGTTTATGGGGAGCGGAACAACGATTGTTGAAGCCATTGTAAATAATCGCATTGGTATTGGGACTGATATAAACGAAATCGCGTTTCTTTTGGCAAAGGTGAAAACTACGCCTTTGGAAATGACTGCGTTAGCAAAAGAGTATGATTTGATTCAGCAGGATTTGGATTTCGCAGTGAATTGGGATTATGGCAATGCCGTAAAATCTGCACTTGAAAAAATTCCTGACAATGAGCGGATTGACTACTGGTTTTTGCCACAGCAAAAAGAGAAACTGGCAATAATTTTTGCCCGCCTGCTTTCAATAGAAAACGAAAATATACGGAACTTCTATTTTGTTGCATTTGCCCAAATATTAAAATCTGCGTCGATATGGCTTCAAAAAAGCGTAAAGCCGACGCGCGATATGAAAAAGAAAATCTATGACCCTATTGCACTCTTTTCCGCGCAGGCAAAAAAAATGCTCAAAAAGCACTCGGAATTCAACGCATTGCTAAAGCCTTCTGTTCTGAATGATATTGATTCTTTTCGTAAAGTGCAATGTGCCGATTCCCGCTGTATTCCTTGCGAAGACGGCAAGGCAAGTCTCATCGTTACTTCACCGCCTTATGTTACATCGTATGAATACGCGGATTTGCACCAGCTTCCGCTGCTTTGGTTCGGTTTTATGAAAGAGCTGCACGATTTTCGGCAAAAGTTTATCGGCAGCTCGTACAAAAAACGGGATATAATCGATTTGAAAAGCAGTATTGCTAACGGCATAATTTCGCAGTTAAAAAATAAAAAGCGTGATGAGGTTCAAAATTATTATGCCGATATGCTAGAAACATTTGAGGAAATAAAGCGCGTTCTAAAAAGCGGCGGAAGGGCGTGCGTTGTTATCTGCGACACGGAGTTTCAAGGCATAAAGATAAAAAATGCCCAAGTTTTTCAAGAGCAGTTTGAAAATATCGGCTTCAAGACGAACAAAATTATAAAGCGAGAAATCCCGTCGAAGATGCTGCCGTCAACGCGCGATTCTGAAACAGGAAGATTTGGAAAAGCGAGCGATAAGAACATAAAACAGGCTTATCCGACTGAATATATTTTGATTATGGAGAAGATATGACATTCGATGATTTAGCAAAGTTATACGACGAAAAGAAATCTAAGTTCGGCGATGAAGCGTTCAAGCACATTTCTGAAGTGTTGAGCGAAGCAAAGGAAATCCACAAAAAAGATTTTACGGGAGATGACCACGAGCAGTCGTGGCGGGCGTTTAAGGGGAAAAATCTTGAGAAACTCATCGAGTACATTATTGCAGACGGAATTAGAAATATCGGTTTAGACGTTATTAACGGCAACAAACTTGAGCGCACAGAGGGAAAGAATTTGCCCGTGATTCTCAGCAGGGTAAAGAGAAACCTTGTCATTGATTACGGCGAGTTCGGCTGTCATCTTCCCGATGTTGATATTGTTGTTTTCAATCCCAAAACGGCAGATGTGATTGCGGTTTTGTCGATAAAAGTTACCTTGCGAGAACGCATTGCACAAACGGGCTATTGGAAATTAAAACTTGCAGAAGATGGCAATACAAGACACATAAAGGTCTTTTTTGTAACTCCTGACGAGGACGGCACTTTGACGACGAAAAATCCTGCAAAAAAAGGCAGAGCGATTGTTGAGCGCGATTTGGACGGCGGCTATGTTTTGACGGAAGCGCAGATAGAAACGAGCAAAAAGGTGAAACTGTTTGACAAATTGATTGCTGATTTGCAAGATATTTTCCAAAAGCAAATTGCAGAAAGTAAAGTACAAAAAATGCAGTAATGCGGTTTTTGGAGGAATTATGGCTGTTGAGAAAAAAACTGAGAAAAAGACTTTGATTTTTAATGCGCACCTTGTGGACAAACAGACGGACGCAGACGGCGCGATTTTAATTTCGGACGGACTGATTGAAGCCGTGTTCTTGGGCGATTACGCAGATGAGGAAAAAGGGCGTGCGCTCGCTCCTGACGCAGAGCTTTTTAACGCAGAGGGGCGCACGCTTATGCCGTCGTTCATCGATATGCACGTTCATTTCCGCTATCCCGGGCAGACGCAAAAAGAAGACCTCGACACAGGGCTTGCCTCGGCGGCGGCGGGCGGCTTCGGGACAGTGGTCTTAATGCCGAACACTCTTCCCGTTGTATCGAGCGCACAGCTTGCCGCACAGATTAAGGCGGAAGCCGAGAGCCGCGGGCTGTGCGAGGTGTTTCAGACGATGAGCTTGACGCGCGATTTTTCGGGCAAGGACACGACGCATTTGGACGACATCGACAGCGAGAAAATTCCCGTGATTACGGAGGACGGGCGCGACGTGGCGAGTGCGGCGGTAATGCGAGAGGCGATGGAAAAAGCGGCGCAGAACGGCGTTATTGTGAGCTGCCACAGCGAAGATGTTGCGCTTGCACAGGCAGCAAAGCCGTATCGTGCCGAAGCTCTCGCATTGCGCAGAAGCAGCGGCGCGGAGGGTGCGGAGATTGAGGAAAAAATCGACGAGAATCTGAGGCGGGCGAATGAGCTACTCGCTCTTGCGGAGGACACGGCGACTGAGCGGAACATCGAGATTGCGCGCTCGGCGAGGTGTCGCGTACATATTGCGCATTGCTCCACGGCACGCTCGATTGACGCGGTTCGCAGGGCAAAGGCGGAGGGCATGACGGTTACCGCCGAGGTTACGCCGCACCATTTTGCGCTGACCGCCGACAGCCGCGAGACTCTTCGCGCTATCGTGAATCCGCCGCTTCGGAGCGAGGACGACCGCCGTGCGCTCATCGAGGCTCTGCGCGACGGGACTGCCGACGTGATTTCGACCGACCACGCGCCGCACACTGCCGCCGACAAAGAATCTGGCTCTCCCGGGTTCGTCGGGCTTGAAACTGCGTTTGCCGCCGCGAATACGGTTTTGGTGAAAGAGTCGTGTTTTTCGCTGTCGAAGGTTTCCGCGCTGATGAGTGCGAATCCTGCCGAGATTTTGGGCTTGAACAAAGGGCTGTTGCGTCCATCTCTTCGCGCTGACCTTGTGCTTGTGGACGAGGACGAGGCGTGGACGGTGCACGGCGCGGACGGCAAGAGCAAGGGCAAAGCGACAGTGTTCGAGGGCAAGACGCTCACGGGC
>CALDID010000288.1 GCA_937901865.1 uncultured Treponema sp.
TAGTCATATATATTAGACCTGTTCGGAAACTAAAAACTTTTGCTGTAGCAAGGGGGCTTAAGCCCCTTGTTTCAATAGCCATCTGAAAAAAGATTCCCGTGTCAAGCACGAGAATGACATAAACACATAAATGAGCATACTTTCCGTAATTCCTCGAAAAAATCTTTTTGAAAAAGATTATGCAAAAAGTTTGGATTATGGTGTACAATTTTTGCACTATCCGCTATAATCAAAGTAAATATTTTTTGACAACAGCCCTCGGTGTTAAAACCTTGGCTGTATGGAGGAATTATAATGGCACGTACACATTACATTGCTGGTAACTGGAAGATGAACACAAGCAAGGCTGAGGCTGTAAAGCTCGCGACTGACCTTGTTGCTGCCCTCAAGGGAAAGACAAACAAGTTTATGATTGGCGTTCCTTTTGTGTATCTTGACGCGGTTGCACAGGTTGTAAAGGGTTCAAATATTCTTCTTGCTGCACAGGATTGCGCGGCAACTGATAACGGCGCACACACAGGCGAAGTTTCTACAACAATGCTCAAGGACATCGGCTGTCAGGCGGTAATCCTCGGACACTCAGAGCGACGCCACGAAATCGGCGAGAGCGACGAACTTATCAATAAGAAGGTTCGCAAGGCTCTTAATGACGGTCTTGAAGTTGACCTTTGTATTGGCGAGCTTCTTTCAGAGCGCGAGGCAGGCGAGGCTGAGCAGGTGTGTGCATTCCAGCTTTCAGCAGGTTTGGCAGGCGTTAGCGAAGAGCAGATGAAGAGAGTTACTATCGCTTACGAGCCTGTTTGGGCTATCGGCACGGGCAAGACGGCAACTCCAGAAGATGCACAGGCTATTCACAAGTTCATTCGCGGCTACATTGCAAAGCTCTACAACCAGAAAGTTGCTGACGAAACAATCATTCAGTACGGCGGTTCAATGAAGGCTTCTAATGCAAAAGACCTTCTCGCACAGCCAGACATTGACGGCGGTCTTATCGGCGGCGCATCGCTCAAGGCTGAAACATTCGTTCCAATCTGTGAATGTTAGAGGCATAGCCTCCTTTTCAAAGCACAGCCAGCCGCGGGCTGTTTTTAAACATTCAGCCCTTGGCTAAAGATTTTTTTCAAAACAGCCTGTGGCTACTAATCTAGCCTTCGCTCCTCCGCTAAGTCTTGTACTGTTGTAGACAGACGGCGGAGGCGCATCCAGTTTTGGATTACGGGAATATATTCTTTTTGTATGCGCTGATTGCAAGGTCCTAAGGCTTGCACAATCATATTAAATCGCTCGCTTCCATCTTTTATTATTTCTATACACGCCACGCCTTTGTGGATTTTTTTGTCTTCCATCGTAACTATAAGGCTTCTTTTTTCAAGAACATTTCTTCTGTAGGCATACCCCACGCAGTTGTGCATTTTATCGCTTATTAAATAAAGTGCGTCGGTGTCTACTGGTAGTTCAAAATGATAGCGGTATTTTCGCTCTTCCTCAGGTAAGTTTTTCGCTTCCTCTAGGTTTTCTAGCTCGAACTTGCCCTCAATAGCCTTTTCTTCCTCAGTGTAATCGATAGCGATGTTCTCTTGAGGCGTTCTGCCTCTTTGCCCTCTGCCCAAAACTTCGCACATTCTGTCGTGAACATCTGTAGTGAAGCCCTCTCGCAAAATGCGCTCTTTCAGCGGCTCAGGAAACATATAGTAATATTCGCTGTAGAGATAAAGGGCATCTTTTAGAGTCATAATGTCTGTACGTCCATTTATTAGAGTTTCTATCAAGTGGTTTGCGCATACGATGTCTTTTTGCTTCTTGCTGCCTTCGCTGTACCATTTGTGCAGAGCATACATATAGCTGTTTTCGCCAAAAAGAAAAATCTGCTGCGCTAGCTTTTCGTTGCAAGAAAGATTGTTTTCGAGAAAGCTGATTAAAGCCGCATTGTTGTAATATTTGTTAAAGACATTTGCGTCAGAAAAGCCAATACAGCGCAAAAACACATTGACCAAAAAGACGCTCGGATTATCTAGGAAAAATTTGCGAAACTTCTTTGACGGCTTAAAGTCAAAGGCTAGACACAAGTTTTCAAAGGCTCTTAAATCACCTCTCTTTGCATATTTGCGAAAGCAGTCTTTTAGCTTTGCAATGGGCGGACAAGAGGGGTATTTCACGAAATGCTTAAAGCCGTTTTGGCAGAGCTTATATGTGTTTTTGCACTCTACGCCGAAAATGCGCTTTGACAGCAAGGAAAGATAGTGCTGTATCGCTTCTTGTATTTCATCTGGCACAATATCTAAATCAAGGTCTTCATCAAAGAAAATATTTTTTCCATCGTTATGTTCTATCGTTGTAAGCCCTTTGTATAAATCAAAGTGAGAAACATTGCTTTTCTTTTCGATTTTCTTTTTATTGTGGACAAAGTAGTGCATTGAAGTGCGAAAAGACACATCTAGCTTTAGAGTTGCAGTATTTATTGTAAAAACAATAGAACTTAATTTGCGCTCATTTTCTTTTTGGGTGGCTTTGCATAGCGTTTTTCCGCAAGCAAAATGAATTATGTCTGAAGAATCTTTGAAAAAACGTTCCCAGCGTTCGTGATAATCGCACCAAGCAAAATTTTCATCGGCTATAAGCACGGTTTCATAGCTACCTGTTGAGCGATGAGGAGTCCATTTGTGCAATTTTTCATTAAAAAGATATTCGATTTTTATCAGTGTCATAGACAGAATTATAATAAATTTGTGTACGTTTATCATATTTTTATATCAATAAGAGCATTTTTTTATTGACATCTGAAGAAAATGGCGTTATTGTTTAAAAACTTCTATCTTTCGGAGAAACATAATGGCTACTAAGTATGTTTACTTTTTCGGCAATGGCGACGCAGAGGGCGATGAGTCAATGCGTCCAATTCTTGGCGGCAAGGGCGCAAACCTTGCTCAGATGGCAAAAGCTCCTTTGAGTTTGCCAGTTCCGCCGGGATTCACTATTTCAATCGATGTGTGTCAGGAATATTACAAGTTAGGCAAAAAATACCCGGCAGGTCTTGATAAGGAAGTTGCAGAGTATTTGAATAAACTCGAAACAACATTCGGCAAGAAGCTCGGCGACGAGAACGACCCGCTTTTGGTATCTGTGCGCTCTGGTGCTGCTGAGTCTATGCCTGGTATGATGGATACAATCCTCAACCTCGGTTTGAACGACAAGTCAGTTATCGGCTTGGCAAACAAGACAAATAACCCGCGCTTTGCTTGGGACGCATATCGTCGCTTTATCCAGATGTATGGAAACGTTGCAATGGGCGTTGAGCACGACAAGTTTGAAGAGATTATCGCAGAGGTGAAATCACACCGCGGAATCAAAGAAGATGTCGAGCTTACAACAGAAGAGTTGCAGGAAATCGTTACAAAGTACAAGGCGATGTACAAGAAAGAAAAGGGCGAAGACTTCCCACAAGACCCGCAGGTTCAGATGTGGGGCGCAATCGGTGCTGTTTTCGGCTCTTGGATGAACGAGCGTGCTATTATCTATCGCAAGCTCAACAACATCGACGAGAACGTTATCAAGGGAACCGCTGTTACTGTTATGGCTATGGTCTTCGGTAATATGGGCGATACTTCTGGAACTGGTGTTGCATTCAGCCGCGACCCGTCAACAGGTGAGAATCACTTTATGGCTGAATACCTCATCAATGCTCAGGGTGAAGACGTTGTTGCAGGTATCCGCACTCCAATGGATATTTCTGCTCTCGAGAAGCAGCAGCCAGAAATCTTCAAGGAAATCTCTACAATCCGCGACCGCCTCGAAGCGCACTATCACGATATGCAGGATATGGAGTTTACCGTTCAGGAAGGCAAGCTCTTTATGCTTCAGTGCCGCAACGGCAAGCGCACAGGACCTGCTGCAGTTAAGATGGCGGTAGATATGGTTGGCGAGGGTATGATTACAAAAGAGCAGGCTCTCTTGCGCGTAAAGCCAGACCAGCTTGACCAGCTTTTGCACCCACAGTTTGAAGGCAAGGCATTGAAGAGCGCAAAGCCTCTCGCTTCTGCTCTCAACGCATCTCCTGGAGCTGGCTGCGGTCAGATTGTCTTTACAGCAGAAGAAGCTGTTGAATGGGACAAGGCAGGAAAGAAAGTTATCCTCGTTCGAAAAGAAACATCTCCAGACGACATCGCGGGTATGTATGTTGCTCAAGGTATCTTGACTTCAACTGGCGGACGCACTTCACACGCTGCTGTTGTTGCTCGCGGTATGGGAACACCTTGTGTTTGCGGTTGTTCAGACGTTGTATTCACTTCAAAAGACACCGTTACAATCGGCGGAAAAGAGTTCAAGAAGGGCGATGTAATCTCTATCGACGGTTCAACAGGTAACGTATACGGCGAGGCTATTCCTGTAACTCCTGCTTCTGTTTCTGGCGACCTTGAGACATTCTTAGGATGGGCTGATGAAGTTCGCGCTGCTTCTTGCCGCACAACTCCATCTGGAAAGACTGTTAAGGGATTCGATGTTCTTGCAAACGCAGAGCAGAACGAAGCTCCACAGGCATTCCGCTTCGGTGCAG
>CALDID010000289.1 GCA_937901865.1 uncultured Treponema sp.
TTCCCAAAAATCCACAATGGATTGGACTGAAAATTCTTTTTTTTGCCTGCAATCCACAGTAGATTGAGCTGAAAATTCTTTTTCTCATATCACTCCACAGTGGCACGCACAGCGTGTTTTGTAAAAAATGTTTTTCCACTGTGGATTGAGCTAAAAATTCTTTTTTTACCTGTAATCCACAGTAGATTGAGCTGAAAATTCTTTTTCTCATATCACTCCATTGTGGATTGGACTGAAAAATCTTTTTTTGCCTGCAATCCATTGTGGAGTGAGAGGGGAAATAGAACAAGAGGTGTTAGACAAAACGGGCTATGAGCGAAAAAAGAGGCTGTGCCTCAAAAAAAATTGACGAATGGGAAAAAGAGTGTTAGAATAAAAGAAAAAAAGCGGTATGCTTTGAAAATTGAGGCGAGGCGAATGTCTTGCTGTGTTATAAGGAGAAAAAATGATTCGGCGATTGAATAAAAATGCGCACGTTGCGGAAATTCACGGCTGTGTCGATAGAATTGTGAGAATTTGGGGCGAATATCCAGCACTCGCAAAAAGAGCGATTTTGAGCGACATTATGCAAAGTCTTGCAACAGAAAACTCGGTGTTTCTTGCGTCGATAAACAGAGAAAAGGTTGTTAGCGGCGTTAAAGAATACGACGACAAGAGGGACGAGGCTATTAAAAACTTATCGCTTGCAATCGACGGAATGACGGTGCTTCCCGATGTGGACAAGGAAAGCGCACTCGTTTTGAAAAAGATTTTTGCAAAGTTTGGAAAGAAAATCACTGCGCTCAATCGAACTGCAGAATCAACTAAGATTGCTTCTCTTTTGCAAGAGTTTTCAAGCGCGGAGGCTGTGAAGGCTTTGGAGGCTTTGCCGCAGATAAAAACGATGATTAGCGCGCTTGAGGCGGCGGAGGAAGAGTTCCAAAAGGAAGTGAGCGCGTACGACGTGGCGAAAAAGAAAAAAGATGTGAGCGCAAGCACGCAAAAAGAAGTTGTGTTGAAACTCTTGAATGACAAGCTCGTTTCTTTTGCGACTCTGGTCTATGATGATGAGGAAGAAAGCGAGTTTGCGCACCGTGTCGAAAGCGAGATTTTGAAAGTGAACACCCTCGTTTCAGACCGCAATAAAAAGAAGGAAAGTGTATGATTCAGATAAATAATCTGTTTAACAATCCGAATGTTCGCATTGTGGAAAAGGCTGGACCGTTTGCTATTTTGGAGCATCAGAACGATTTGAGCAATGAGCCGTGGTTCGCACAACAGGCGTATTTTATGCAAAAGATGAACCTGAAAAAACGTCAGGTTATCTGCTATCTCAACGGCGGCGCGGTGAAAATACAGGCGGGAGCGATGCAGTGGACGGCGGGAAACATCGAGATAACTTCGGGCGTGAAAAGCGCGACGAATTTTCTCGGAAATCTCGTTAAGGGCGCACTGACGGGCGAGAGCGCGGTTAAACCCGTGTATAGAGGAAACGGATATTTGATGCTTGAGCCGACATACCGCTATTTGTTGTGCGAAAAAGCGGAAAATTGGGCGGGCGGTATGGTGATTGATGACGGTTTGTTTTTGGCGGCAGAGGAAAGCGTCGGCGAGCGCATTGTGTCGAGGTCGAACGTGTCGAGCGCGATTTTGGGCGGCGAAGGGCTGTTTAATTTGTGCTTGACGGGCGCGGGAAGCGTGGTTTTAGAATCGCCTGTGCCGAGAGATGAGCTGATTGAACTTGACGTGCAGAATGACGTGGTGAAAATCGACGGGAATATGGCGATTGCGTGGAGTGCGGGGCTTGAGTTCAGCGTGGAAAAGGCGGGCAAAACGTGGATTGGCTCGGGACTGTCGGGGGAAGGCTTTGTGAACGTGTATCGCGGCACGGGCAAGATTTTGATGGCGGCGACGATGACGAACACGGTTCACCCCGATTCTCACGGCGCGAAGCAAACCGCCGCCGACAGCTCGCACGGAATGTTGGGCAGCATAAAAAACAGCCTTGAGCTATAGGAGAAAAAATGATTGAATTGACGGCAAGTGTGTGCGGCAATTCCGTTACGCTTACAGATGAAAGTTTGAAGCAATTTGACGGGCAAAATGTTACGATTTTCATTTCCGAAGACAAAAATGTGCTTGTAAAAAAACAACTTGAAGCAATTCGTACTTTTTCTGCGTCAGCGTGGGGGGAAGATGCTCAAAAATATGTTACAAGGCTTAGGAGCGAAGATAATTTTACTCTAAAATCTATTTAGATACTGCACCAATTATTTATTTTTTGGAAAATAATCCATTTTATGCGCTAAAAATGCAAGATTTTTTGCAATCAGCGGTTTTAGCACAAAATCAATTTGCAACATCGGTTCTGACAAACTTGGAATATTTGCCAAAACCGATGAAAGAGAATAAAAATGATTTGATTTTGGCATATAATTCGCTAAAAAAGTTCTTAAAAATTGATTTTATTGCTGTAAATGAAGAGATTTCTATGATTTCGGTTCATTTGCGGGTGAAATATTCTGGATTAAAGCCTTTGGATTCTATTCATTTAGCAAGCGCGATTTTTTTCGGGGTGTGATGCATTTTTGACGAACGATAAACAGTTGAAACAAGTGTCAGAAATAGAAATTTTGTATCTTGAAGAATTGTAAGAGAGCAGAAACAACATAACGCGGACGATTATTTTTATGGACGACGCAGAAAAGAAAAAGTTAAAACAGGAAAAAAAGAGGGAGATGAGCTCGGCGATGGCGCGCGCGGCTCTTTCGGTGGCGTTGGCGGAAAATGCGCTTGACGTCGATAAAATTCGGGGGCAGCTTGAAAATGTTAGGCGCGGGCGCGTTTAAGGATTGTATTGGATTAAAGAGCGTTATTTTTCCTGCGAGATTAGAACGGATAGAAGAGAATGTGTTTTCTGGCTGCGAAAACGTGGGCGAAATTTCGTTTTTAGGAAAATTGTCGTGGTGGAAAACGGCGATGGAGCGGAGTTTGTCGTGGCATGAGGGCTGTGCTGCAACGGTGGTGAAGTGTGCGGACGGAATTGCGGCGATATAAGAAATGTAGAAGCAAAATTTCCCTTTGGACTATTCAGATATATGGCTGATTAACTGCGATGAGCAGGGTGCGAGGGGATTTTTATAGATGTGAGAGGTGAAAAATGTTGACATTGAAACAGTATTACATAGCGCAAATGCTAAAGGGAACGAATGCGGCTTTTCCTGCGAAAGAAACTGGCGAAGAAATCTTTTCGAGCTATTGGGGAGATTATACGGGAGGTCGGATTGTTTCGACGGTGGAAAAAATTCTTGAGCTGACGGGCGATGACGGCGATGAGCTTATAGACATTGACGACTGAGGCGAATATCCTTGAGAAATACGTCAATTTCGGCGCGGACTCGCTTCAAAAATGCCGTGTCGGTAGAAGGCGCAAAGCCGTCGGGAAAATGTAGATAGAGATAATCGCGTTCACGAAGGAGGGAGAGCAGGGCAGAGGATAAATCGCCGCTCTCCTTTTCTTTTGCGCTCATTGCATTTTCTCCGTGTATCAAAAGCTCTTTGATGTGCAGTAAAGCGGCTTCTTCTTCTGTGTAAAAGTCTATAATCTTTGATTTCAAACCTGTATTTAGAGAAGTTTTGATAGTTTTATGCGGTGAAGTTGCATTGAGTTTGCTTAAAAAATCAGAGAGCTGCTCGGATTGGAGTAGTGGCAAGCCTAGCGAAACGCCGCTTTGCGCACAATCGAACAGATAGGGCGTTGCAGAAAAGAGTTGTGCAAAAAGACGGGCATAACCGCTCATATTCTGTGTGGTTATCATCGGCTTTTTGTTTTTGGCGAGAAACTTTTGCGTGCCTGTGGCGAATGCGGCAGAAATATTGTCTAGCGAAGTTAGGCGCGTTGTTGTTCGGAGCTGTCGCTTATGCTGCGGAGATTCTTTGGTGTGTGTTAAGCCGATTGAATATGAAAAATCGAGTCCGACGGTGAAAATAGGAACGCTTTCGTTCGAGCGAAGTAACTTTGCAAGCTCTACTGCGACAAGTCCGACCGAACCAAGCGGCTTGATTATCGGCGGCAAGATGGATAGCGACGATAAGCGTTTTAAGAACGCCGCAGACGAATATTCCGACATAAACGCAGAGATTTCTCCGCTTGAAAAGGTGTGCCGAATTGCTCTTGAGCAAAGGTCTGCATATACGGTAGCTTGTTCTTCTTTAATCCCGATAAAGCAAGCATCGATTACGCTTTGTGCTTCTACGGTCGCGATTCCGTCTATGCGAATATCGTGCGCTTTGAGAGCTAAAGCTGCTGCATCTACCGCGATTGTGTAACATTTTTCAATAAGCGATTTGTCTATAGCTTGCAACAGAGTTTCTGTGCTTTCTCCAGCTCCAAAAACAAAGATAGGAGTAGAGATAGTGTGTAATCTTTCTTGCAGAGGCGAGATTGAGGGAAGTCGAGAAATATTCTTTATGACGTTGCGCGAAAACAGTCTGCCGAAGCGAACTAAAGTGATTCGGTTTTTCCAAAATAATGCAATTATACTTTGTATTGAATTAAAGAGCGTGGTATATTCATTCTGATATAGCTGTACTCCTGCGGAAAAATCAAGGCGAATGGCTCGTTTTAGTTTGCCACTTTCAGAAAGAGTTTCTATCGTATATAAAGCATCAGCTGCCTTTATGAATTGAATGGAATATGTGTGTTTTATTTTCGCTAATTGTTCTTTAGCCAATGAATAAAGCTCAGCATCGTTTTCTATTGCGAGAATAGAGCAGTTAGCGTTTTTTGCTTTTTCTAACAGTTCTTCGATTCCGTACCACAAACAAGGCGAGAAAACTACAATCAGAGTATGGGGCAAAAGTTCCAATTTCTCTATGACAGAAATAATTGCACGGCTCGGATTATAACGAGAATACAGATATTTGTTTTTGTATAGAATAGAAAAGCCCTGTCCAGATTGTACTAGAGAGGGCTTGTTTTCGCTCGTTTGCAAAAGTTTACACCCTAAAGCGAATTAGACATAAAGTTCTTGAAGTAAACAGTATCAACGTTGTTTACAATCTTATCACTATTGAGAACAGCTGTCTGCAAAGCGTTAAGGTCGTAGTTAATGCTTTCAGATTCATAGCTGTCAGTATTTGCAACTTCTGCGTTTTGGTCGATTTTTGTAAGCTGCAAAACTACAATATTGTTTCCAAGAACAATAGGTTCTGAAACTTCATTTTCTTTCATCGTGAAAGCCGTTTTCAAAAATGCTTCGTTTGTAGAAGCATTGCTTAATACTGAAACGCTAGACGGAAGGTTTGTAAACAGAGAACTGTTTCCGTAATTGAGCGGGAATGCAGGAACTTCAGTTTTTACCAATTCAAACTTGTCGCACGCAGCATCGAACGGGGAATCCTCTTCCTCATCTTCTGAGCCTCTTGCAATGGTTCTTGAAGCCTCTGTTACGAAATTCTTTGCAATGTTCATATAATAATCCTGCATATATGACGCTTCGTATGTTTTGATATAACTTGCAACGTCGTTGATATTTATGCTGCCTTCAAAGTCCATAGCGACGCTCTCTCCATCTCCGCGGAAAATAGAGAAACCATTTCTCATTTCGATAACATCGCTAAACTCGTTTTTCTTTAATGCCTTGATAGCGTTTTGTGCGTTCTTTGCAGTATCATCGTCAGACGGCTTTACGATTGCATCAATCTGATATGAATACGTATTCGTTAACTTACCGTTATCTTCTCTGTAATATTTTGTTGCAGTATCAAGCGTTAAAGCATCTTCAAAAGTAATCTCATTTGCTTTAATCTGCTTGAGTGCAGCTTCTGCATTTTCTTTTGTATCGAAAGAAAGCACAGACAAATCATATTTTGTGAATAAATCTGAATGTTCTTTTCCGAACTTTACAACCTCTTCGTTTGGCAAGTCGCGAATATTGAATGAAACAAGATTAAACGCTCTTGTTTCGTTCTCTACTGTTGCAAGGAAGTTCTTTTCGCTGTCTGAAACTTTTAAACCATAGAGAGTATCGCTTCCTACTGCGTCTGAAGAGCCGAATAAATCTTCCATATAGCGAGAGCGGAAAAGGCTTTCTGAAATATCTTTGCGCAATGTGTCTTTATATGAATCTGAAGCCTGCTTATACAATTTTGGCGAATATCCATTTTCATCAGAGAAATAAGACACCATAATTCTGTCTTCTGCGCTCGTAGGAACTTTATATCCAGATTTTTTAACTTCCTCTTCAATCATCATTGTGAATACAGTTTGATTAAAGGCATAGCGGAATGCGTTGAAATAGGTGCTTGCACTAGATGATTTACCATTGTTTTCTATATACTGTGCAACAGTGTTTGCAAAATATGTTCCCTGCTCATACTTGATTGGCTTACCATTGTAAGAACCAAATGCTGGCAACTTTTTGCCGAATAAAGCGGTGAAAATCTCCGTTCCCACTCCAAATACAATGAATGTGAACACTGACAAAACAAGAATAATTACTGAGCCAATCCAGAGTAACTTATTTTTCATACAATCTTCCTTATGTATACAGATAATACAAGCACTGAGTTTATCACTCAAAGCAATTACTGTCAACATCGCATATTTTGTATTTTGATTGTATTTTTTAATGATAAAAAAGTTCCAATAAGCAAATTGCATAAATACTTTGTATCTAATATATTAGCTTGTGGTTAGCTTTTTCTAACCGATTAGTACATTTTTAGAGGAATCTTTATGGCAACAAGAAGAACTCCTAGATTTAAAGAGTGCAGGCACTTAGGTGTGAATGTTTGCGGACACCCAAAGGCTATGGATAGGGCTAATGCGCCGGCTTTTAAGCGCACAAAGAAAGTTTCAGAATATGGCAAGCAGCTTATTGAAAAGCAGAAAGTCAAGGCATATTATGGCATTCTTGAACGTCAGTTGACGCAGTATTACAAGAAGGCTTTGAAAGCAGAAGGCAAGACAGGCGAGGCTTTAATAGAAGCTCTTGAATGTAGACTTGATAATCTTGTTTATAGAATTGGATTTGCTAATTCTATTCGTATGGCTCGGCAAATGGTAGCTCACGGGCATATCACTGTTGACGGCAAAAAAATCAATATTCCGTCTTATGCGGTGAAAGTGGGGCAGTGCATTTCTCTTGTAGAGAAGATGAGAAAAAGTCCTCAATTCAAACAGCAGTTTACTTCTTCTAATAAGGTGAAGTATGAATACATTGAACGCGACGAAGAGAACTTCTCGGGAAAGCTCATCGCTCGACCACGACGAGAAAAAATCCCTGTAGAGATAAATGACCAAATGGTCGTTGAGTTCTATTCAAAATAGCACCAACAGGGTGTTTTGTAGCAGCCATAGGCTGTATTGTCCTTCTCGCTTTTTTAAGTCATTTGTGATGGAGAGGCGAGGGGGCATAGGCTGTGTATTGTAAGAGCTTGAGGCTCTTTATAAATGGAGGTTGAGGTCGTGAAGAAAAATAACTATACAAGCAGTAAAGAAACGCTCATTCGTTACAATTATATCGAAACGCTTTTGCTTTTAGACAAAGAAGATAAAGATATAAACTTGCGTCTTTTGAATGATACTATACAAGATATAGAAACCTATCTTGATATAGATATTGAAAATATCTATGACTTTGACTCTTTCCCTATGGAGCTAAAAGGCGTATGTA
Source organism: uncultured Treponema sp. (assembly GCA_937901865.1). Classification (GTDB taxonomy): domain Bacteria; phylum Spirochaetota; class Spirochaetia; order Treponematales; family Treponemataceae; genus Treponema_D. The sequence goes on from CALDID010000289.1 coordinate 7,659, forward strand.
TTGCGTTGTTTTCAAGAAAGCATAGTATGTACAAAGAAGCCGCTGATTATGCAAAAGGCGATGATATGGAAGACATCATCGAAATGAAATTCGAAAAAGGCGAACTCGATTTCGATGAGTTTTTTGCAAACTTTTCTGATATTCCTGGCGACATCGCTTTTGAACTCGACGTATTTAAAAGAAAGCTATTTGAAGAAAAAGAGTTAACAGCTTAAAGTTTGTTTCCCACATATTTTCTTAATGTTTCTTCGAGTACGTTGAAATCCAACGGCTTGGCGATATGTTCGTTCATTCCTGCGTTTATAGCCGATTGCACATCGTCTGCAAAGGCGTTTGCTGTCATAGCGATAATCGGGATATTCTTGTAATAAGGTTCGTCAATCGCTCTGATAGCTTTTGTTGCCTCGTATCCATTTGTATTCGGCATCTGAATATCCATAAAAACAATATCATAGTATCCGATAGCGTTTTTTGTTATCATATCAACCGCAACGCTGCCGTCATCTGCCCAGTCCACATCAATTCCCGTCATATTAAGTATTTCTGTGGCTATTTCCGCATTAAGAGAGTTGTCTTCTACTAAAAGAGCTCTATGCCCTGTCAAATCCATTTTATCGAAGCTAGAAAGAGCTGTTTCTGGCAATTTATCTTCTTTTGCAGCTTGCAAATTGTCGAATGCTCTTACAAGACGAGATTGAAAAAGAGGTTTTGGAATAAAATCGCTAATTCCCGAATCCTGCGCTTCTTTTTCTGCATCTTTGAAATCATAGGCAGAAACTAATATGATAGGAATATTTTTGTCTATCCTTTGACGAATTGCCTTTGTGAGCGCAATTCCGTCCATACCAGGCATCTTCCAATCGGTTATAATCGCATAGTAATCTTCACCCTTTTCGTGTTTTTCTAAAACCTTTATAAGAGCTTCTTCGCCGTCATTTACTGTTTGGCATTTCATTTTTAGCCCTTTGACAATCCTTTTTATCTTGTCGCGACAGCTTTGCAAATCGTCAACTATCAAGACTTCTTTATTTTTGAATCGTGATAAGTCTTCTTCTTGGTCATCTTGCATCTTTAAGAATACCGATGTTGTAAACTTCGAGCCTTTTCCTAGCTTACTCTCCACCGTAATATCTCCGCCCATCATACGAGCTATATTGCGAGAAATAGGCATTCCAAGCCCCGTGCCCTGTATCTTTGAAACTTTTTCGTTACTAGAGCGGACAAACGGCTCAAACACTTTGTTCATATACTCTTTTGCAATGCCAAAACCATTGTCTTTGCAAGAGAACTCATAGCAGTGTATGTTTTTTTGCTGAGTCGGCTTTTCGTCAAACTCAAGCTCTATTTTGCCGCCGTCAGGAGTGTACTTTATCGCATTGCTCAAGATGTTTATAAATATCTGTTGCATACGAAGCGAATCGCCGATGACTCTTTCGTGCTTTAAGTTCTTGAACTTGAATGTAAGTGTATGATTTTTCGCCAATAACTGTGGTTTTATAATAGAAATGAGATTGTTTGTCAAATCCGAAAGATTAAACGGCTCTTCTAACAGTTCCATTTTGCCGCTTTCGATTTTGCTCATATCAAGCACTTCGTTTATCAGCGAAAGCAAGTGTTTGCTCGCAATGTTTATCTTTTGCAAGCAATCTACAACTTTTTCTTTTTCGTTTATGTGCGATTCAGCAATAGCGGTCATACCGATAATGGCGTTCATAGGCGTTCTAATATCGTGGCTCATATTTGCCAAGAACTCCGATTTTGCCTTATTCGCTGCCTCTGCCGCAGTAAAAGCGTCTTGCAAAGCCTGTTGCATCTTCATTTGACGCTCTCGCTGCTCGCTTATATCCGAAAAGCCAATGACAATTTTCATATTGCCCGTGAACTCTGCCATTTTTATAGCTTTTACTTGATAGGCAATTTTTTCTTTGTCTTTCAATACCTCGTATTCATAGGCTATCGAAGACTTTCCTGCAAGCTCTTTTGCAAGGCTTTGAGTATTGTATAGCTGCCATAAATCTTCTCTAAACTTTTCTACAACGTGGTTTTCAATGTAATACTTTAAGAAAATATCCCACAGTATTTCTTTTTTAAGT
>CALDID010000290.1 GCA_937901865.1 uncultured Treponema sp.
TACTATATCAATTTTAGAGAGTTCCTTTTTCCAGCATACCAAAAATAACACCACCTAATTATCGTCATCAAGTCTTTGGCTTCCTGTCAAAAGCTCTGGCGAAGTGCATAAAGAATTTACTCTGCTATCGACAAAAATATTCGGGGCATTCAAAAGATACGCATTTATATTTTCTGCTTCTTCAATACTTCCATTGTCGTTATAAATGTGTTTTGGTGTATGAGAAGGATACATTTCTTTATCGGAAAAGCCAATAATGACACAATGCACTTGAGCCATGTGTTCTTTGTCGTTTGTTTCGTTTTCCCATTTGAATGTGCGATATGCAAAGTCAATGCAAAGACCGCTTTCAAATAATGGCTTCCAAAGATTTGCGACGGCATTACCCTGTGTAATGGAGTTTGTAGAAACAAGGGCGGCTTTTATTTTTGTGCCTTGCAATAACTCAAAGGCTTTTTTGTGCCAGCAACAAACATAATCCAAGTTCCCGACGTTTTTCCAATCTTTGCCAAAAGTCCTCAAAACATCTTCTTTTTGTACTTTTTCAGTTGATTCTTTATCCATTGTTCTTGCGCCGATAAAGGGAGGGTTGCCGATTATGTAGTTATAATCGATGACAGAGCCGTCAAGTTCTGTGTCGAATCCTGCAAAAAGTCCGTCGATAATCGCGTTTTCGTCTATCGGTTTAAGCGTTTTCCAATCAAGGCGCAGTGCATTGTTTTCAACGATGTTCGCCGATGTTTGCAATGGCAAAAAGCTCAACTCTTTTCCCAAAATGCGCGAAGTTTCTCTCATCATCTGGCATTCTGCAATCCACATCGCTGTTTTTGCGACTGTTACTGCAAAGTCGTTTATTTCGATTCCATAGAAGTTCTCTATTTTGACTTGCACATCAAAGTCATCGCCTAACACATCAAGAGCCGTTTTTTGCTTGCCGAGCCTGAGTTTTATACACTCGTTTTCAAGGCGGCGAAGGCTCAAGAATGTTTCTGTCAAAAAGTTGCCAGAGCCGCAAGCTGGGTCTAAAAACTTCAATGCGCCTATCTTCTTTTGAAATGCAAAAAGCCTTTTATTGCGCTCTTCGATGGCGGTTATCGAAAGGATTGAGTTGAACTCTTGTTCTAGCTCAGCGAAGAAAATCGGGTCGATGAGCTTGTGAATGTTTGCAATGCTGGTATAGTGCATACCGCCGCTATCGCGAGTTAAGGGGTTTAGAGTGTTTTCAAAGAGCGCGCCGAAGATGGTAGGAGAAATCTCGCTCCAATTAAAAGAAGCAAAATCGTTCAAAAGTATATCGCATATCTCTTTTGTGAAAGCTGGGATTACGATGTCTTCATCTTTGAAAAGTCCGCCGTCTACATAGGGGAAATCTTTTATAGAGGTATCGTATATGTTTCGTTCTTCAATCTTTGTATCAAGGGCTTTGAAGAGATTTAAGAGGCTTAAAACAAGAGCGTCTTGAGAAAACTTTTTGAGATAATCTTCAAAGGCGGTGTGCGTTAAGAATAAGCCAGATTTTTCTGCATAAAAGCAAAAGACAAGGCGCACACAAAGAATATTGAGCGAGCGAAGTTCTTTTTCGTCTTTGGCTTTGTATTGCGGCAAAAGGGAATTATACAGCTTTTTTACTAACAGCCCTGCTTTTATCGATATATCTTCCTCTCGTCTGATATTCTCGTTTTTCTTGTCAATCAAGAAATCTAAGCGATAGAACTCTTTTTCTAAGTTGCTCAACAAAAGCACTTCGCTAGAGTCTTGCGGCTTTTCAAGGTCGTATATGCGCCATTCGCGGAAGTTGCAGATAACAATCCATCTTGCTTTTTCTGAAAACGGCAAGTTGTCATTATATCGCTTTGCTTGCTCAAATGGAGTCAGTTCTGCGCCGTCGCTTTGTTTTTCCTTGCTGTCAAGGTTTATTTTGCACCCTTTTTGCTCTATGATTGTTCGTGTTTCTTCTATATAAGCATCAATATATTTTACGCCGTCTATTTCGACTTTTTTTTCAAAGTCAATCACTTGTGTAGGAGAAACTAAATCGAGTACGTTTGCTAATAATTCAATCCAAAACTTTTGTGTATCTTGCTTTTCGCTTCCCTTGTCGCTCCAAAATGCCGCAAACTCTTTTGCGCTTTGTGCCTTTTGTGTGTCGCTCTTCATAACCGTAATTATACAGGCGATACTTTCTTTTTACAACAGATGGAAGCTATTGAGAAAAAATACGTTTATTTGCAAATATTGTGTTTTTTATATAATTGAAAACAGGGCTTTTTTTGTGTATTATTTATTAGACCTGTTCGGAAACAGTATGTCAGTTCCGTACTCGGCTTTATGTCATTGCCGTACTCGATACGGCAATCTATAGCAATATAGGCGTTTTGAGAAAGAGGCTGTGTCTCAGATTATCGGGTCAAGCCCGATAATGACAATTATCGAACAGGTCTATTATAAAGTAAAGTCCTTTGTTTTTAGGAGAATGAGCGTATGATAAATTTTAAAACGAAAATTACTTTATTTGCATTTAGCGTGTTTTTGCTGGGGTGCGACAAAAACAATAGCGGAGCGGCAAAAAAAGGACCATTACCAGAAAAATCGGTTAATGGCGCGGTGCTGAATGTTTCAATAGAATCTATTTACGACTCGCTTGACCCACAAACAGCCGTGTATGCAACAAGTTTCGAGCTTATCGGCAATATGATGGACGGACTTATGCAAATGGCAGACGACGGCAGCGTAAAGCCTGCGGTTGCAAAAGAAATGAAGGTGTCTTCTGACGGCTTGCATTACACGTTTACGCTTCGCGACGATGTGTATTGGTCGAACGGCGTGAGAGTAACGGCGGACGATTTTGTGTATGGGTGGCAAAGAGCTATTGACCCTGCACTTGAGTCGGAATATGCCTTTATGATTAGTGATATAGCCCAGATTAAAAATGCAACCGCAATTCAAGCGGGACAAATGGAAGTGAATCAATTAGGAGTGCGCGCGGTCGATGATTTTACGTTTGAAGTGGAATTGCAAGTGCCTGTGTCTTACTTTGAGCAGCTTTTGTATTTCTGCACGTTCTACCCTGCAAATCGTGAGTTTGTAGAAAAATGCGGCGATAAGTATGCGACAAGCCCTGAAACCTGTCTTTCTAACGGCGCATTTTTGCTCACCGAATATTCAGAAAAGGGCAATACAGTTTCTTTTATAAAAAATACTGCATATTACGATGCGTCTAAAGTAAAGCTCGGCGGGCTTCATTATGAGCTTGTCAAAAACGGCGATGAGGCTTTGCAAAAGTATAAATCAGGTCAGCTTGACTTTGTGGAATTGTCTGGCTCGGCGGTTGACAAGATGAAGAACGACAGCGACTTTAAGGCTGTGGATTCGGGATTTTTGTATTTTATAACGTTCAATTTTGATGATACGCATTTTGCAAATAAAAACCTTCGTAAAGCCGTAACATTTGCGCTTGACCGAGAACAGATTGTAAACGAAATGGCGGACGGTTCGGCGGCGGCGTATGCGGCTATCCCGAAAGGATTTGCGTTTTCTAAGAGCGGACAGGATTTCACGGCAGACGGCATAGAGTTCCCGAATGATTGTGCGCTTGATGTGGACAAGGCGCAAGAGTATTGGCAGGCGGCAAAGCGAGAGCTGGACGTGAGTTCGCTGGAAGTGGAGCTTTTGACGACAGACAACGAAACGCAGGTTATCGCGTGCAATTCTATCAAGCGGCAACTCGAAGATACTTTAGACGGCTTGAGCGTGCGCATAAAGACGGTGGAGAAAAAAGAAAGGCGAAAGATAATGAGTTCGGGGCAGTTTGAGTTCGGCTTGAACAACTGGGGACCTGATTATGCCGACCCGATGACGTATCTGGCGATGTGGGTAACGGGCAACGACAACAATATGGGCAACTATTTCAATCCTTCGTACAATGCACTGATTGCAAGCTGCACAGACGGAGAGCTTTGCACCAAGATACAAGAGCGATGGAGCGCACTCAAGAGAGCCGAAGCGATGGTTATGGAAGACGCGGTGATTTCGCCGATTTACCAAAAGCGCAACGGAGACCTTATAAAGCCGAATGTAAAAGGCATTGCATTCCACGCGGTCGCAATTAACCGCATTTACAAGAACACAACAAAATAGCAGCCATAGGCTGATTTAGAAGAAAATGAGGTTTGCGGAAAATCCCGAAGCGTGCTTTTGAGGAAAGTGGGCTTTCGGGAAAATCCCGAAGTGTGCTTTTGGGAAAAGTGGGCCTTGCGGAAAATCCCGAAGCGTGCTTTTGAAGAAAGTGAAGTTTGCGGAAAATCCCGAAGCGTGCTTTTGAGGAAAGTGAGGTTTCGGGAAAATCCCGAAACTTGCTTTTGAGAAAGTGAGCCTTGCGGAAAATCCCGAAGTGTGCTTTTGGAAAAAGTGAAGTTTCGGGAAAATCCCGAAGATTTTTTATGTAGCAAGGGACTTAAGCCCCTTGTCAAAGCTATATTATCAAACAGGTATAATGATTTGAGGAACGGAGAAATATGGAAGAGGGCATTGAAAATAAAAAGAAATACAAACATCTTGCAGTGCAGTTTTCGCTGAATATTTTTGCGGTGCTTGTTTTAACGTTTGCGGTGCAGATTTTTTTGACTGTGCGCGTGGCAAAAAACGGCTCTCAGAGCGATTATTCTGATTTCAGCGAAAAAGTTATCGCCGAAGACGCTGGCAAAATCCAATATTGGAACGAAGTGCTGATAAATGACCTGCGCATTTATTCCGACAACGACGTTACAAAAGCGGGCAATGCAGAAGATATTATCTCTTGGCTTTTGAGCCACGAAAATATCCGCAATCCGCTGTTTAATTATGTGATGTTCTGCACTCCCGACGGCGTTGGACATTCAAGCGACGGCAAGACGATTACGGTGATTTCAAAGCCGTTTTTCCGCTCGATAATGAGTGACCGTCAAAAGCAATTTGTGTCGAACATCGATTTTCAGCTTGACGGCAGTGTGTGCTATTACATTGCTCGCCCTGCATTCAATGCGCAAAAGGAGCTTATCGGCGTGTTTGCAGGCGCGGTTAAACTCGACGAAATCGACAAGATGATTAGCGAGCTTACGATGGGTAAGGCGGGAAAAGCGATTTTGGTCGGTTCAAACGGCGTTTTGATTTCGCATATCCGCGGAGTCGCAAAATATATGGATTTGTCTTACAGCGACAAGGCTGGCTATCGCGGACTTGACAAAATCGCGACGAAAGCGTGCGCGGGCGAGGTCGGCGAGGGCTATTATTATGATGCGGACGGAGTAAAAACGTTTGCTTCTTACACGCCCGTTGCTGGAACGCCGTGGAGCGCGATTCTCACGATTCCGCAGTCGCAAATTGCGGAGGCGGGAAACCAGCTGAGAACGATTGTTATCATTATCAGTATCATCGTCGGAATCGTTATTTCGGGAATATGTTCAGCCCTTTTGTTCATCGCGGTTGCGCCTCTTCGCACGGTGCGAAACTCTATCCGCGACATTGCGGCAGGGGAAGCGGATTTGACGAAGCAAATCATCGTGAAGAGCAAAAACGAAATCGGTGCGCTCGGCGACGGTTTCAATGCGTTTATGACGAAATTGCGCACGATTGTCAGCGGTGTAAAGGATTCAAAGGCGATGCTCGGCGAGGTCAATGTCGGTTTGCAGGCGAGAATCGAGGAAAACGGCAAATCTATTCAGGCGATTATTTCTGACCTTGAGAACATCGGTTCACAGGTGGAAAATCAGGCGGCAAGCGTGTCGGAAACGGCTGGCGCGGTTGAGGAGATTTCGCAGAATATTGAAAGCCTTGAAAAGATGATTGAAACGCAGTCTTCGGGCGTTACGCAGGCGAGCGCGGCGGTGGAAGAGATGATTGGCAATATCCGCAGCGTGAATGTGAGCGTCGGGCACATGGCGGATAGTTTCAACGGCTTGACGCAGAGCGCAGAAGACGGCATTAAGCGGCAAAAAGATGTGAATGCGCGCATTAAGAACATCGAGGAGCAGTCGAAGGCATTGCAGAACGCAAACAAGACGATTAGCGATATTGCAAGTCAAACGAATATGCTGGCGATGAATGCGGCGATTGAAGCGGCTCACGCGGGAGATGCGGGGCGTGGCTTTAGCGTGGTTGCAGAGGAAATCCGCAAATTGTCTGAAACGTCAAGCGAGCAGTCAAAGACGATTCGCGACGAGTTGAAGAAAATCGAGGGTTCGATTAACGATGTGGTAACTGCGTCAAAAGCGTCGAGCGATTCGTTTGAGGCGGTGAATACGTCGATTTTGACGACGCAGCAGCTTGTTTTGCAGATAAAATCGGCAATGGAAGAGCAGCAGGAAGGTTCAAAGCAAATCGGCGACGCGCTCAAACTTATGAACGACAACACGAGCGAGGTTCGTGCGGCTTCTCACGAAATGGCGGAGGGAAACAAGAGCATTTTGGTTGAGGTTGACCAGCTTCGCGACACGACGGGCGTTATTAGGCAGAGTATGGAGAAGATTAGCGCGAGCGCAGGCAGTATCCGCGACTCAAGTAATTCGCTCAACGAAATCGCTAATAGCGTGGAATCCGCTGTTGGTCAAATCGGCAGCCAAATCGATTTGTTCACGGTGTAAGGTGCCGATACGGTAGATTTTTACTCAATGATACAGAACCGCTTGCCATACACTTGAGCAGGCGGTTTTTATTTATCGTTTAAAACAGTTTTTATTCCATTCGCAATATCATTTTTTAGAGAAGGTTCTATTTTACAAAATATTTTTTGCGAAAGGCTTTCTATAAAATCATCTTTATTAGAGTTTACCAAATTTTGTACACAACAATTTTCATCGAAAAGTTGCATAGGCTTTATTTTTAGAGTTTCTGTAATTTTATCTATTACGTCTGGCGGCGGAAAAGACACCCCGCACTCAATCCCGTTTATGTAGTTAAAACTTTTATCTATCAAAACTGCAAGTTGCGCTTGTGTAAATCCAGCTTGCTTTCTGTATGCTTTTAGATTGTTTATGAAAATCTGCTGGGTGGTCATAAAACAGATTTTGGCAATACTAACAGAAAAATTGACACAATTTACCAAGTATATTATGTATTAGATATTGAAAATACCAAGTTTCTTATGTATACTAACACAAGAAAGGTGTGTGTATTTTATATTTTGCGATATAAAACACTTTAATCTTGGTATGAAGTTATATTAGGAAGAACTATGAAAACTATGAAAAAATGCAAAAAATGTGGATTTGAATTGAAAGAAACAAATGTTGTTAAGTCTGTAAAAGTTGGAACAAATGCTGAAAAAGACATTGCTAAAGGAGACTCCATTATTTCTGTTGATGACAGAGTGGTAAAAAATCGTTCAGAAATAGAAAATGCTTTAGTTGGAAAAGAGAACTGTAAGATTACGGTTCTACATAATGCGCAAAGAAAAAGTATTGATATTGAAAGTCCAGAAACTTATATCAATGACATTGAATTTAAAACAGAAAATGTATGTCCGAAATGTGGCAAAAAGCAATCTAGCAACAAAATTCCTATAATTGCTGCTATTTTGCTAGCAGCAGGAGCTGGTGCTTATTTTATTTTTAGCAATAAACAGAATAAAAGCAGTTCAGAAATTTCTGATGTAGCTTCGGTTCTTTCAGAAGAAGATTTATCTGCAAATGTTGCTGAAGCAGAAACTGAAACATTGGAACAAGAATCTGAAGGTGTTTTTACTTCTTATCTTCCAGACCCTACGGTTGCAAAACTTAAAGAGATTCTTGAAAGTAATGAGTTAGATGAAGAGTCTGAGCAGAAACCTGAAAATATTGTATATGATTTGCAGGCATTGCAATCCACTCGCACTCGCAAAAAGTCTTCAAGAGGCAGTTCAAGCACGAATAATTCCATAGAAGATATGATACAAAATTATGAGGAACTAAAAGATACTTTTATTGGAATTGACAATATTTCAGAATATAAATCAAACTTGGGAGCGAAAGTTTATTTTAAGTACGGCAGTTATCTTGATATAGGAAATTCAGCAGTTGAAGCTGAAAAATATTTGCTTGTAGCGAAAGTTGAGTCTGACAAAAAAGAATATGCGTCAATTTTGCTTACTCTAAATGATTTGCTTAGTGAAATTCCAGAAGAAAAAAGAAGTTCTGCTAACTTCAATATAATGGGTTATGCAGATGCAACTTTATTTAATGGAAAAGTTGAAATAAGCGAGCGAAGTGAAAGGTTCAATACGGAATTATCTTTGAAACGTGCTGAATCTATAAAAAACATTTTGATTGGAAAGGATTTTAATATTTCACCAGATAGGATTATTACGAAAGGTTTGGGGTATTCAAAAAATCCTGATGAAACAGAAAACCTAGAACAATATCGCAGAGTTGATATTGTTGTTTCTTATTAAAATGAGGTTTCTATGCGAAAGATTTCTCTAATTTTAAGTTTACTGTTTCTGTTTGTTCCTGTTTTATTTTCAGAAGATGTAAAAGTACCTTTTGATGGTGGTTGTGCATATATTCCTCAAGTTGATGGAAAAGACGATTTGAATTCTGTTCGAATAGAATATGACAACGGAGATGTGTTTTTTGGAAAAGGTACAGCGGACGGATTTCCAATTGAGGGAATTTTAAGCAACGAGAAAACTCAAATCTTTTACGAAGGCTCTTTTGATGATGATGAAAAATATACAGGAGAAGGAACTTTAGATACTCCAAAATTTAATTACAGAGGAAGTTTTAAGAACGGAAAAAGAAATGGGTATGGGTCTTGTTTTGATAAGAAAACAAATAAAATTTATGAAGGTAATTTTGTAGATGACAAAAAGTAAGGCAAAGGCAAAGAATATAAATCTGATTCAAATTATTATTATGAAGGTTCTTGGCAGAATAATTTATATCACGGACAAGGCTTGTTGATTTCTGAAAATGGAACGAAATTTGAGGGGTGTTTTGAGAACGGAAAAATAAAAGGATATGGCAATAAGACTAATTCTACAGGCGAAGTCTTAAAAGGAAATTGGAAAAACGCTGATTTACTAAACGGTGAAAATTGTTCATATATCAGTAACGGAAAAGCGAAATACTCAGGTTCGTTTGTTGATGGAAAGTTTGATGGACTTGGAACTTATACAGATGATGAAGGTACAACTTACGAGGGTACTTTTAGCGAAAATCAAAGGACTGGAATAGGACAGCAAGTTTATTCTGACGGAAGTGTTTATACAGGCTATTACTTTGGGAATCAGAGAAACGGACAAGGCTCATTTGAATTCTCTAATGGAATGCAATATGAGGGTGGCTTTTTAAACGGCACATTCTACGGAACTGGATATCTTTCTGCAGAAGAAAACGATGAGATTACAATCATTGCTTCTGATGAATGGAACGGAATTGAGATTCCCGAAAACTCTGATAGTGATTCAACAACTTCTGCTGACGGTCTTTTGGCAGCTGTTGCACTGCCAAAAACTGGAAAAATTCTTTTCAGCAATGGGGATATGTGGGAAGGCTATATGCAAAACGGGCTTCCTGTTGCAGGTTTAGGAATCTGGACAACGCAAGAAGAACGCCTTGCAAAAATGAATAGCCAAGATAGCCATGTTGTTTTGGCATCGTACCAATTAAATAACAAAAACTATGATTTATCTTCTGTTTACTCGGATTATGAAGTTGCTGAAATAATTTCTTCTGATGCATATTTGGTTGGATTCAATGATTTTTATAAAAAGCACAAAGCAACAATAGACAAAGTTGTTGGCGGTTTGCAAGCTGTTGCAGCTGTACTTACAATTATTCCAAGCCCGATTCAGCCGATAGCGGCGGCTGTTGATATTGGGCTTTCTGTAGCACAGATTTCTTTAAAAACTATAAGCACTTCGATAGACATTTATGATGCTTGTATGGCTGGCAATAAAAACTTAGTTCCAGAGTTGCTAAAAGACTACGGCAAAGATATTGCTTGGGACGCGATAAACATAATTTTTGCAACACCAGGCTCTGGGCAAGCAATTGCAAAAGTTGGTTCAAAAGTTTCTGAAGGAATGGGCAAAGCGGGAAAAGCAATTTCTCAAACAGTGGGAAAAGCTGTCGCAAAAAATCAGACTTTGGCGCATGCTGCCATGCATTTAGGTCAATTGGGAAAAGTTGGAAAAGGTGCAGGAAGAGCATTTGTTGAAGCGGCTGGAAAATCGGAATTCTTTCAGTTTGTTGCAAGAAATGGCGGAAAAATTACCAAAACTGTAAAAAATGGCTGGATAAAACTAGCTTATCCAAAAGTTTTTGCTCAATATGGCGATGATGCTACTCGGCTTTTGTTCAAATACGGGAATGATATTTCCGCACAAATGGCGAAAAACGGAGATGTTATCGTTAAGGCTGTAAAAGAAAATGGCGATGATGTGGCTCGCATTTTTCTGAAAAACGGAGATGAAATAGCAAAAGTTGCGAGGGCTTCTGAATATCCAGAGGCTGTTATCCGCTATATTAAGAACAGCTCGAATGCTGAAGACGCAATAAGGCTTGCAAAAAATAATCCAGCATTGGGAAGAATTGTCAAAAATTATGGTGATGAAGCAATAACATTCATCGAAAAGTACGGTGATGATGCAATAAAAATTCTTGAAAAAGATGGTAGTCAGTTTACAAATGCTCTAAAAAAACTGCCACGCGAAAAGCATGATATTGTATTTTCGTTTTTTAAGAATTCTGAGAATGCAGGAAATCTTTATGCAAAATATTCAGATTCGATAATCGAATTATATGAAAAAGTTGGTGTAACTCGTAGAGAAGCACTCATAAAAACTATCAATCGAGATGGTGATAAAGCTGTTGGTTTGTTGAAAAATACTCCAAATTCACAGCTACGGAAGACAATTGATGTATTGGAAACCGCTCCAAATCCAGAAATTGAAAATGCTTTTAAGTATGTACAAAAAACAAAAAACTGTAAGGTTGTAGGAGAAGGGCAACAAGATTTTGTTTATAGAGTAATAAGGGCTGATGAAAATCCAAAAATTGGTTTATATGCAAAAAATCCAAATCGAAATATGACAATAGACGGTCATGTAAGAACTGGAAGCAGAAATAATGGTTCTCAATTTATTTCAACGACAACCGATTATGATATTGCGAAAAAATGGGCAGAAATGGACGGTTGTCAAATTGTAAAAATTGAGTTAAATAAAATTCCTAATAATGTGAATATTTATGACTTGAGCATAAAAGAAGGTCAAGAATTATATTTAAAAGGACTTACGCAAAATTTTGCAAAAGGCTCAAAAGAAGTTTTGCTTGAAGGTGCTATTCCTCCAAGTGCTATAACATTGATAAATTAGGGGGCTTAAATGCTTGATAAACTTTATGATTTAGTTTTGGGTGAAAAAGGTTTCCTCGTAAAGATAAGATGTGAGAATACATTTGATGATGAAATATATTCCGAGATAAAATCTATTCTGCGAGAACTGGTTGCTGAATGGAAATCTTTGGAATCAATACCCAAAAAAGGTTTTTTAGCTGTCGTAGAATTGGTAGATTTTCTTTCTGGAAATAGTAGATTTCTTTCGGAAGTCGATTCTGTAAAAGTTGAAGATGCTGGCATTGAAATCAAAGATATGATTAATGAGCTATATTGATGTAGTCAATTTTTGTAGTGTAGAAAAAAATGAAACGGCTAGGATTTTTATGTTTACTTTTGCTTTTGAATTTTTATACAGCATTTGCAGAAGTAAATAATGAAATATTAAAAGAAATTCGGTCATTTTTACCAAAACTAAAAGACTCCCCCACAGGAGCAATTGACGCAGATGGCAAATATACAAAAGATAGAATTCAAGGGTTGAACTGTGCAGGATTTGCAAAATGGGTTGTTGATGGATTTTATTATCCATTAGCGAGAAATGAAACTGAAAAGTATATTTCTCTTCGTAATTTGCGTAAAAAGCACCTTACAGAACGGGGAACTCAAGATATTCTCGTTTATGAAAATAGCAGAGACCCGTATTTTGGTTTGGATTGGACTAGAAATCTAGCTGTTGAACTTGGGAAAAAAAGAGGAGAAAATCCTTCTTATAAAACTTACGATATAAATGATTCTGCAATCGATGAATATGTTACAGATCGTGGTTATCGCCTTGATAAAATTGAGAGTATACTTATTGAACAAAGCTCATTTAATTCAAATAGAATTTACTTAGGCTCAATAAACGGTATTTATGGCAAAAATCCAAAACTTTGGCAACATTATCATGTCGTGGTGTTTGTTTCATATTTTGACAATGGAAATCTTAAAATTGCTGTGCTTGAAAGAAACAAAGAAACTTCTTTTTCATATTTGCAGAAACGTTATTCTAATACCTATTGTCATTTAGTTGCAATTTCTACTGATGGAGATTTTGAGTTAACGCTTCCCTAGTCCATAGAAAAGAATCAATAATTTGTGTTATACTGTACTTATGGAAGAAACAGAAAATACAGAACGACGAAAGTTGTTGCTTTCAAAAATTGCTCAATTTAGGCTTTTTGATGATGATTTTATGTCAAAAGTCTTTGAAGACGACATTGAAGCAACTGAATTTCTTTTGAGAATCATTTTGCAACGCGATGATTTGAAGGTAATTGAATCAAAAGGTCAAGTTTCAATCAAAAATCTGCTTGGGCGTTCGGTTCGACTTGATATCAAGGCTAAAGACAAAGCTGGAAAATTGTACAACATCGAAGTGCAAAGAGCTGACGAAGGTGCTGGTGAAAAACGGGCAAGATATTACAGCGCGATTTTGGACACGAACACTCTTTTGCCGCGCCAAAACTTTAAAGATTTGCCCGAAACATACGTGATTTTCATCACCGAACACGATGTTTTGAAATGCAATTTGCCGCTTTATCACATTGACCGCACAATAAAAGAAAACGGAATGACTTTTTGCGACGAATCGCATATAATATATGTAAATGGTGAGTACAGGGGCGAAAATGACATCGGGAAGCTAATGCACGATTTTTCCTGCCGCAACCCCGATGAGATGAAGCTGGGACTTCTTGCCGAAAAGACAAGATATTTTAAGAGCGATGAGAAAGGAGTGAAGCGTATGTGCAAGATTATGGAAGAGTTTGTTGAAGATGAAAAGCGCGAACAGGCTGAAGAATTTGCTATCGGGTTGCTCAAGGACGGTACGCTTTCGATTTCAAAGATAGCAGAAGTTTCAAAGCTCTCAGAAAACAAAGTAAAAGAACTTGCAGAGAAAGTTAAAGCTAGTGTATAAAATTTTGTCAGCCTATGGCTGTTTTACAAACTGCTCGATTTTGCAGGTGTGGGTTTTCTGTTTTTCGTCGTAGTTTATGCCGATGTAACGAAGACGGGAATAGCCGAAACTTTCAAGGGAATTTCTGAAGAAGTTACGGCAGACGATGTTTTTGTGTTCTATATTGCAGAGCACGGTACAACTTACAGTGACGGCGATTATTATTATCTTCCTGTGGATTTCCGCTATACAAATCGAGAGGATATTCCTGAAAAATGTATTTCAAAGAATGATTTGATTGCAAATCTGTCGCTCATCAAGGCTGGGAAAACACTGGTAATGCTCGACACCTGCAATTCAGGCGCATTCTTGGATTCTGCCCAGCGCGGTATTGCAGAAAAAACGGCAATTGACCGCTTGACACGCGCTACAGGGCACGCCACGCTTGCCGCTTCCAGCGATACGCAGTCTGCGATGGAAGGCTACAATGGACACGGGATATTTACTTATGTGCTTTTGGAAGGCTTAGGAGGAAAGGCAGATTCCAACAATGACGGCTATGTGTCGCTTTCAGAACTTGCAAATTATGTGGAAAGTGAAGTGCCGAATCGCAGTTATGATAAATGGGGCTATGAACAAGTGCCGATGAAAGATTTGCGAAAACAAGATTTTCCGCTGACAGAGGCAAAATAAAAATGTTCAGCATTTATTGATTACGAATTACTAATAAACTAAGCCCTATCGATTAGTAATAAGGCTTCGTTTTTGCGAGAATTATTTTAGCGATAGAGAAAATTGCGGTTCAGCAAAAATTTTCTAGCGTGGCTATAAAATCATTCATTGTCGAATACGTTGTATTATCTGAAATTGAGTGGGAAATATTTTCTCCTGCGTGCAATCGTTTTTCCCATAGTATAGTTTTCTGCGTATCAGAAAATTTTCCTTTCTTGTAGCTTTTCCAATCAGACAATGACGTAAGCCTTTTTACGCAGTTTTCGCTAGAAATATCTTTAGAAAAGATTTTTTCTGAATGGGCAAGAAACCACACTTCAATGCATGGGCGGCTTAATAACGGCTTTGCGTCGCAACTGAGAATATTGCTGACAACACTTTTAACATCTGCGTCATACATCAAAAAACAATTGATATTTTCGGAGTTGCTAATTTTCAATTCTTTTTTATGCCGATTTATCAATTTTTGGTTTATCTGCTGACCAACAATTTTAGAAATGATTTTTATCGGCAACCGATATTTCTGCCTTAAATGCTCGACATAACATTCTTCTGTTTCGCCTTCGCATAAAACAAGAAAAACTGGCTTCATTTTTCGCTCAGGACGACCGCTTTTGTTTCGTGCCATTTTTTATTCTCCAAACAATCTACGAATTTCGTCAATAGAAGATGTGATATATGGAATTGCATCGAATCGCCCCTGTAAATATCCTTTTTCAGCGTCCATATTTTCTCTAAAGTTCTTAAAATCAAAAAGAGAATAAAAGTCTGTAGAGCAATCTTCTTTTTTGTTTGTAAAATAAATTTGGTCGCGCCGCATTTTCTTAACGTCAATTAAGTTTGTATTGTGGCTTGTAAAAAGCAACTGCGCATTATTCGAGGCGTGGACAATATTTATAATAAATTGCGCAAGTTCTGTATGCAAACTCAAATCGAATTCATCTACAATTAACGTCTTTCCATTTTTGCAAATATCGAGCAAGACAAGAAGAAGATAAAAAAGTTGAATAGTTCCAGATGATTCTTCCGCATATAAATCAAATTTGATATTAGGATTTTGTTTGTGTGTAGTTAAAAAACGAACTATTGTTTCTGGTGGCAAATTCGGTACACTTGGCGGAAAACTATTACTAAAATAATTTGTAGCAAATGGTATATTTATGCGTTCTTTGCGAACTTCGATATCAACAATATCGCTATCTGCCATTTTTAATGCTTTGAGCAAAAGTTTTTTATTTTTGCTAAAAAGGTTTACAGCATAATTATCAGGAATATTAGGTACGCCGACATAAAATTCCGTCAAAAAGAAATTGTAAATCTTTTTTGCAAGGTCTCTATCCATTTGGCTTGCACGGCTTATGAAAAGCGTGTTTCGACCTGTGCTTTGAGCTACGTCCATTGGCTTTACAAAAAAACCTTCTGCAAAATTAAAAATCTCGGCTTTCGGCTTGCCTACTTGCTCATTGCGAGTAAAGATTTTTGCTTTTCGCTTGTTCGGATAATAATACAAGCTCTCAGAAACGATTTCTTTTTGTGTTAACGAAAATGAATACTCATATTCTATTTCGTCTAAAATGAAATTGATAGAAAAAGAGCTCGGTTTTTCATAAAATCCGTCGAATTTAAATGGCATAAAATTGAAAGAAATGCCTTCATTATTTATATGAGAGTTTAATACAAGACTATTACAAAACAAAATTGCTTTAAATATACTTGATTTTCCAGAAGCATTTGGACCGAAAATCCCAATGCTTTTTAGATATTTTCTTTTATTAAAGATAAAAGTATTATCTGAAAGTATTTTTGTTCGCTCTGTTGAAATTTGTTCTGCTTCAAAATCAATAATTAAGGCATCTTTTACAGAATAAAAATTGCTTATTGAAAATTTAAGTACCATGAATATGCCTTCTTTGTAGAATTTCTACAAATATAGCATATTCTACGGTATATTTTCAATCTATTGTTAATACATTGTTTGGAGTTATATATAATTAGTTTTTCGTTTTTTTGCTGCTGCACTTTGCAGTGAACAAAAAATTCTTGTTTAAAGGCTGCTGCACTTTACATTGGACAAAAAATTCCAGTTTAAAGGCTGCTGCACTTTACAGTGGACAAAAAATTTCTGTTTAAAGGCTACTGCACTTTACATTAGACAAAAAATTTCAGTTATCGCCTTTCTTCCACATTGATAGAGCGAACTTTGTGAGCGGCTGTTCGATTGCATAGAAAATCAAGCCTGCACAGACGCAAATCCCGATATGAAAACAAAGATGAACAATGTGCGACGAAAAGAACTTTGCGAAAAATCCTGCGGCGTAGGCATAATAGACCATTTGGACAAGAAAAATATTAAAAGACGCTTTTCCAATCAATTCCAGCGGCTTAAAGCGCAAATGCACAGAGCAAATTAAAAATGCGGCTATCGGCAGCAAATACAAACACGCAAGGAAACTCGTTTTCGTCCAATAGATGATGATGCGAGGCGGAAAAGCAAAATAGCGGTATGCGATGATAAATGCTGTTCCTGCTGCAAAAGACGCAATTTTCCAACCGAGCGCGAGTTTTTCGCCTTTGCACTGACCAAGATACGAGCCGAAAGCAATAACGAGTGTGTAGCGAAAAAGCAGCATTCGGTAAAAAGTTTCGTTGCAACCCCAAACTCTCTGAAAAAACTCATATCCTGCGTTTATTGCAAAACAAAGAATAAGCCCTTTGAACGCATATCTTTTGATAATGAAATATAAAATAGGATAATAAAGCAAAAATTGAAGCAAAATCGGATAATAATAACTTCCCGGACCGTTGCCGCCTTGAAAAAAAAGCGCAACAATGTGCTTGAGCGAAAATGGGCGGATTGCCAAAAAAGCAACTGCGATTTCCCCGAGGATTTCAATCGCAAAAGCCAGCAAGAACGGAATTGTGTAGCGAATGAATTTAGGCATAATGAAATTGAGCGTATATGCTTGCTGTATCTGTGCTATGCCGTTGCGTTCAAAAGAAAGAGCGTAAACATACCCCGAAATAATCATAAATAGCGGCACTGCCATATCAATCCAAAAGTTAAAAAGTAATTTCAACCGTGTTTCTTCACTGATTGTGTCGTGTGTGATTATGACAAATACAATGCAAAGAGCTTTGATAATATCTAAGAATTGATTTCTTTTTTGTTCCATAGCGGTTTCCTTTTAGGTAGAAGTTACTAAGTATTGTTTGTGTTAGTAATATATTTCTAATATTAACGAATAGTATCAAATCTTTCTAGTGGCAAAACAGGGATAGTAAAATATTTATAGAATTATTGTCTATGAGTTTCAAAGAAAATTTGAAAGAAGCAATGTTTTGCAAGCAGTTGATGACGGCAGATTTAGCGGCAATGACAGGAATAAATGCAGGAACAATAAGCAGCTATCTCAAGACAAAGGGGTCTATGCCGCCTGCGGATAAGGCGTTGAAATTGGCGCAGGCTCTTGATGTGAGCGTTGATTTTTTGGTAAATGGATTTGAATCAAATAAGCCGTCGTCGATACAGCAAAAAAGCCCGTTCCCGATTGAAGTGTATAAAATCGCACAGGATATGACGGATTTAGAAAAGGAAGAGCTTTCCGCTATTCACGGAATTGTAAAAGTGCTAAAACAGCCAAAGGCTGCTTCTCAAAAGGCATAGGCTTGTTCTCAAAAAAGACGCTCCGAGCAAAAATAGCCCGTGCGCCTTTTTTTGCCGAGAACTTAGCGGCGGGTTTCAGTTATCTCAATTCATTGCGGCATCGTAGAGCGATTCAACGGCTGACCAATCAACGATATTGAACAGCTCTTTGACGTACGCGGCGCGCAGATTTTTGTACTTCAAATAATATGCGTGCTCCCACACATCAATGCAGAAAATCGGCTTGTTGCCCGTACCGAGCGAAATCGGATTGTCTTGATTTGCGCTTTGAGAAAGAACGAGTACGCCGTCTTTTGCAACCGACAGCCACGCCCAGCCAGAGCCGAATTGCGTGAGTGCAAGAGAGCTGATTTTCTCTTTGAACTGCTCGAAAGAACCGAACGCCGCATTGATTTTTTCTGAAAGCTCGCCAGTCGGCTCTTTTTTGCCGTTCGGGGCAAGCGTGGAGAAATACAGATTGTGGTTGTAGAAACCGCCGCCATTGTTTCTCAGTGCGTTTCGGAGCGCAGTGTCGCCAATCGCGTCGAGTGAAGACAAAATCTCTTCTGCGCTCTTTCCTGCCAATCCTGCTTTCTCTGCCGCCTCGTTAAAGGCTTTTGTGTATGCGGCGTGATGCTTGCCGTAGTGCGTTTCCACGGTCAAAGCGTCAAGAACAGGCTCAAGCGCATCGTATGAATACGGTAATTTGTATTGTTCAAGCATAATAATCTCCTCGTGTAAAGCATTGTTAAAAGAGATTATCATAGAGAATTATGAATCTGTCAAATTCTTTTTTAGTTCGTGCTTTATAGTTCTTCGTCTAAATATCGCTCTGGGTGTTCATAGCGGCATAATCGGGCGTACCAAGTATGTGTTTCGAGGGCGGCGAAAAGAATTGTGATAATCGCAAAGTACTTAAAGGGATAGCCTAACGCTGTGAAAAAATCGTATAGCGCATGAAGCGAAATCGCAAAGAAGATAGCAGGGATTTTCGGCTTTTTGTGGCGAGCAAAGCGCACGAACAACGAGCCGATACAAGCACAAAAGGTGTGAATAAGAACCGCGCTAAACAGCCTCATCGCTTGCCACTTTATAACCTCTCCGTGCAGCATATAAATGAGCGATTCAATAGAACCTACGGTAAAGCCTATAATCGCCGCATAAGAAAGGAATGCGCTCACATCGTGCTTTTTTGTCGAAATCGGTATCACGCAAAGCATTTTCGCGCCCTCTTCTGCAACGCCATTTATTAAAAATGCACTAAGGAGCATGCTAGATAAATTGCTTACAGAAATATTTTTCCCCAGCAAAAACTGGATTATCACGATAGGAATTAACGCTAAAAGCCCCAATAGCACACAAAGCAAAGCGTAGCGGATATGAAAACCCTTTACTGACGATTTGAAAATCGGGAATAAGAGTATAAGAGGCACAAACAAGCTGATTATCGCAACGTTTATATTCATATAAATAAGGATATATCAAAAATTGCACCCTGTAAAGCGAAAAGCTGTGTTATAATATAAATCGTAAACTAATATTAGACCTGTTCGGAAACAGTATGTCAGTTCCGTACTCGGCTTTATGTCATTG
>CALDID010000291.1 GCA_937901865.1 uncultured Treponema sp.
GTTCAACAGCAGCCACAGGCTGTTTTTCAGCCATAGGCTGTTTTGCCGTCATAGACGGTTTTTCACTCTCACTCTGTTTTACTGATTGAACTTGTGGCTTTGGAGAAGCTGGCTGTGCCTGTTGAGAAGAAGCCTGAGACATTGGAGAAACAGCCTGTGGCTGTTGAGAGGCAGGCTGTGGCTGTGCCTGCTTGTGTATTTAGAGCCGTCCCATAAACCAGCATAGATGTCTGCGGCAACACCGAGCATTTTAAGAGCAGTTGAAAAAGCGTCGGTTACAGCCATTTTATAGCCTTCGTCGTTAGAAACGAGCTTGCCTTTTTCAGACGTAACAAGACGAGAGCCGCCGATACCAACAATAGGCTCGCTCCATTTATCTCCGTCTTTGACAAACACTGCAACTTGAGCAAAGCTGAGTTTTTCGCCATTTGCGCCGTCTTCTGTCCAAAGTTTAGAAATCTCGAACTTCCAACCGATACCGCAAAGACCGAATTGTTCAGTCATAGCTTTATAACGCCATTGCGGGGATTTATATCTGTCATTCTAGAAAGTTTACCGCCTTGAATGGTGCGAAGAGCTTCTTTCGGCGGACGAGAAAGATTGTTGTAGATTTCAACTCCTGTTTTCATAAAAATAATTCCTAAAAAATTGTGTTAATTTGTATAACACTGAATAAAGAATAAGTATTGATATAAGGCATCTATCAATATATGCAAGAGCTTTGCATAGAGAGCTTGTCGCCGTCGCAACTAGGGGACCCCATTTTGTAGTAATCAGCGGTCTAGCAAGACTTCAAGGAGTTACTACCTCCTGCTGCTCGCGCTCTTGCTTCTACTTACACGCGACACCCTTTTGCAGCACCCCTGTAGAGTGTTTTAGTATCTTTCCCCAAGTGGCTAGGACGTGTCCTGACAAAAAAAAGATACAGGAATGAATCAACCATTCCTGTATCTACTATTGCACATAAGGTGTATTCTGTCTACTTTTTTATATATATTTTACAAGCCCGTATTATTCATGTACGGGCTTGTAAAATTAAAAACTAAATAAATCAGACATGCTATATAGACAGCCCCTTTCTAAAGTTCCCTCACGAACTCTTAAAACTAAACGCTCTAATGAATGAACAGCACCGAGAGCAAAACCGTCTCGATTCCTTGCTCGATGTGTTAATTCAATAGTATCTGCAGCACTATCAAAAAACACTGTATGGGTACCAGGAATAGAACCTGCTCGTGTACTTGATACATGCAACTGATTTTTTTGAGGTCGCTCATGAAATGCATCTGTTATAATTTGATTCTTTTTAGGATTGGTAGACATTATACGCTTTGCAATATCAATCGCAGTTCCGCTCGGACTATCTGATTTCTGATTATGATGCATTTCCCAAATTGCAGTATCGTATTCATCGAAATCTTTAATAAGCTTTGAAGCTTCTTCAACTATACGATAAAAAATATTGACACCTATAGAAAAATTTGAACTATGCATCAGCACCCCATTATAATTCTTAACAAGATTTTCAACATAATCCTTTTTATCTAACCATCCTGTTGTACCAACAACAACAGGAATCCCAAGAGGCAACAAAGCTTCAATATTTGCAATTACAGAAGCAGGATGACTAAACTCAATAATTCCATCGATTTCAGTCGCACTAATAGCATTTGAAATAGCGACTTTATCACCTGCTTTTACGATACAATCAGCATCTTTTGCTGCAATATCAACAGTAAGTGCAACTGTATGTCCTAAACTTTCTGCAATAGACCGAATAATATGCCCCATTTTCCCGTAGCCAACAATTGCAATGTGCATTCTTTTATTCTCCATCTTATTCAAAATAAGCCTTGTGCAATGTTTTTACAACTTTATCAGCTTCTGAATCAGAAACAATCATACTGATATTTACTTTGCTTGCGCCCTGGCTTATCATTTCTACATTTATACCAGCAACGTCAAGAGCTGCAAATCCCTTCGAAAGAATTTTGCTTGATTGAGAAACATCACAAATAGTTGTAACGATTGTTTTCCCTGTTTGAATATGCACATCTGCAACTCGTTGTATATCAGCAAGTAATCCACTTAAATCGACTTTCGTATTGACAGTCAGAGAAACTGAAACTTCACTTGTTGCGATTACATCGATACTTATATTCCATTTAAGGAACTGATTAAATATGTGCGCTAAAAAACCACATGCACCTAGCATTCGAGTAGATACAATGTCAATAAGAGTTACATGCTTTACGCTTGTAATAGCAATGACAGGTGTTCTTTTTTCTGCACTCTTTTCGACAATTATACTTCCTTGACTCTGTATGTTATAGCTATTTTTAACACGAACTGGTACACCTGTTTTTCGGCAAGGAACCATGCTACGCGGATGTAACACTTGTGCACCAAACATTGCAAGTTCTTGGGCTTCTTCGTATGTTACCACAGGAACTGTATGAGCCTGTGGGCAAACACGAGGATCTGTTGTCATGATGCCATCAACATCTTTCCACGTTTGAACTTCTTTTACATTAAGAGCAGCTCCTATCATTGTAGCCGTAAGATCGCTTCCTCCCCTACCTAGCGTCGTGATATTGCCATTCTTATCTTTTGCGATAAATCCTGTAACAATTGGAATCCGATTATCAGAATTTTTTGTATATGCATCAAAAGCTCTAGGAATTGTTTGCCATACCTCATCAAGTAGTTCTGCAGACATAAAGTTACTATCGCTCACAAATCCAATATCCCAAGAATCATAATATTGTGCAGGAATATTTTGAGAAGCAAGATAGCTAGACATCATTCTAACACTCATTCTCTCTCCAAAGCTTACCAAATAATCTCTTGTACGCTTTGTGAGTTCTTTTAGCATGCTAATACCTGTAAGAAGCGTTTTTAGTTCACATAATAATTGACTAACTGCGCTTATATCTATATTCAATTCTTTTGCAGTATCATAATGCAACTTTTCTATTTGCGAAATATCTACTTTTCCACGAACTGCATCTTCTGCTGCATCTAAAAGATGGTCTGTAGTATCTCCCATTGCACTCAAAACAACAATAGGCTTTTCCGCTGTATATGTGCCTATAATCGAAGCAACATGGCGAATTCGCTCTGCATTAGCAACAGAAGACCCTCCAAATTTCATTACTATCATAGAAGTCCTCTTGAATATGAATTTATGCATGTAATATACAACTTTATGTATATTTATGCAATAGCTTTGTCAAGAATTTACCGCCATCCAGCACTCAATGCCATGCACAATATCTTCATCTACATCATGTTCTATCCGACATGCATTATCTTCAGCTTGATCAAATGATACACCTGTTATTTTTTGTAAAAACTTTGTTAAGAGAACATGTCTACCATAAATTTTTTTTGCTTTCTCTAATCCTGTCGGAGTGAGAAGCAGTTCCCCACTTTCTGCAAACTCGATAAATCCTCCTTCTCGTAAAATGCCCATTGCTCTGCTTACGCTTGGTTTAGACACATTTAGTTTTCTTGCAACATCTATTGAACGTGCAGAACCGTTTTGTTCTTGAATCATCAAAATTGCTTCGAGATAGTTTTCACCAGATTCGTACATACTTTACTCCTCAACAACCAATGATATATTTTGTATTATAACATGGTTTTGGAAAATTTGCATATTAAGAAATGATTTTTATTCTCTATAGTATAACTGTATATTTTTATATACTATATATACAAAAATATAGTAAGTTAACCTACTTCTCAGAAGCCTGCTTTAATAATGATATACCTTTTTCTATATGCTCAGGAAGCTCTATCTCAAAAGGTTCTTCATGCTCAACTAATTTTGCCTTACCTAGCAAAGTAAGTTTAACAGATGCAAGACAAAGTTTTTTTATACCAAAGAACTTTTTCAGAGTCTTATTTTTCTTGAAATCACCGTGTTTATCATCAGCAATTATAGGTGCTGCTATCGAAGCAAGTTGTATGCGAATTTGATGCATTCTCCCTGTTTCAAGAGTAAGTCGAACGGCACTCAATTCTATGTTGCTGTTGTCTATAGGATTTTTTACAGTTGCTGATTTTATCACAGAGAAATGTGTTACAGCAGTTCTCTCTTCTCCTCGCTGCAATAATGTACCTGCAATAATTCCCTTTTTCTCTTTCTTGCCATCTATGATAGGATAACCTGCGCAAAGGGCAATATACTCTTTTTTCACATCACCCGAAGCAATCAACGTTGTCCATTTTACTGCGGCTTCTGAAGATTTTGCAACGACCAAAATACCCGCAGTTTCTTTATCAAGCCTGTGCACAAGATACACCTTTTTGCCTAATTGTTGAGCTAAAACGGTATCTACACTATGTTTTACACCCTCTCCACCTTGAACAGCAAGACCAGTCACTTTGTTGATGATGCAGATTTCATCATTTTCGTATAAGATAGGTATTCTTTCCATGCCGAAAATATATACAAGGAGCGAAAAAATGACAAGACGATTTTTCGTATTTTGCTTTATTCTTTCTATTTTCTTTACATTTTCTTCTATAAATATACTTCACGCACAGAGCTACAATTATCAGCTCGATATTCCAGAAGGATTTGAAATGATTGACCAAGACGCAGACGGGAAAGGCTTTATGTTCTATAATCAGCTTTCCTCAACTTTTTGTGTTATCCGAATAGCCTCAGAGTACCGAAATGCAACAGAAGCTCTTTCAACGCTTCTAAAAAAGATGGGAGCAAATGGCAGTGTTAAGACATATAGATGGCAATACAAAGATTGTGCAATCACAGGTTCTCTTTCGTGTCAAATAAATGGCGCAATGCAAGTTGGAAGAGCTGCTGCCATTCCTCTAACAGACGCTAAAAATATAATAATCGCTATTTGCTTTGGAGCAAACACTCCTGTTAAGAGAAGTCTCACATCAGTTTTCTTTTCCTTTTCTTTTTTTTTTTCTGGGCAAATACGACAAAGAGGGGG
>CALDID010000292.1 GCA_937901865.1 uncultured Treponema sp.
CGATATTTTCTTTTGCTTTTGGAAGTCTTATTGGTGTTGCCTCTTCTTCTGAAATTTCTCCAAACGGCATATAATCATTCAAAAATTGTGTAATAACAGTATTTATCACCGTTGGAAAATATGAGCAAAGTTCTTCTTTATTCCATTGCGAGCTTTTAACAATCGGTGTGTATTCATTAGAAACTGCCGAATATTCTTGATGTATAATCGTTTTTCCCTCTGCTGATGTGCCGTATACTTTCATGACAACACGCGCTGCAACGCCTTTATTATGAACCCCGTCTTTAACATACGTTTTTTGAAACACGAAATTAACATATAGGACACTCTTTGCATTTGTTTCATTACACATTGCGCGATTCAATTTTCCGCTAGAGCTTGTAAGCGAATCATATCCGTTTGCAGGAATGGTATTTCCAAGATAATCAAAAAGATTTTTCCCCGCATTTTTGTATGATGTGCAATCTTGTAGCACTGACGGGTCTATAACAGAAAGCCCTGTTGCCCTCATTCTGCGCGAAAGCAATTCTGCGGCTACGTCAATGCGCTCTTGAGCTGTTTCAAGCTCTGGGTTTTTCTTGTTTATTGCGCGGTTTACAGCTCCTGTTAAAATACCGTCATCACTCTGTTTGTTGCTGTTGTTCTCGTCATACCATGGAACAGAATTATTAGAATATACCGTCATTATAGCAATCGGATTATAAGAAGATAAATCTGTCTTTGTGCTTGCGCACGATGTAAAGGCGAAAAATAAAGCAGAAAAGACGACAAAAATAATTAGCTTTTCAAAATTTTGCATGGGAAAACCCTCCTACTATTATATGATACCATACGAATCAAAAAATTGGAAAAAAAATTCATATATATCAAAAATTTCCCTTTATTTCTATACAAAGCTATGGTATACTATTTGATATAAATTGATATATATCGGGGGGTAACAATGAAAAGCATTGTAAAAAGAAGCCTTGCGGTGATGTTAGCTTTTTGCTCTGTTTCAGTAACGGTTGCAAAATCTAAGTCAAAAGACAAAACTGTTCGTGATGTAGATAGTGCTGTATTTGAAAAGTATACAAATCCTGCATTTTCTAATCCTGATGCAATGGGGCAGGCGAATTGGGGTACTCTCAACTGTCATGACCCAAAGATTTTCCAAGATGATGATGGCACGTATTATGTCTATTCAACAGATGCTGCAATTGGAGGGCAAGGGCAGAAAGGGCTTCAGATTCGCACTTCAAAAGACCTCGTGCATTGGCAAAGTCTTGGGACTTCTGCAATACAGAGAAAATGGGATAGAGATTGGCTGAGATGGAACAATTTTAATATGGTTAATGCTTCTACTTGGGCACCGACAGTGATGAAGCAGAACGGGCTCTATTATATGATTCACGGCATTATCGTAGATTCTCGCTCTCCTGGACATCCTGATGCAGCTATTACTCTCTCTATTTCTTCAAGCCCGAAAGGTCCTTTCTACCCTGCAAGCGAAGCTGCTCACAAAGATGAAAAGATTGCTTCTGTATTGAATTCTCTTGGCGTAGAATATACGCAGTCTACTGTTGTTCGCTACTCGTGGGAAGATAGAGAAAAAACGAACAATGACCCAAAAATAAAGAACATAAAGAGCTTTAACCTTGCAAGCTACGACACTCAAGAAAAAATTGACACTGGCAGTGCGTCTTGGCTTGGTGGCTTTGGTGGTATCGACCCGGAGTTTGTAACAGATGTGGCAAGCGGAAAAAATGTTGAGTATGATATACAGGGGCGAAAATGCTACGGGTTGACATATGGTTCTTGGAAGGGTGGCATTGCGTTAATGTATGTTGATAGTGTTTCGCTAAAAAGCGTAAATCCTGCAACAGGAGAAGAGCTAGATGTTCCTGCAGATAGTGTGGAGGGGGCATTCGGTACATGTATTGCAGGTGGTTATGGAGCTGCGTATGAAGGCGCACAAGTCATCTATAATAGCGACACAGGATATTATTACTGCTTTGTGTCGATGGGGGATTTGAACTGGGAATATCGCGTTGGTGTTGGTCGCTCAAAAGAAGTAACAGGTCCATATATTGACGCTTCGGGAAAGAGCATGCTTTTGACAAATGATACTCAAGCAGATTATCACGCAATTAGCTCTAAAATAATTGGTGGCTGTGAGTTGAATGGGGATTATGCTTTCCGTTGTCAAGGTGGGCAAAGTATTTTGAGAACGGCTGACGGCAAAGTGCTTTTTGCATGCCATACGAGAACTAATTTTTTGCGTGGCTGGTTCTTCTTCTTGCAAGTGCATCAGATGTTCTTCAGTGAAGATGGTTGGCCTGTATTGAATCAAAACGAGTATTACGAAGATTCAACGACAAAAGAGGCTCTCGCATCTCTTTCAAAAACCGATGTTGTGGGGACTTATGACGCAATTTTGACTGTTCGTGGTACACAAAGAGGCGATTATCAAGCGTGGGGAGAGCCTGAGCCAATTCACAATATCACTCAAGCAGACGCAATTCCAACGCCGTCAAAAGAGCTTACCTTTGACGCAAGTGGCAAGATAAGTGGCAGCTATACAGGAAGTTGGACTCTTGCTTCTGACGGTTACACGCTTACGCTTACCCTTGACGGAGTGGGAACTTTCCGCGGGTATGTGCTAAAAGCTGTTGATTGGGCGAAAAAGAAAGGAAACACACGAAAGACAATAACATTTACTACTATTGATAGTGAGCAAACAGGAGAATATTTCTGGGGCAATAAGAGATAAATACAAAAAAATGTTTGATACGTTTTTCAAAGAGAAAATGTATCAAACATTTTTTTTATAAAAACGAACATTACAAAATAGAAAGTTGAATTATGCTTTGGATAATGGTATAATTCAACGTATGAAAAGAACTGACAGAAAGCAAGGTAAATTAGTTTTTCACATTGTAATTCTTATTGTGCTTATTGTTACTCTCTTGTCTGTGGCGCAAGTTGAGATTGTAAAAAGAAACACGGCTCATTCTATTGCTGGTTTATACGAAGAAGATTGCAAAAGAATTACAGATGCGTATGCAAATGTTATTTCAATTCGTTTGAGCGAATATATAAAGCAAATGCGTATGTATACACAAGCGGACATCACAAAAACATATAATGCCACAGAGATTCAACAATGGCTAATTGCTCACGAAAGCTCTCGCACACCCGATTATGACCGCATTGGCTACATTGACGAAAAAGGCGATTTTTACAATGACCAAGGAAAAATTACCAATGTCTTTGACAGAGAATACTTTAAGAACATAATGCAGAAGGGCGCGGATACTGATATTGATGACCCAGTTATTTCCAAATCGACAGGAACGACGATTATTCACGTTTCAAAAGCGGTGAAAAATGGCGGCAAAAATGTCGGCTTTTATAGCGCGGTAGTGGGCGTAGACAAGATTACCGATTTTGTTCGCTCGATAAATATCGGCAGCACGGGATATTCTTTTTTATTGAATAGCAAAGGCGAAATCGTTGCGACAAGTGCGGACGAAAGCCTTTTGCCTAATGAAGAGGCGACAGAAGATGTTTCAAAAGCTCTTTCCCCTGTTTCTCATGCGCTTTCTTTGGGAAAAACAGGCACAATGTGGATAGATGCAGGAAGGCTCGGAGAGAAGTTTGTTTCTTATCAGCCGATTGAATATTGTGATTGGGGACTTTGCTTTGTTATCGACAGCAAGCAAGTGTATAAAACATCGAATGAAATCACGGTAATGCTTTCTATTGCAGGCTTTTTGTTGGGCTTGGCGTTAGTGTTTGCAATAGGATATGCAGTGTCTTTTGCGCTCAAGCCGCTTTTGTTAGTGAAAGTTGCTATTGAAGAAATCGCGAGCGGAGAGGCGGATTTGTCAAAGCGAATTGAGGGCAGAGCAGGAAACTATAATAACGAAATCGGCGGAGTAGTGCGGGGCTTCAATGCGTTTATGGAAAAAATGCAGCAGCTTATAAAAGCTATGAAGAAAGAGAAACAGACACTCTTTGAAACAGGCGACCAACTGAGGCTTTCTACGCAAGATACATCGGCTTCGATTACTGAAATTATTTCTAACATCGAAAGTATGGCTCGCAATATCTCTTCGCAATCCGATAGCGTGCAATCAACAGCAGGTGCTGTAAACGAAATTGCAAGCAATATTGATTCACTCAACACGATGATTACGCAACAAGTAACGAGCGTTTCACAGGCTTCGAGTGCAGTTGAGCAGATGATAGGAAATATTGGCTCTGTGAACAAAAGTGTAGAAAAAATGGCGCATTCGTTTTCGGCACTGGAAGAAAGGGCGGTGAGCGGAGCGAGAAAGCAAGACGATGTTACGCAAAAGGTGAGCCAGATACAAGAGCAAAGCGAGAGTTTGCAAGAGGCGAATGCGGTGATTTCAAGCATTGCCGAACAGACAAATTTGCTTGCGATGAATGCCGCAATAGAAGCCGCGCACGCAGGGGAGGCAGGCAAGGGCTTTAGCGTAGTTGCGGACGAAATCAGAAAGCTCTCTGAAACTTCAAGCGAGCAATCGGCTTCTATAGGAGAGCAGCTTGAGCGGATAAAGATTTCTATTGATGAGATTGTTTCTTCTTCAAATGAATCAAGAGAGGCGTTTACGAGCGTTACAGAGGATATACACACCACAGACACACTTGTTCGGCAGATAAAAAATGCAATGGAAGAGCAGTCTGCAGGCTCTCAACAGATTATAGCGGCGTTGCATGAAGTGAATGATAATTCAAGCATCGTAAAGCAAGCGTCAGCTGAAATGAAGGCTGGAAACAAGGCGATTTTGCAAGAGATACAATCGTTACAAGATTCGGCGTTGAGTATGAAAGTGGGAATGGACGAAATGTCGATTGGCGCAAAGAATATCAATGAAACGGGCGTTACTCTCGATGCGTTGTCGAATAAAATGGAAGAATCAATCAACGGCATTGGCAATCAAATCGATATGTTCAGTGTCTAATACAGCCATAGGCTGTTTTGCACCCAGAGGGTGTTTTGTCAGAGAGCCGAGTGCTGTTTTTCTCCTAGAGAGTGTTTTGTTAGGTCAGCTTGTTTATGAAAAAAATAAAAAAAAACAGATTATGGCTGTAACCTTAGAGAAAGTGGGTGTTTTTATAAGTGTTGCAAGAGCAAACAAAAGCTTAACAGCTAATTAATTTTCTTCATCCTCCTCCTTTAAATAACTTCGGTCGTTGACCGAGGTTATTTTTTTATTGGCGCAACTACTCCCACGGTCGTGGGAATGATATAACTACGGTCGTAAGTGAGGGGCGAGAACGGTCGTGGGAAAAACTATTTACGGTCGTAAGTATGAGATGAGAACGGCCGTAAGTGTGATATATTTACGACCGCAGTTACAGGCTGCAGACATAGGGTGTTTTTTGCAGGCTATGCCTTACAAAACAGGCTATGCCTGTTGAGAAAAGTAGGTTGAAGATGACAAAACCGGCTAGGTCGGGTATAATAGGAAGTATGATTGAGTATATAACTGCGAAAAAGGCGTTGAGTGCGTCT
>CALDID010000293.1 GCA_937901865.1 uncultured Treponema sp.
TACTATTTCGGGAAGATTAGCTTTACTGTATGTATTATCACGATAAATTGCTTTTGCACAAACAAAAAAGGAACTGAACAATCGTCCAATTTCTTTCGCTTATACTATAGTTTGAATATACTTAATAGCAGATAGTTTAGCAATTCGGAGGCAAATCTAAGCACTCTGTCAACACTTCTGTGTGGTCAGCAAACACCGCAACGGTATGTTCTTCGTGGCAACTTCGCTTTCCGTCGGCAGTTACTACCGTCCAATCGCTGCCGTCTGCAATGTACACATCTGGAGTACCGAGGTTAATCATCGGCTCAATCGCCAATACCATTCCCGCCTGAATTCTCGGATTCGCGCCATAGCCTCTGCCGTCAGGATAGCTAAGACAATTCGGAATAGACGGGTCTTCGTGCACATCTAAGCCAACGCCATGCCCACAATAATCATACACAACGCCATATCCGTTTTTATTTGCAATTTCAAACACAGCCTTTGAAATGTCTTTAATGCGGTTTCCAGCCACGCAAGCCATTATACCTGCATTAAGGCATTCTCGTGTTACGCGAACGAGCTTTTTATACTCTGGGCGTACATTCCCAACCATAACAGTGTGTGTAGAATCGCTGATATAGCCGTTCAAATCAATGCCAATATCGAGCGAAACAAGGTCGCCATCACGGACAATGCGCTTTTTCGACGGCACGCCATGAATAACCTCGTCGTTTATACTGATACACGCAGCTCCAGGAAAATCTTCCTTATACCACGCAGGGCTTCCGCCGTGGTCTTTCATAAACTCAAAGCACCATGTATCGATTTCCTTTGTGGAAACACCTGGCTTCACCATCGGAATAACAGTGCGAAACAAATCCGCAAGCAAATGACAAGATTTTCTGATTCCGTCAATTTCTTTTTCATTCTTTAAGCGTATCATTCAAAATGCTCCTTGTATGATGTCCTAGATTGTAAAATCTTCTCCGCTTCTTCTAAGCAAACATCAGCAGTTCTCTCGTCGCCTATGCGGCTGTATGCGCTAGCCATCTTTTGCAAAAAAAAAGCGTCATCTTTCCGCCCTAAGCGCAACTCTAACGCTCTTTCCCAAGCATCAAGAGCCAACTCGTCATTTATTTTTCCCTCTAAATGATTTCGCAAAACATTGCGCGCTAAATCAAGCACTTCAGGAAAGAAAAAGCGGAAGTAACTAAAAGAATATTCCATTCTTATTATTTGTTCAAGAAGCAAAACTGCATCATAATATTCTTGACGAATCACCAATTCTTCTGCCAAAATAAAGCCGTAATCCATAAAATCTTCTCTTGTGAACCACTTTGTCAGCGAAAAATGCGGAAAATTCATATTCATACGCTTAAATTCAGCCACTGCCTCATCTTCTTTGTTGTGCATAAGGTCAAAAAATATGAGTTTTGAGCGACTTTCTTCGTCTTCACGCTTCAAAAGCCACTCGCGATAATTAAAAGAATCCTTTTTATAATGAGAAAATCCGTGTCTTATTGAGAAAGATTCATCAAAAATACTTCGCTGCTTTAAGTCTGAAAGAACCTCATACGCCTTTACAATTTCGCGAAATCTTGCAGCATCTGCTTCATTATGAGTTGCATCGGGATGATATTGCTTTGCTTTTTGACGATACGCCCTCTTTATTTCTGCAGCCGTCGCATTTTGAGAAACGCCTAATACTTTGTAAAAATTGTCCAATGGAAAAACCAGCCTTTACGCTAATTTGAAAAGCTGTTCAATCTTTGGCTCTCTCACAACCAAAACAGAGCAATTCGCACTGCCGATGATTTCGCTGTTTGCCATAGAAGTAGCATCGTGTTTTATTTTGCCGTCAAAATCTGCAATAGCAGGTTTTCCTCCAAGGAGAATAAGTCCCGCTTTTGCTTCATCAGCCGCCGTTATAATTTCCGACCACACAGCACCTTTTCTAAGCTCGGTATCGATTTCTATTCCCTTAGACTTTGCCAAATCTGCCACATACGAAAGATAGCGATAGCCATCATCACTCAAGTTTTTCTCATAAGAAACACTTTCATCAGAAACAAAGAATTTACTAAGAGTGAGTTTTTTTAATGTTGCCGTATCAACAACATAAACCACCTTTATATGACTTTTGTACAATTTCGCCATTAAAATAGCGTACATTGCGGCATGTATTGATTGTTCAGAGCCATTTACAGCAACGATAATATTTTGAAACAAAGGCTTTATCATTTTTTACTCCTTATTTACTTTTTCGGCTCTTCAGAGATTTCAAGACAAATACATTTTCTCTATCTCTCTCTTCAAGTACGCTTTCTATGTAGTTCTTTGTATCGCGAGTTTGCGGAATTACCATCTTATCAAGGGCATTAACGCGGCGTTGCGTCTTTTTCACATCGCTCGCCAAACGCCACACGATATTACGAATTGAAGCCATTTCTGTGAGCAATGTCAATAATTTAAAGAACTCCGACATAACTTTATCGCTATCAGCAAAAGTTCCCATAAAAGAACAGAACAGCTCTTTTTTCGGCAATTCTACATCAAGCGATGAAAAGTTCATACCAGCCACTGTAACAGGCTTTTCTTGCAGAGTAAACTTATACTCCACAGCATGCGCAATTCTCTCTACTCTATCGCCACCAACTCTCATAAGCATATTACGCAAAGCAGGATACGCTTCCTGAATCGTAGAATCTATATCTCGCTCTAGCAATTTGACCTTTTCGACCATGTGCATCAATTCCATAACAAGAATTTCGCGTTTTTGCTCTAGCAAGTCATATCCATTTATAGAAACTGCAAGTTGCTCTTTTACCATGAGGAGATTTGATTTTGTCGGTGCAATATTGAGCTTTGCCATACGCTACGCCTTCTCTTCCTTAGGCAGATATTTCTCGATAAGTTCAGGCTTAATTCTGTACAATTCACTCTTTGGAAGCTCTTTGAGCATTTTCCACCCCAAATCAAGCGTTTCTTCGATAGAGCGATTTTCATATTCACCTTGAGTAAAGAACTCTTTTTCGAGTTTTTCGCCAAACCGCAAATATTGTTGGTCTTCTTTAGACAACTCTTCTTCGCCGATAATTGCAGCAAGATTACGAATGCTTTTTACTTTTGAGTAAGACGCAAAAAGCTGACTTGAAACATCTTTATGGTCTTCTCTTGTCATTCCCTCACCAATACCGTCTTTCATCAAACGGCTTAGACTTGGTAACACAGAAACAGGCGGATAAATACCTTTTTGCGCCATTTCTCTATCAAGAACGATTTGTCCCTCAGTAATATATCCTGTAAGGTCAGGAATCGGGTGAGAAATATCGTCGTTCGGCATTGTTAGAATCGGAATCTGCGTAATAGAGCCTGTACTTCCCTTTATTTTTCCAGCTCGCTCATACAATTCGGCAAGGTTTGAATACAAGTATCCAGGATACCCCTTTCTGCCAGGAACTTCGCCACGAGTTGTACTTATTTCGCGCAAAGCCTCGCAATAGTTCGTCATATCGGTCATAACGACAAGAACGTGCATATTCTTTTCATACGCCAAATATTCCGCCGCAGTCAATGCACAGCGAGGAGTCATAATACGCTCAATAGAAGGCGCATCAGCAAGGCTCAAGAACATAACAACCTTGCTCAAAACACCAGATTCCTCAAAAGACTTTCTAAAGAACTCTGATTGGTCGTATTTGATACCCATACCAGCGAAGACCATAACAAATTGCTCATCACTGTTTCTGATTTTTGCCTGACGAATAATTTGAGCAGCAAGACGGTTATGAGAAAGACCGTTACCAGAAAATATAGGTAGCTTCTGCCCACGGATAAGAGTATTCATACCATCGATAGACGAAATACCCGTTTGAATAAAATCTCGCGGATACACACGGGCATACGGATTTATCGGCATACCATTTACATCGATTTTCGTACTTGAAACAATCGGAGGATGCCCATCTATCGGCTCACCAAGACCGTTAAAGATACGACCAAGCAAGCCCTCTCCTACTCTCAACTCAAGCGGTTCTCCTAAGAACTCTATTGTTGTATCGTGCAAATCAAGTCCTGTCGTCGTGCCAAAAATCTGCACAACAGCAGCTTCTTCTGATAAATCTATAATTCGCCCTGTTCTTTTTTCACCAAATCTATCACGGACATAGACAGTTTCATTGTAAAACACATTTTCTGTTCGCTTTACAACGATAATAGGTCCGTCTACAGAAGTAACACCTCGGTATTCAATGCCTTTCATACTACTGCCACCTTATGATAAGTCCGCTCTAATTCTCCGAGCTGTTGCTCAAGATGAGATTCCACATCGTTTATCATTTCCAATTTATCATTTGGAACACTTGTTTTGATACGGATTATCTCCTCTCTTACAGGAAGCTGCATTATCTTCAAAAGAGGCGCGCCCTGCTTTATCACAGCAAGCGACTTTTCATAGAAATCCATAATCAAAAGCAAGATTTGAATCTGCTTATCTGGTACTGAATAAACATCAATATCATCAAACGCATTCTGTTGCAAAAATCCGTTTTTAATCATCTCTGCGGCAGTCAACACAAGTCTTTCGCTGTCTGGCAATGCGTCAGGTCCGATAAGACGCACAATCTGCTGCAATCTCTGCTCATTTTTCAACAGATTAAGAGCATTCAATCTAACCTTTGCCCAACGAGAATCGAGCTTATCCCACCAATCTTTTACTTCCTCTGCATATTCAGAGTACGAATCAATCCAACCAATCGCAGGATAATGGCGTGCATTCGCAAGCTCTCTATCCAATGCCCAGAAACAGCGAATAAATCGCTTTGTATGCTGTGTAACAGGTTCAGAAAAATCTCCACCAGGCGGCGACACTGCACCAATAACAGAAACTGAGCCTTCAAGATTATTCAAGCCAATAACTCTACCAGCTCTTTCATAAAACTCCGCCAAGCGAGTCGGAAGATAAGCAGGGAATCCTTCTTCCGCTGGCATTTCCTCCATACGTCCCGACAATTCACGCAATGCTTCAGCCCAACGCGATGTAGAATCAGCCATAATTGCAACATGCATACCCATATCGCGATAATATTCAGCAAGCGTGATACCAGAATAAAGCGAAACTTCACGCGCCGCAACAGGCATATTAGACGTATTTGCAATAAGGATAGTACGCTCCATCAATGAACGACCAGTTCTCGGGTCAATCAAACTTGGAAACTCTGTTAAAACATCAGTCATTTCGTTTCCGCGCTCACCGCAACCGATATACACAATCAAATCCGCATCGCACCACTTTGCAATAGCGTGCTGTGTCATCGTCTTACCTGTTCCGAAACCGCCAGGAATTGCAGCCGTGCCACCTTTCGACAGAGGGAAAAACACGTCTATAACTCGCTGCCCTGTTACAAGAGGTGTATCTACCGTGAGCTTATGCATAAACGGACGAGGACGACGCACAGGCCAATATTGGGAAAGTTTAATCTCCTCGTCAAGCTCCGTCTTTCCAATTACATCATCTATCGTGTAATCTCCGCTGCCAGAAAACTCTTTTAACACCCTTCCGCGCACGGTAGGCGGAATCATTATCTTATGCAAAATAGAAGAAGTTTCTTGCACACTGCCAATTATCATGCCAGGTGCAATGGGAGAACCAACTTCTTTACATGCCTCAAAATGCCATTTTTTATGTATATCAATCGGCTCTGCTCGCTGACCAGGGGCTAAGAAAGCTCCCGAATCATCATACATAGTAGCGAGAGGTCTCTGAATTCCATCGTAAATAGTACCGACGAGTCCTGGCCCTAAGCGCAAAGAAAGAGGTCGGTCGCTACATTCGACCTTTTCCCCAATGTGCATACCAGTATCTTCCTCGTATACCTGAATCGTAGCATTGCCAGAGTTTTGGCGGATTATTTCGCCAATAAGTTTCTTTTCGCCTACATCAACAACATCATAAAGACCGCAACCATCGAGCCCAGAAGCATAGACTATAGGACCTGAAACTCTAGTTATCTTACCGACTTTCATTCAGGAAGCCTCCCTCCAAATAATGTACTGGCAAGTTCATAGCTATACTTATCTTCAAGTTCACTAACAAGCTGGTCAAAAGAGAATCGACACTTCACATCGCCGCTTTCACTCGTCGCAATAATTCCCGTATGCACATCTAAGAAAGCAACAGCCTCTTCTCCTGATTGCACAAACGAAATCCGCTCTAAAGACGAAAGCGAACTTCCAAATTCTTCTTTTACCAAATTTTCTATTAAATCTTGCAAATCAACGGTATCGGCATAAATCTTTGCACAAACTCTCTTTCCCGACAGCACTTTTTTACCGCTGTTTATCATTCTCTTTAGCAGCAAAATCTTTCTGTCTGCGCTCAGAGATGACAAATAATCATTTATCGCAGATGAAACAGCCTTGCCTTCAAAATCAACAAGATAGCGTTCACATTCCAGCGGAAGAGCCGCTTCGACATTTCTCTTGAATACGGCAAGCTTTTCCGCATAAGAGGCTTCTATTTCTTTTTTTGCTACTTCAAGGCGAGTAGAAACAGCCGCTTCTATTTTCTGCCCTTCTGCCTCTGCATTTTGTAAAATGCGTTCCGCTTTTCGTCGTGCATCGGATTGGATTTCCTTATCAAGAATATCTGTAGAACGTAGTTCTTCCATTGTAACTAAACACTCCTAAACTTGAATACCAATAGCCTCTCGAATCGCATCTGTTAAGCTCTTTTTGCCTTTCAAATGACCTTCGATACCTGGTATTTCCACAATTAGCGGATAATTACCGCTCTTCTGCCACGTCAAAACCTCATCTTCTATCATATCAGAAATGTTTTCTGTAAGAATCAGAACTTTTGGACGCTCGGCAGCTACAGGAGCACCAACGGAACTGCCTTTACCTGTAATACGATTAAAAGCATCTAAAGCTTCATCTTTATTTTCGCAAACAGTCCCGTCTACTCCCACAAGTTTAAAGGCGAGTACCAGTTCTCTCTCGCCAATTATATAATATTCCACTAAAAACCTTCAGCACCTGTCTTACATGATGATGATAAGCAAGGCTACAAGGAATCCCCACAAGCAGATACCTTCAGCCAAACCAACGAACGGCAATGCTTTTCCAGAAAGTTCTGCATTTTCGCTCATTGCACCCATAGCTGCTGAACCGATTTTTCCTACAGCCATACCACCAGCCACACAAGCAACAGCAACAGCCAACGCAGCTGCAAAATACTTCAAGCTAGAAGACGCTCCTGCCGCTGCAGCAGTTTCACCCTCTGCAAAAGCACAAGCAATAGATGTAAACAGAACAGACGCAAATGCAAAAATTCTCTTCTTCATAAAAAGACCTCACTAAAATCTATCATATTTGAGTATTATACTCGAATTTGAACGGTGTAAACTCTCTTCCTGTTTCATTAAAGAACTTAGAGAAGAACTCATAATATTGCAATCGCATAACTTGAATTGCAACAATCATACCTTCAAGTACGATAACAATTCCATTTCCCACAATGCCTACGATAATCTTCCCTGTTACAATCGGCACAATTTCCATCAATCGCGCGATAATCGTTCCCAAAACGGCATGAGAAAGCGCAAATGCTCCAACACGCAAGAAACTAACCGAATTAGAAAGATAGGTGATAACCGTTTCCAACAGCTCAACAACAGAGCCAATAATCGCAGACAAAAGCCCGTTTTCAAGAATTGGTCTTTCATTATCCACAACGCGCTCTAAAATCTCTCCGAGAGCAGAACACAAAAGAGCAATGCCGATAATGACCCAATCCACA
This sequence comes from uncultured Treponema sp., assembly GCA_937901865.1. GTDB lineage: Bacteria > Spirochaetota > Spirochaetia > Treponematales > Treponemataceae > Treponema_D. The sequence continues at coordinate 7,781 of CALDID010000293.1, forward strand.
ATATAAATCGGCTTCTTAAATAAGAAAAATTTTATCGCAACAAACACGACGTACCAAAAGAAAATCGCGCCGCTCAAGCCCGTTTTCCCAAATAACGCCTTGCCTTTCTTACCCAAAGCAAGCTGATTGCAAATATTAAGCAAAAGACCAACCGAGTTAATGATAAAACCAACTCCAACAGTGAAGCCAAAGAACGCAAACATTCTTACAATAGACTCTTTTGACCCCGTCGGCATCATTGGCAAAATCGCATTACGAGGCTCGCCAAACAGCCCTGTAACAAATCGAGAGAACGGCTCTAAGACAACTTCTGTTGCAAAGAATTCACCTGTTAATAAGCCCATAATACAGCTAGAAACACCAATTGCAATAAACACAGGCGCAAACTTATTCCAACCGCCCACCTTTGCAATTTTTGTTTCCATTAAAATGCCGAGAAGCAAGAAAACCAAGCCCTGTCCCGCATCGCCAAACATAATTCCAAACAAAATAGTAAAGAATATTGCAACAAAAGGAGTCGGGTCAATCGTGCCATACAGCGGAGAACCATAACTAAAGATGATACGTTCAAAACTGCCGATAAACTTTCCATGCTTTAAGCTAACAGGAACTTTTTCGTATCCTGCAATCACTGAAGGAACTTCATTCGGAGTGTATTCACGAATTGCAATTTTTCCGTTAGAAATCTTATCAAGTTCTTCTAATACTTTTCTGCTCTCTTCTGCAGGAATCCAGCCAGTAACTCGATAAACAAGCTGAGTAGATTCAAGAGAATCCTCCACTAAGCGCACTTGCATTCCAACAGAAAATACCGTCAAAAGATGATACAGAGCCGCTTTATGCGTTTCTGCAAAATTATGTCTTTCTTCGTTGCAAGCCGCTGTTATCTTTTCCGTTTCCTCAACTTGCGTTTTTAGAGAAGCAAGAACATCATCAGGCACGCCCTTGAAGTCTTTCGGCACTTCCATAGCAACAAAGCCATATTTTTTCAGCTCACCATCAAGCGCAAATCTGCCTTTTTTGCTCGTAGCCGCCATAATACGAGATTTATCATCACCGAGCGGAATAATAATCGCTCTTTCTCCTACCGAAAATTTCAACTCTTCAAAGACAGCAGGGTCTATTTTTCCAATGCGGAGCGTCAAAAAAGAAAGATGCTCTAGCTCAGAATAAGAAGCCTTTAAGTTTGCAAATGCTAAAGCCTCTTTGTATGTTGAAGTAACTCGTTTTAGCTCTTCACTCTTTTCCGTTTCCCTTGTTCTAAGCGATGACACAGACGCAATAAGGCTTTCTGCCGCATCAAAATCTTTCGGCTCTGGAAGAGCAGGTTCTTCTATATACTCGGTTAAATCTGGAATATTTAAATACGCTCTTACCTTTTGCAAAGACTCAAATAACGATTTCTCTTTGCTAGAAGCCGTTGTGCCAGTAGTAAGATTTGTCTGAAATTGAAAGTTTCCCTTTTTACCAAGGAATTCTATAACGCGACTTATATCCTCCTTCATTATCATCAATTCAACAAGTCGCATTGCAGTTGTTTTCGCCATACTCTTCTTCCCCCTGCACTATTTTTATTTAGTTACTCCAGCCGCTTGCATAATATGCCCTGTGTCTACATTCATCTTTAGCCCCTCTGCAATAGAGCGCACACAATCCATCTCATACGCCTTCATCTTAAAAAAGCAAAGAAGCACAGCAATCGACTCTGGATAGCGGTGAAGTAATTTTTCAGCAATTCGATTATCTCGCTTCCGAGCTTCTCCCTCAAACCATCTCGGGTCAAGATTCCACACAACCCCTTCTTCATTCGGGTTTAACAAATCTTTGTATTCCCAATCAGCCCATTCAGAATAGCTATCTATCGGATAATCAATAATCTCTATAGCTTTTCTCGCAAGCTCATCTGTTTCATCATGATTCACAGAGCTATAAGCTAAACGAGGCAAAATATCCTCTTTTTTCAGCCCGTAATACACTTTCAGACGCATAACCCAAGCTATATTTTTCAGAATATACTCTTCTTTGAACAACGTTCGTGCAACTTCTCTTTCATTGAGCGGCAATTCTTTTATCGCTTTATCCATTTCATAAATAAATTGCTGGTCAAGTTTTGTGTCGTTTAATTGTTGTTCATGTATATCTGGTATTTTATTATACCACGAAAATGCAGAATTTTCAGTCATTTTGGCAATATTTGGCCATTCTTTATAGTTAATTTCGCTAAAAGAGCCAATATCTACCACTTCTGGCATTTTATCTTCATTAAAACAAAGAGCCGCTCCAATCTCTTTTATATTTTCATAATCATAGGAGCGCAATAAATTTACTAGCAACTTTACAGGTTTTGAATAGCAAGAAACAAGCTTTATATATTCATTGATAAACTTTTCTTCTGTTTTTTTTTCAATTTGGCGTGCAAGCAAAGTTTCAGGCACAGCTGGCACTTCTTCTGTAAAGAGCAATCCCCACAACTCGTTCAAGCTCTTCACCGAAAAAAGTTTCGCAGCTCTTTCGCCCACATAAGACTTTGCTAACATACCGCAAACTTTTGCATACACATAAGCACTTGCCGCAGATTTATCCATAATCTACCTCAAAACTCTTTAAAATCTTATTCGGCAAAAAACAGCTTATCGAGCAATGCATTAAAAGCAGGAACATCTTTTTCACTAGCCGAGATTCTATTCTGATATGCACTAAAAGCCGCTTCGTGATTCTTTGTTATCTTATCACTTTCGCTTTTCAATTCAACATCTGCTTTAGACAGCAATTCACCATACTGCTTTTTATACGCCTCATCAGCTCTTGCTCTTGCCTCAGAAACACGCTTATCAGCCGTCGTCTGCGCATCTACAAGTAAAGACGACGCCTCATGTTCAAGGCTCAACAAATGTTCAATCACATCAGATTCTTTTTCAGCCATACAAACACTTCCTACTTATCAAAAGAACACAAAAAGTCGTATACCTCTTGAGCAGACTTCTTTTCCATAACTATATTCACAAAATCAGGATTTTGCAACACTTTTGAAAGAGAAGCCAACACTTGCAAATGCTTTTCTCTTTCCTCTGGGGAAATTAAAAGCATAAAAATCAGATTCACAGGAGCATTATCAAGCGCATCATAATCAATACCGCTTCGGCTAATACCAATCGCCCCTATAATTCCTTTCACACTATCTGTAATTCCATGAGGAACTGCAATCGCATGAATGATGCCCGTACTCATTTTTTTCTCGCGTTCCTGTAAAGCCTCTACAGCAGCACTGCGATTTAATTGAGGCTGGACAGACATCAACGATTCAACCATCTCTTCAAAAACTTCGTCTTTATCTTCACTCTCAAGGTTCACGATAATTGACTTCGGAGAGAATACCTGTCCAAGTACCATTTTCTTTCCTCTTACTTATTGTTGTACGCTATTTTCACTAGCGTTTTCTGTATTCACTTCACCAGCAGTAGCATCGGCAGCACTCTCTTCACTAGCCGCTTCTGCGCTTTCTTCTGTTGCAGCCTCTGCACTCACTTCGCTTGTAGCTTCGGTGCTTGTTTCTTCTTCCCAATACTTCTTTGAAGTTGTATCAGTTGCACTGCTTTCGCCCTGCACTTCGAGAGCTGCTTCGCTCAAATCTTTTGACTGATGAGCTTTACCGTTCTTTGCCGTTGACAATGCCAAGAAAAAAGCTAACACGAAGAACAATCCTGCAAGAACACCTGTTGTTTTTGTTACAACATTTGCAGAACGAGAGCCGAATGCCGCGCTGCCGCTTCCAATCATTCCACCCATACCATTACTTTCATCATCCTGTACAAGTACCAAAAGCACCAAAAGAGCGCAAACAATAATAAAAACTACTAACAGGATACCACCAACTACACCCATCTTTTGTCTCCAGAAAAATAAAACATCATTGGATTACTTAGTTCTTTGATAATACTCTAATATCAAATTGTAGTCAATAAAGTATCTGTCATTTTTACTCTCTTTTCTCGTTTAAGTACTGCTCTGAACAATAGACGCTAATTTGCTCTAACACTTTTTGCGAAACAAAGCTATTTCGATAAAGCAACTTAGTAAAATTCTTTTTATCAAACGCAATAAGTGTCGCCTCTCCGTTTGCTATTGCAAAATTATCCCGTGTTTTTCCAAGTGTCAGCGACACTTCGCCGAAAAAGCTCCCCTGCTTCAGCACGCTCTCCCCGTCTTCGTGCACTATCTTTACGCTTCCCCGAGCAATATAATACGCATATTCCGCCTTGTCCCCTGCCCTATACAGCACTTCTTTATCAGCTAAATACAGCACATTCACTTCTTTTTGCAACAGATAATCAGGAAAGACAAAAATCTTATATCTCAGCTTTGAAAGAAGCCTCGTCCTATCTCTATCTTGCAGCACATACAGCTCGCCTAAAAATAATTCTTTGAAATACTGCATAACAAACATCAATTCTGCACAAAACAAAAACAGCATAAAAAACACATATATGCCCAGCAACATCACTATTAAGCGACTAAACACGCCATAGACGACATTGTATTTATTGATATTGATAAAAATCGCCATACACTTCTGCACAATAAAGAACGAAAATGTACACAAAAACGCCGTGCACACAGCAAGATAAAGCGGTATCTTTCTTTCTCTGCCCGCCCCCTTATACATCACCGTGCAAAAGCCTCCTATATACAGGTAAGGCAGAACGACAATCACAAACCTTGTCAGCGGTCTTTTTATGATTTCCACAATCTCGATAATATATCTGAATTGCGGCAAATGAAGCGATATGAACGACTGTATTTCAAACAATATCGGCAAATTAAACACCGTCTTTGTCGTACTGCTTAAAAACAGCAATAACGACGACACAATGACAATAAAAATCTCTTCCCCAAACACTATAATTTGGTTTATTATCGGGCGGCTTTTTACTTTTTCTTTGTAAATATGGTGTATTCCCGTCGAAACAGAGTTAAAAAAGTTCCTCGCCATCCACATCATAAACAGCGACATCACCACTTCAAACCTGCCAAACGAGCGAAATGAATCTATCACAGACAAAATGCTTTTTGCGCTTATCACGTTGAAAAAAATGCTGTCTGCGCCAAAAAGAGCTATCAGCGAATCTGTTGAGGCGTGGAGAAAATGCAAAAGAAAAACGGCTATCATCATCACAATCGGAATAAATGAAAACAAAAAACCGAATGTGCAACTAGCCGCAAAAGAAATTAAGTTATTCTCAAAAAACAGCCCCCCAGCCATAAACAACGCCTGCAAAATAGCACGAGGAGATATGTTTTTTAGTTTTTGTAAAAGGACTTCACGAACATCATTCGTCGTAAAGTTTTTCATAATCCTCTATATCTTCAACACCTGCATCTGCAAATGTTGTCTTTTCCAAAATTTCAGCGCAGTAATCTTGAATCGCCTTTTTTCCTTGCGGCTGCAACAAAGCAGGCACAAAGAGCAAAACGAGCGTAGAGAATTTCTCTCCCTCTTTTACCGCAAAGATAAGCGCAGTCGATACAACCTGCCTTACTCCCATTCTCAATGTAAAGTTTTTGAGCAAAGAATTTTTCACAAAGCGAGTTGCATAGCTGCTATCCAATTTGCACGCAAAACCTACGGAAGAAATATCCAAAAGCTGCATAGTAAGCATTTGCTCATCTTTTTCGCACACAACTTGCGCAGAAGGGTCATTTCCCGTGTTTGCACGCACATATTGCCGTTTGCCCTTTGCACCGTTAAGGTCAAGCATTTCCTTAATCGAATTCATCAATTCCGTATTGCCGACAGACGCTGTAATATATCCTGCACTCAAATTGTTTTCGACCAAAAACTTTTCTTTGTCTTTTGCACGAGAACGGTTTGAAATCACACCGAGTTTACAAGTCTTTAATACTTCATCATCTTGAAACGATTTAATAAAATTAAACCACCCATTAGAACTCAAAGAGGCATCGTCAATATTGAGAAAAACTATTGATTCAGGATTATTGCGCAACACGCCTTTTGCAGCTTTATACTCTTTTATCGTATAAACTTCATATTCATTCTCTCGCAATTTTCCAGTAACATAAGGGTGTACATTCACAGGAGGTGCAACAAAAAAAATCTTTCTTCCAAAAATGGAAACATCTATATTAGCATCACTCATATAAAACCATTATAATCACTTTTTCCAAATTTGCAACTGTATACTGAAATTTATTTTATTTTTTTACTTTGTGAAAGCCGCTTAGATGAGTTTCAAAAGGTACGTTCAACCTTTTTGTCATTCTCGTGCTTGACACTGGAATCTATCTTCTGTAGGCAGTTTTGAAAAAGAGGCTGTGCCTCAGATTATCGGGGCAAGCCCATAATGACACAATTTTTCTAGCATACCTTTTGTAACAACTCCTATTTCAGAATAGAGATTCCGAAAACTTGTTCGCCAATGACAGCATACCTTTTTGAAACACCGCCAAAACGGGATTAGAGCGCGGAAATTTCAACAGAGATTTCTGCGGATTGGGAGACGGGATTTTTTTGCCATTCCCGTTTTACGCGCTCTGTAACTATGCCGATATTTTCGCTGGACATTTCAAGCAGCAGCACAAGACACTGATTTTTTGCGCTGGAGGTGATAACATCGCTTTGACGCAATACTGATTTCACAGTATCAAAAAATGCAATCACGCTGTCATTATTTTGAGAGTGTACCGTAAAAAGTGCAAGATAAGAGTGATGAGAATAGTTTAGCGAAACGCGGTTTACAAACTGATATATTGTTTTGAACTGCTCTAGCGGAAGATGCATTGCTCCTTTTGAAACAGTGCGCTCGCCTAAAATCTTTTTCAGATTTGATAAATCGGTGTTCGCTGTTTTTTCATTTGTATTTTTAGCGTGCTCAGAATGAAAAACGAAAGAGCCGTGCTTTCCGTGATGTTTTACGTTGTATAATGCTTTGTCGGCTTTTTGGTAGAGCGAGTGAAAATCCCTGCCTTCCTCTGGGACAAAAACCGCGCCTACAGACGCTCCGAGCGGAATCGCCATATCATCGCCGAAAAGTTCTTTTGCCACAGCCACGATTTTTTCGTTTATAAAAGCCGCTTTTTTTGCCACGACATCTTCTGTGAAAATGCTCTGGCAAAATGCAATGAACTCATCTCCGCCAAGCCTGCCCACAATGTCGCTTGAGCGCACTGCTTCTCGGCAAATATCGGCAAAATGAATCAAAATCGTGTCGCCTGCCGCGTGTCCGAAAATGTCGTTTACAAGCTTAAAACTGTCAAGGTCAATCATCAAAAGCGCACCAGAAACTTCCGCGCACAATTCGCTGATTTTTGCTTCTGCTGACGCTTTGTTCAAAAGACCTGTCAGGCGGTCGGTTTCGGAAGCACGCTTAAAATGCCTGATTTTATCGGTGGTTTCAAGAATGTTATGCACTCGGCGCAAAAGCACATCGGCTCTAAAAGGCTTTCGGATAAAATCTTGCGCTCCTGCCGCAAATCCTTGGCTTTCGGTTTCTTCGTCGCTGTCGGCTGTCATAAACATAAACGGGATTGGTTCTCTAAAAGCCTTTTTTACCGCCGCCTGCAGCTCAAATCCCGACATTCCCGGCATTCTAAGGTCTGAAAGTACGATGTCAGGACGCTCTTTTAGGCAGTATTCAAAAGCCTCTTTTCCAGAAGATACGCAGATTGTGCGGTATTTTGTCTGCAAAATATGATTTGTTATGCGAAGCGATATTTTTTCGTCGTCTACAATCAAAATCGTTCTGTCTTTGTCTTGCATACTTATAACTATACCCCAAAATTGCGCTCTCGACAACTTTTTATTTTAGTTATAAATGCCGCATATCTAAAATGAATTTATGCAAAAAGTATGATATAATGAAAGGTGTTTTTGGAGGAAAAAATGACGATTGAAGACTTGCAGGCTTTCGGTGCAAATGTAAGAGAAGGGCTTGAGAGGTGTTTGGGCGATGAGGATTTTTATTTGGAAATGGTAAAGATGGGCATTGAAGATGAACGCTTTGAAGCGATAGAAGACTTCATTCGCGACGGAAAAACAGAAGAGGCTTTTGAGGCGGTACACGCTCTTAAAGGCATTGTGTCGAATCTGGTTTTAACTCCGATTTTAGAACCGCTTTGTGAGCTGACGGAGCTTTTGCGGGCTAAAAAATCAGGCGATTATGTTGGGCTGTGCCAAAAAATAAAATCTGAGAGAGAAAAGCTGTTGTCTTTGTAAATTGTTTTTTGGGGTGAAAATGAACGAGAGTAAAAAAATAGGCTGGATTATTCCCATTTTTACATTGGTTTTTATCGCGCTTATCCTTGTTTGCGGCACGTTTTGGACGGGCAGAAGTTCAAGCCGCGATACAGAACAGGCAGTGCGAAACGTGAGCCTGCTTTATCTTGACGAGCTTGCAACAAGGCGCGAGCAAGTCGTTGCGACAACTTTGAGCGATTACATAAGCGATATGGACATCGCATTGGGGCTTATGGAAAAAGAAGACCTTTCCAGCACAGAGAAATTTCAGAGTTATCAGGCGCGCATAAAGCAGCTTTACGGCTTGGAGAAATTTGCTTTTGTAGACACTGGGGGCATTATTTACACTTCGCGCGGCACACGGACTGACATTTCGCTTTATCGCTTTGATTACAATACGCTTAGTGCGCCTGAAATCTCGGTGAAAAATCAAGACAGCGAACACAAAAAACTCATCGTTGCAGTTCCTGTTGACCGATTGCAATTTTGCGGAAAAACGCTCGTGGTGTGCTTTATGGAAATCGATATGACTCGAATGCTTGATGTTATGTCGCTTTCCGTTCAGGCTGGAGCAAATAATACCACGTTTTGCAATCTTTACACAAAAAACGGAGTTTCGCTTTCAAACACGGTTTTGGGAGGGCTTGCGGGGGAAGACAATCTGCTTTCAGCTCTCGAAAATGCGGTTTTTGAGAGCGGGTTTTCTATTGATGCGATAAGAGAAGATTTTTCTTTTCACCGCGAGGGTGTTACGTCTTTTACTTATAACAATATCCGCGAAACGATGTATTATGTGCCTGTTCACAACACGGATTGGATGCTCACTTATCTTATTCGGGAAAGTGTGATTTCAGAGCAAATCAGCGCGATTTCCAGCGGAATTATTGTTCGCAGTGCGTTTTTGTCTGCGATTGTTGCGATTGTACTCATTGGGATTTTTGCTTTTCTTATCGTGCAGAATAGAAAAAATGCGGCTCTTCGGCTTGAAAAAGAAATCGCTGACACAGAAAATCGGGTAAAACAAGAAGAACTTGAAGAGCAGCTCGCTTTGCAGCAGCAAATTGCACGCCAAGAGCGAAAAAGGAGCGAGCAAGACAATATGATTACGGCTCTCGCTTCCGAATACAGCAGTGTGTATTATGTGGATTTAGACAGCGATGACGGCATTTGCTACCGAACGGAAATTTCGGGCGAAGATGTGCTAAAAGAGGGCGAACATTTTTCTTTCAGCGCATATTTTTCTCGCTATGCTGAAAGATTTGTGGCAAAAGAATTTCAGGCACAATTTTTATCTTTTGTAAGTCCTCCTTCAATTCGTGAGGCTTTGCAAAAAGAGCCGCTTATTTCTTTTCGCTATCTCTCGCATCACGACGGCAATGAACGCTACGAAATGCTTCGAATGGCAAGCGTGCAGAAAGATGAAAATACTGATGGCAAGATTCATTTTATCGGGGTGGGATTTTCCAATATAGACAGCGAAATGCGCGATTCCCTTGCTAAAAATCAGGCTCTTGCACAGGTTCTCTCTCAAGCAGAAGAAGCGAACAAGGCAAAAACAGCATTTTTGAGTAATATGAGCCACGAAATCCGCACTCCGATGAACGCGATTATCGGGCTTGATACAATCGCGCTTCAAGAGCCGAATTTAACGCCTGAGCTAAAAGAAAATCTTGAGAAAATCGGGGTGAGCGCACGATATTTGCTCTCTCTCATAAACGATATTCTTGATATGAGCCGTATTGAAAGCGGCCGAATGACGCTGAAAAACGAAGATTTTGCGTTCAGTTCGCTTCTTGACCAAATAAACACTCTGATTGAAAGCCAATGCAAAGAGCGGAATCTTCATTACGATTGCATAATTCGCGGCAGCATAGACGAGCATTATATCGGAGATGTCACGAAGCTAAAGCAAGTGCTTATCAATATTTTAGGAAATGCCGTAAAGTTTACTCCGCGCGGCACGGTGTCGCTTGAGGTGGAACGTATTGCAAAATATGAAGCGCAATCAGCGTTGCGATTCGTAATCAAAGATACTGGAATCGGTATGGATTCTTCGTATTTGCCTAAATTGTTCGACGCATTCACGCAGGAAGATTCATCGAATACTTCGAAATACGGCGGCTCTGGACTTGGAATGGCGATTACAAAAAATATTGTGAATATGATGGGAGGCAGCATAAGCGTAGAAAGCGAAAAAGACAAAGGCTCTGTTTTTACGGTCGATGTTATGCTGAAAAACAGCGATAAGACGGCTTTTGATTCTTCTGTGCCTGAAATTAGAGCGGAAGAGCTGAATGTGCTTGTGATTGATGACGACGAAACGGCTTGTAAGCACGCAAGTATTGTTTTGAACGAACTCGGCATTTCATCGGATACTTGTTTGAGCGGAAAAGACGCGCTTGAGATGATAAAAGTGAAGCAGGCTCGGCGAGAAGAGTATAATTTAATCTTCGTGGATTTGCGTATGCCTGAAACCGATGGTGTGAAAGTTACAAGGGAAATCCGAAAAATTGTGGGAAGGGAGTCGGTTATCGTTATTTTAACGGCGTACAGCTGGAGCGACATTGAAGCAGATGCTCTGAGTGCAGGTGTGGATAGTTTTATGGCAAAGCCGCTTTTTGCGTCGAACGTGCTTTTTGAATTGCAGCAGACTTTGCGAAAGAGAAAGCAGCAGCTAGAAAGCAGAAAGAAAAAGGCAGAGCTTTCTGGAAAGCGCATTTTGCTTGCGGAAGATATGAAAGTGAATGCGGAGATTATGAAAAAACTGCTGCAGATGAAAAAGATGAGTGTGGAACACGCGGAAAATGGCAAACGTGCGCTTGAATTGTTCGAGGAAAAACCTGCGCACTATTTTGACGCTATTTTGATGGATGTCCGTATGCCTGTGATGGACGGGCTTTCTGCCACGAGCGCAATTCGCGAGAGTTCTAAAGCTGACGCAAAAAGCATTCCGATTATCGCGATGACGGCAAACGCATTCGACGAAGATGTGCAGCGTTCTCTTCAAGCAGGAATGAATGCGCATTTATCAAAGCCTGTGGAACCAGCTCATCTTTTTGACACTCTCTCTTCTCTTATCCGATAAGAGCCGTGATTTTTTGTTTTGGCGTGTATAAAGGCGCGTTGTTCGAGAATATCGTAGCAGAATCATTTCGCAAGCAAGGATTGAAGTAAAAGCAGCTAACGGAACTGCAAAATCATTGAAAACATTGCTGAAAAGCGAGCATTATGCGGATATTTCTTACGAAATAATTTATTCACGCGTGTGAAGCGATACGCCTTTTAGGCTGACCGTGTTATCTTCGGCAAAAAAGCGCACGCCATAGCCGCAAGAGCCGTACACACGCACCGTCAGAGACCCTTCGCCTTCGATGTAGAACGTGCCGAGCGAGCCTTCTTGCACATACGAAAACGCATACTCGCGGTTTTTCTCCAGCGAAATCGGCGTTTGAGTAATCAGCAAATCCCCGCCTTCTGCAAAAAGCGAAAGCGTGTTCTCCGCAGGATTTATCGCGATGAATTTGCTTAAATCCTCGTCGGCGCAATCAAACAGAAGACCGAACCGCCCGCCTTTAGAAAACGATACGCGCCCTTGTAACAAAAAACTCTCCGTTGCAGAAAAAAGTGCTTTTGTCGCGCGCTCGCTCTTTGAAAAAATCTTCGCGCTTGAGTTTTTGAAAAGCGTCGGCTGTTCCGTCGTGAACTGCGATTTCACCGCGTCAATCGGAGCAAGAAACAGACTTCCGTCCGCCCGTTGCACAATCTTTTGCGCCACGATATTGCCAGCCCAGCCTTTCACCTCCTGCGTCAGCGTCGGCTCTTCGCTTCTCCGTCCCCAGCCCACCAGATACGTTTCGCCGTCCTTTTCCGTGTGCTTTGCCGCATAAAAGAGCTTTCCGTCCAATCGGCGCGGCGCGGAATACGCTCCGTAAGGCGTTTGGGAAACCGCGTAAAAATGCGTGTCGTCCTGCGCGGAGTAGGTGAGATAATAAAGGCCGTTCATCTCGAACGTGTCGCTGCACTCAAGATTGTAGACAGCGGCAGTTTCGTCGGTGAAAATAATGCCGTCGTACGAGATATTCTCAAGATTTTTGTCCATCGAATACTTCAAAATGCGCGCCTTGCCGTCCTTGCAGGCGGTAACGGTGAGAATTATTCTGCCCGCCGCCTCGTCAAGATATGCCTGCGGGTCGCGAAAATCGCGCTTTTGACCCAGCGAATCATCAGGCGCAATGCTCCAGCCGTCGATTTTCTCGAACGAATACAGATTATCGCTCTTTGCCGCCATAATCTTCTCGCCGTATTCGCTCGCACTCGCCGCGTGTCCCGTGTAGAAAAACAGATATTCCCCGTCGATTTTCACGACCGACCCCGTGCCAATCCAGCTATCCTGCGCGAGAGTGCGGCTGGACTCCAACACGGGCTTTTCGATTTCCTGCCACGACACAAAATCCGTCGTCGTCGCAAGAAACACCGAGTGATTGTATGAATCGCCGCCGTCCTTTAAGTAATACACATAAAACACGCCGTCTTCGTAAAAAGGCATACAATCGCCCACATACGCCCTTTTTGAGCCAATGGCGCGCGGCAAAAAGAACGTTTTGTATGCAAAATCCTCTTCGTCTTTTACTTCGCCCTGCAAGTGAAGACTCGCATTTTTGTCTTTTGCGCTGCAGCCCAAAAACAGCATTGCGCTCACCATTACAATCGATTTACAAAGAAAATTCATAGAGATAACTCGTATTTGTTCACGGAGAATGACACAGAACCGAGCGCCTTGAACGAAATGCCGTCGGCTTCAAGCGCGGTCGGGAGCGCGGCAGACATCGCCTGCTTTCCGCCGTCGATAAAGACTTCTATGCTGAAGCGGTCAAGAACGATGCGTACATCAAGGCTTTTCCCTTTGTTCTTCAAAATGCACTCTTGGCTATGGATAATCGCGCGGCACGAACCGCATCTTCTGCGGTCAAGGGTGAGCGTATGCTCTTTTGCGCGGAAAATAAGGCGCGTTGCGTGGGTGTCGTCTTTGGCAACGTCCACTTCAAAAACATCGTTTTCGCACTCCGCCTCAATGTGCAGTTCCATATCCAGCACTCTGCCCTTTACGCCGTCGAGCGTCTTTTCCGCGTTCACGAGCGCGACATTCTCATACGAAACCTTGTTCGCTCTTGCCTCGTCAAGCTCTTTAATCGGCTTTTGGCACAATCTGCCGTCTTGAATGAAAATCTCGCGCGGAGTTGCCATTTGGCACGCCCATTTCTCGCTTGTGTTTATGGCACAGCCGTCCCAGTTTTCAAGCCAGCCAATCATTATTCTTCTGCCGTCCGAAGTCAACACCGTTTGCGGCGCGTAAAAATCAATGCCAGAATCGAGCGTCTGAATATGCTCTTCTGAGAACGTGCCGCGCTCCTCGTCGAGAGAGCCAATCAAGCAGAGCGTGCCGTTTCCGTCGTGGAACTCCGCGCCGTCGTCTTTCATATCCTGCGGACTGGTCAAAAGCACATACGAGCCGTCAAGTTCAAAGAAATCGGGACATTCCCACATCTTGCCGTAGCGGTTTTGGTTTTGCGCGAGAGTGCTCTTGAAACGCCACGAATAGCCGTCATCGCTTGCAAAAAGCAGTATCTGTCCGCTTTTGTCTTCAGCGCGGCTGGCAATCACCGCCAAAAATGAGCCGTCCTTTGCCTTGAAAATGCGCGGGTCGCGGAAATCGTTTCGGCTTGCGCCTGAAGGAAGCATATTCTCGTCGATAACAGGGTTCTGCGCATATTTTTCGTAGCTCACGCCGTCGCCCGTAGCAATGCATTGCACTTGCACATCTTTTGTCGTGCCGTCCGCCTGCTTTTCTTGGCGCACGCCCGTGTACATCAAAAGCTGCTTGCCGTCTATTTCGATTGCGCTTCCCGAAAATACGCCGAATCGGTCGTACCACGTGTCAGGAGCGAGCGCACAGGGAAGATAGTGCCAATGCAGCAAATCTTTGCTCACCGCGTGCCCCCAGTGCATTTTGTCCCAGTGCGTGCTGTACGGATTGTACTGATAGAATAAATGATACTCGCCCTTGTAAAACGAAAAACCGTTCGGGTCGTTCATCCAGCCGCTCCGTGCGGTTAAATGGAATACAGGACGCTCCTCCTCTTTTATCTCTTTTTCTTTTGTGATTTCGTATTTTATAGCTTTTTCTAAAATGTCGCTTACTTGCATATTTTCTCCCCTAATTACCTCACCCCCTCCCCCTCTCCTAGCAGGCGAGGGGAGATAGAGGCTGTGCTTTTGAGAAACACGCCTCGCGTGTTAGTTGCCGAGCGATACGAAGTATGCATCAAGATACTTCTGATAAATCGCAAGCTCTGCGCCCAACTTGTACGAATCGAGCTTCTTCAAGAACGCGTCCCAATCAGAGTCGCTAAAGCCGTTCATCACCCATTCTGACTTCGCCGCGTTAATCGTCTTTGTGATGTCCGCCTGCAAGTTAGAAAGCTGCTCTGTGTCTTCCCTCGTCATAAACACGTTCGGATACACATACTTTTCGTGAATATCAGGCGTGTAAAAATCCTTAATCCAATCAAGACGATACTGCGCATCATCTGGGCACGTTACATACACGCCGTAGTATTTGTCGAGAATCGCCAGCGGACCGTTTACGCTCTCCGCCTCGCGCACCTCAACAGGCGAAGCGTCGCCCAACGGAGCGTGCTTGAGCATATCATAGCCAGCCTCGTTCTTGCCGAGCACGAAGATGTCGAATCCGTCGTTCTCGCCGTAAGTACCCCAGTTGTTCTGCGGAGACTGGAACGGGTCATACATCTGGTCAATCCACGCGCACACAAGAGCAGGGTTCTTTGCAACCGCCGTAACCACACAGCGACCGCGGTCAAATCCGCTTGTGAATGAGCCGTTCTGCGCCGTCAAGTTCTTTGTGTCTGCCTGCAACACAGGAAGCGGCACGAAGTCGGCAAGGTTTGCGATGTTCGCAACGTCCCAGCTGAAGCACACGCCATAGCGTCCCGATTTTCCCTTTGACACATACGTTGACCATTCCTGCGTGAAAGACTCTGGGTCAATCAAGCCCTGCTCATACAAACCGTGAAGCCACGCTGTTCCCTTCTTAAATCCTTCCTGCGTCGCGCTGCAAATCACCTTCTTGTCGTCTGTTACCGCAATGTGCCGCCCTTTGTCCGCATCTCCATAGCCCTCGCCGAAGCCGTTGATAAGCACATACGGGTCTTGTCCGCCGTCGTTCATAATGCAGGACATCGGGATAATAGAGCCGTCAATGCCGAACTCCTTCTGCAGCGCCGCCTCGTTGTCGCGGAATGCGATAAGCGTGCGCTCAAACTCCGCTGTTGTTGACGGAATCGGAAGTCCGAGGAAATCGAGCCATTTCTTATTGATAAAGCTCATATTGTCGATAACCTGAATCGCCTCTTTTCCCTGTCCGAGCTGCTCAATCCACGGGAACGCCCAAATATGCCCGTTAGAGTCGGTACACATCGCGCGATACTCAGGATAATTCTCGAAAACTGTCTTGAGGTTCGGCATATATTTGTCAATGTAATCCTCAAGCGCAATGATAATGCCCTGGTCGGCATACTTCAAAAGCGCGCTGTCGTTAAAGCTGGCGTTGAAAACGAAGTCGGCAAGCGTCTTCGGGTTCGCCATCGCGAGCGTGATTTTGTCGCCCCACTGGTCAGCCTGCATTGCCGTCCACTTGACTTCCACGTTTGTCTTTTCCTGCAATCGCTTGAAAATCGTGCGATTGTTCGGGTTCGATTCCGTGTTTGCAGGATAACTCGTCAAGCCCGTAATTGTCGCCTTTTCGGCAAGCGGAAACACGAGAGACGCGATGTCCACTTCCTGCACCTTGCCGCTGTTGAGCGCAACTTTGTCCTTGCCGCCGCAACTCGCCAACACAACTGCACTTCCTGCAAGAAGCGCAAGAGCAACAGATTTAGCAAATCTTTTCATTATATAACCCCCACACACGCCACGCCAGCGTGTTATTCACAAAATTATGTAATCACCTCGATACTCGTCGAGCAGTTCTCACGATACTCGTCGAGCAGTTCTCACGATACTCGTCGAGCAGTTTCCACGATACTCGTCGAGCAGTTCCCACGATACCCGTCGAGCAGTTCCCACGACGGTCGTCAAACACTCTCTTTGCAAGCCTGCACACGACCTCTTTGCAAGCCTGCAACGCCTTAGCGTCCGATACATCATAGGCTTACCGCCCTGCACTCAACCACTTATATTCGTGTGTTAAATGAAGGGCGAAAGTGCCTTCGGCGGTTCTAAAAACAGGCTGTGCCCTACAAAACAGGCTGTGCCTGCCATACAAAAGAGCCTGTGGCTCAGCCTTTGATTGAGCCGACAAGAATGCCCTTGTTGAAATACTTTTGGAAGAACGGATACATTACCAAAAGCGGCAAACTCGACACGATAATCGTCGCATACTTGAGCAGCTCGGCAAGCTGTGCGCGAGCGGCGGTGCTCTGCATATCGCTAATCATTCCCGATTCGGGCTGATTTTGAATAAGGATTGAGCGAAGCACCAACTGCAACGGCTGTTTTGCCGCGTCGTTCAAATAAATCATCGCGTCGAAATAGCTGTTCCACATACCCACGAACTGCCACAGCGACAGCACCATAATCAGCGGCGCACACACAGGAAGCAAAATGCGGAAGTAATACGTTATCTCGTTCGCCCCGTCCACATACGCCGCCTCCTGCAATTCCTTCGGGATTCCGCGATAGAACGTGCGGGCAATAATCATATTCCACACATTGAACGCGCCCGGCAAAATCAAAGCCCACATCGAATCGAGAAGACCTAAGTTGCTGATGAGCAAATACGTCGGGATTAAGCCGCCGCCGAAAAACATCGTGATAACGAAAATCACGTTGAAAAACCTGCGCCCCTTGAAGTCGCTGCGGCTCATCGGATACGCGCAAAGCATCGTAATCGCGACCGACACCACCGTTGACAGCACGGAATAAATCACCGCATTCTTAAAGCCCGTCCAGATTGCCGCGTTGGAAAGCACGCGTTGATACGCCGTGAGCGTCCATTTTGCAAAGTCGAACGTAATGCCTTTGTTCTGCAAGGTTACGGGGTCGATGAAGCTCGCCACCACGATGTACACCATCGGCACGACAATCGCCAGCACGAAAAGAGCCAAGAGCAGATACCCAAAGTTCAAGATAATTCTATCGCGATAAGACAGCCTGATTAGTCCCTGTTGTTTCATTTGTGCGCCTCCTTAGAGTCCCTGTCCGTCGTTCATTTTTGACACCGTTTTGTTCACGATGAGGAGCAAAATCACGTTGATAACCGTGTTGAAAAGTCCGACCGCCGTCGAGAAGCTGTAATCGCCGTCAAGCAGACCTTTTTTGTACACATACGTCGCGATGATTTCCGCGGCTGGCAGGTTCAAATCGGTCTGAAGCGCGTACGCCTTTTCAAAGCCGATGCTCATAATGTTGCCTGCCTGCAAGATGAACTGAATGACGACCATATCTTTAATCGCAGGCCATTCCACCACCGCGATTTCCTGCAAGATGTTCGCACCGTCGAGGATAGCCGCCTCGCGTGTTTCCTGACTGACGTTTGCGAGAGCCGCCGTATACATAATCGAAGCCCAGCCTGCGCCCTGCCAAATGCCAGAAGCGATGTAAATCGTGCGGAATGCGCTCGGCATCGTCATAAAGTTGATTTGCGTGCCGAAAAGGTGATTGAGCGGACCTGTAACCGAAAGCACAATGCGCACAATACCGCAGACAACGATGACAGAAACGAAGTTCGGCATATAAAGCAGCAGCTGGATATTGCGCTTGATGCCTGCGCTTCTGATGCGGTTGAGCAGCAGCGCGAGGATAATCGGCACAGGGAAGCCCCACAACAGCCCGTAAATGCTGAGCTTGAGGGTATTCAGCAAATAAGTGATGAAGTCGGGCGAAGACAAAAAGCGGGTAAAGTGCTTTAAGCCGACCCAACGGCTCGCCAATACGCCACGGATTGGGTTGTAATCTTGGAATGCGATGAGGATTCCGCCCATCGGAATGTAGCGAAAGATGATGGTGAGCAGCAATGCAGGAAGCAAAAAGATGACATAGAGCTGCCAATGCTGTTTTATATACGTTAGGGTTTTGAATTTCACTTCGTTCCTCCTTAAATATGCAACACAGTGCATTTGTAAATTGTTAAGTGCTTGTATAATTAAAGTGTAAGAGCAAATGTTTCATTTGTCAAGAAAAATTTGTGCAAATTGTGCAAAAATATATGCAAAGCACTATTCGATTTCAAATATACGCTCATTTATGTGGATTATGCTTGACAAATGGAAAAGATAGTTGCACAATATAAAATGTGCAAATGAATAGCACAGCTATAACACCTAAAAATAAATCTCTCCTTCTAGGGACTATCTTGCTTGTGATAGTCCCTTTTTTTCGCCTTTGGTTATAGTGTGCTATTGAATAGGCTGGGTGGAAGCGCGGCAAACTAAGGTAGTTTGAACAGAGACAGTGCGCAAAGCTCGTTTTGGCTCTTCGATTCTCGACAGCATAAGATTCATTGCACAAAATCCCATATCGTGCGCATTGATGCGGATAGAAGTGAGCGGCGGAGAAACGATAAGAGCTTGTGGAGAATCATCAAAGCCGCAAATGAGCGTGTCTTCGGGAACTCTTACCCCTCTTTCTCGAAGCACTAACAGCAAATCCGTCGCTATGAAATCATTTGCACATATTATTACTTCAGGCAGTGTATCCCATTTTTCAATATTTTCATTGAGATAATCCCTGTATATAGCTTGTATGCCGTTCTCGCCAACCGCTTTGTTTCCGATTAAAGCTCTGTCTGCTTTATATTCAAGACCATACATCACCAATGCGCCACGGAATGCGTCATACCGCTCAAAGAACGAACGGCAATGCTTCGCCTCTCCCACAAAAGCAAAGTCTTTTTTGCCTCTGTTCACCATATCGCCGATAAACTCGTAAATGCAATTTCTATTTTCCATTAAAAGCACATCTGCCCGAATCGCCTTTGGTGAAAATGTAACAGGGGTATCGATAAATACAAGCGGAATATTTAAATCGCACAAAAGCGAACAATACTCTATGTCAAACATTTCAACACAGAAAATCCCGACAATGCGATTTTTGTCGAATGAAGTAGGCAGCTTCTTTTCTTTTAGCTCCCTTGGTGTTACTCGGTAAATCGTAAATCCACAGCCGAGCTTTGACGCTTCTTCTTGCATAACATCAAGCATTCTCGCCGAAAAATGCAAGCTGTCCAATATTCCCGCTGTTAAAAGGGCAAACTCTCCAGAAATGCTTTTTTCACTTTTCGCTTTCTTTACATCAAACGAAATATTGCTCTCGTCTGTTGCATACGAAAAGAGCTTATAGCCCATCTCTTGAGCTTTCTTAAAAATAGCCTCCCTTGTACTAGGTGCAAGAGAGCCAGTGTTGTTAATTGCTTTTGAAACAGTGTTTCTTGAAAGACCGAGTGAATCGGCAATATCTTGAATCGTAACTCTTGTAGCCATACTACAACTATACTTGATATTGCCGAAAGGTGTCAAAGGGGCATTTGCAACATTTTGTAAACTTTTGCACTGTTTTAGGCTTTTTTTGTGCCGTCAAGCACAGCCCTTAAAGCACCTAGCTTCTCGTTTGTTTCTTCCCATTCGCGCTCTGCGTTTGAGTCGTACACAATGCCGCCGCCTGCCTGCAAACTCCATATTTTATCTTGCTTCAGCGCACAGCGAATTGCAATGCAGAAATCTAAATCGCCATTAGCCTGCAAATAGCCGACAGCCCCCGCATAGAATTTTCGCTTTGTCTTTTCAAGCCCAGAAAGAATCTGTATTGCACTGATTTTAGGCGCACCAGACACTGTTCCCGCAGGAAATGCTGAGCGCAACACTTGTATCTGCTTTATGCCTTTTTTCACTCTGCCTTGCACATCGCTCACCAAGTGCATAACATGGCTAAACATTTCGCAATCCATATAGCGCACAACTTTTACGCTACCAGCCTCGCACACTCTGCCCAAATCATTTCGAGCAAGGTCAACAAGCATCAAATGCTCAGATTTTTCCTTGTCATTCGCTAAAAGCTCATTCTTCAGCTCTTCATCTTCCTCTGCATTTTTTCCGCGTCGACGGGTGCCAGCGATAGGCTTTATCGACGCTACCCCATCTCTCACTCTTACCAGACTTTCAGGCGAAGAGCCAATAAGCTGATGACTTCCAAAATCAAGATAGAATAAGTATGGAGAAGGATTTACAGAACGAAGCCTGCGGTATATCTCAAGCGCAGAAGTCTCGCACTCAATTTGCAGTCTGCGGCTTGGCACAGCCTGCACAATGTTGCCTGCAATGATATGCTTTTTTAACGCATTTACCTTTTCAATATATTCCCTCTTTGACTGCTCCTCGTCTGTAATCACACGGCACGGGTCTGGTTCGTCGGGAGGCGTAAGATAGCTAAAATCAAGGTCATCAAGTCTTTTCTTGAGCTTATCAACAGCCTTTTGCAAATCGATTTGATGTTCAGTGTAGTTAAGCGCAAAGATATGTATTCTCTCTGTGAAGTGGTCAAAAATCAAGTACAAATGCCCTGCAATAAACTCGCTTTCAGGAATATGCAATTCATCTGTTTGAGGAGCTAAAGCGATTGTGTCGCAGCGTGCGCAAAACTCATAGCTCAAATATCCCACTCCACTCGCAGGAATCGGGATATTGTATTTTGATAAATCATTTTCCTCAGCAACATATTCAAGAGCGTCCAAAATGTCGAGCTTTCGCTTCATCTTGCTCCACGGAAGCTCGTCAATGACTTTTCCCGAACTCGTTAGCGTCTGCTCTGTAAACGGCACACGGCGACCATCAATTAAAAAAAACGTTCCCTCATCGTCTTGCACGATGTGAAACGCCTCTTCTGCCATAAGAATTGAATATCTCTCTTTGCCTGCGTTAAATCTTGCACTCTCTAAAATCGCCTTTGCACCAATTTTGCGCGCCAAAGAATACGGCGTATAGCGGTCGCTCGGAATAGAAATGTATATGCAGTCAGTCCTTTTCACCATTTTTCGCCTCCCATGAGTACCTTTTAAGTACATTCATACTAGATTCGTGGTTATAAAGAAGTATAACAGCATATATTGTTACTGTCAATAGTAATATTGCATACTGCCGCAGTTATAAAACCGTTATAACTGTATTGAACACGCTGAATACATTGCAAATCTTTTATAAAAAATATTGCATTTTTATGCAGTTTAGTAGATAATGCCACCTATGGAAACACGCAATATTTTTGAGAATATTTCTTCTCTTGACCACCGCTATTCTCTTTCGGAAAAAGCGGTTTTTGACGGACTTTCTAAGTATATTTCTGAAGCAGCCTCCGTTCGCTCATTAGCGAAATGCGAGGCTGCACTCGTAAAGGCGCATTTATCTGTTCGCGGAGAGCTGACAGACGAAAAAGCAAAAAGCCTTGACGATGTGGCGGAGAATATCGACCCAAACGAAGTGTATCAAGAAGAGGAAAAAACTCAGCACAATATTCGTGCGCTTGTAAATGTGATGAAAACAAAAGTTGCAAGCGACATCGCGCCTCTTGTGCATCTTGGTGCAACAAGCGTTGATATTCTTGATACGGCTTTGAGCGTACGCATGAGAGACGCTGTGCAAAACGTCGTTCTTCCAGAGCTCAAAAGCCTCGAAAAACACCTTTGCGATATTGCAGAGCGAGAGTGTGCAACGCCGCAAGTTGGACGCACTCACGGTCAGCACGCTGTTCCGATTACATTCGGCTGGTCTATTGCAGAGTTCGTTTCTCGCTTGGGCAAATCTATTTTGAAGATAGAAGAGCTTTCTCATCAGCTCAAAGGCAAGCTCGCAGGTCCTGTCGGCTCTTATAACGGTCCTTCGATGATTGTAAAAGACCCCGAAGACCTTGAAAGAAAATATCTTTCATTCCTAGGCTTAGACCCGTCTGAATACTCTAATCAGCTTGTAGAGCCAGAATATCTGTTGCGATTGCTCTTAGAGCTCAATGTGGCGTTCGGCATTATCGCAAACCTCGCAGACGACCTCCGCAACTTGCAAAGAAGCGAAATCGGCGAAGTGTTTGAATATTTCTCTTCAACACAAGTCGGCTCTTCCACTATGCCGCAGAAGCGCAATCCGTGGAACAGCGAGCATGTAAAATCACTGTGGAAAGCCTTTGCTCCGCGCGTTATGACGTTCTATATGGACCAGATTTCAGAGCACCAGAGAGACCTCACAAACAGCGCAAGCCAAAGATTTATCGCCGATTATGTAACAGGCTTTACGATGGCGGTTTCTCGTATGAACAAAGTTGTTTCAGGATTGCAAGCCGACAGAGAGAATATGGCGAAGAACCTTGCTGGAGCAGGCGGCAAAGTAAAAGGCGGCGTTTTGGCAGAACCTGCATATATTCTTTTGGGCGAGGCAGGAGTTTCTGACGGACACGAAGTCATCAGAAAGATTACGCTCGAAGCCGAAAAGAGCGGAAAGACATTCTTTGAAGTCTTGAAAACGCATACCGACGCATTCCAAAAAATCACCGCGCAGCTTGAAAAACTCGGCGTGGCAAACCCCGAAAACTTCTTTGAAAAGCCAGAGAATTACTGCGGTCTTGCAGCAGTGAAATCAAAGCGATTGGCACAAAAATACAAACAGTGCTTGCATTTGAACTAATCTTTTTCCGTTGCGCAAACAAAAGGGAAGCCCGTCCTTTTTCGGATAGACTTCCCTTTTTTATTCTTTATAAAACACACTAACCTATGAACTTACAAGCAGGCTCAAGCCCTACTGTGCCTGAAATCTCCAAGAAGAAAGAGCAAAGTTGCCAGAGAAAACAAAATACACATCGTGCACGCCAGAAACGCCTTCTATTGCTTTTTCTTGCTTCGCCTTCTTGCCAATCTTTATATCTGCAATGGCTTTTGCGCCCTCGTCCATGCGGTCGAGATAGACTTTGAGATTTCCGCCCTTTGCCTTCTTCGCGACGACGCTGTTAATCTCAATCTTGCCCGCGCCGCTTCCAAAGTCCACGCCTTTTATCAACACATATCCGCCGTCAGCAACAGGGCTCAGCAATCTCTCCGCCGTAACCGCCACATTTTTCATCGACTGATAGGTAGCGGCGGCAATCTCTTCATACGGATTGAATGAGCCGACTTGCTCAATAGCGTCTACGCACTTCTTTTGCACAGGGAAGCTGCCGTCTTCGTTTATATCAAAATCGCTGATATAAATCCCGCGATAGCCGCCCTTTTCAAGTCCGAGCATCTTTTCCATCGTCTGCGCGTGATAAGCGATGTAATATTTGTCCTTGAAATTAAAAATCCAATGGTGATTATTGCCAGAAGCCCCGAAATACGCGCCAGGATTTTTGAGCGTCCAGCCTCGATAGGTAAACGGACCTAACGGATTATCAGAAGTCATATACGCAATTACCGCGACAGGAGGTATGTCAGAATCCTTTGTAACGGTGCGAGAAACCCAGTTTGTGCAATAGGTGTAATAATACGTTCCGTTGATTTTGTTTATGCCAGAATCTTCAAACAAATACGGCGCGTCAATTTCTTGAGGTTCGCCGTCAATGCTTATCATATCCGTGCCGAGCTTTGCACAGCGAGCAGTTTTCGGGTGTTCCGCTTTGTCTGCATCGTGTCCGCCGCCGAAATAAATATAGCCCGCTCCGTCATCGTCAATCATCACCGCAGGGTCAAACAGCCAGTTCACATTCGCACAATTCGGCGTTTGGCGGGAAATCAGCGGCTTTTTTATCGGGTCGCTAAAAGGACCTGTCGGAGACGGTGCGCTTAAAACACCGATTCCGTTTCCACTGTCTGCAAAATACAAAAAGAACATATCTTTTCCGCCGATATTTTTGCACGCAATGGCAGGAGCCCACGAGTTAGAAGCCCACTTCGCATCTCCCTCGCCGCCGTTCTTTCCCGCCACTTTCACTTCGCCCAAATCCGTCCAGTTCACCAAGTCTTTTGAAGAAAATACGTTGAGCGTATTGATTTTGTTGTATCTATTCTCTTCCTTGCCTTGAGTAAAAGCAAGTTGCTGCATATCGTTTGTGGCATACACATACACTGTGTCTTTGTACACCAATACAGCAGGGTCTGCGGCAAATTTGTGCGTGATAATCGGGTTTGTTTCAACATCGAGCTTTTCAATTTTCTCTGCAATCTGTTTTTCAAGCTCGCTCACATTTGCAAAACTCATCGCAGTAAATCCTCCAATTAACAACAATATCAAATGTTTCTTTTTCATCTTTTTCTCTTCTCCATTGATTTTAGTCGTTTTTGCGCTCACACGCTACAAAGCAGCCTATGGCTGTTGCAAAAAAGGCTGTGCCTTATTCGAGAACGACTGTGCCTAAAACGCTTGGCTTTGACCAGCCAGAACCTGTTTCGTCATACCAGTTGATAGTGCCGAGTCGCTTTGCTGACTTGTCTGCGTCGTTAATCTGCAAGTCGAAACCGATTTTTACTCCAGAAGTCGGCTTCACGTCTGTCCATGCAAATGAAGCTACGATTTCATATCCGCCGTCAACTAATCTCGCCTCGCTCTTCACATACGCTCCCTTGCACTTAATGCCGTTAAAGCTCTTATCGTTCAAGCAGTTAATACGATACTGTTTGTCGTCAGCTTCATACGCTTCTTTCTTTGCATTGTTCTCATCGATAAACACTTCGATAGAATCCTGCTCGTACGCGTTGATGTTGTCTGTGTTGATGTCGCTGTCTTTCACCGTCGCATACACATACAAAGCCTTTTCGTCCCAGAGAACTTTTGCTTCTCCTCTTGCTTCTGCCAAACCGCTCACAACTCCGAGCTTCACTGTGTTCGCGCTATTCCACGCCTCGTCGTCGAATGAAAGAGATGGGCTTCCCTTTTTGATGACCGCATACGGCTTCATCAATGCAGCTGCATAGAACTTTGAAGAAGTTGTCTGATTGTTGAGCAAGTCGTTGTATGAGCTAATTCCCTTGTCGCTTTCATAGCGAACATCGATTTTAATCGTGCTTACGCTTCCTGCTGCCGCTGTGTCGATAGAAAGCACTGTTTGAGAAGATGCCTTGTCTGAAACAGTTTTAATGCCGCTTCCGTCGTCTACGAAAAGAGCAATCTTGTCGTTTGCGCCGATTTTGCCCTTTGCATTTGCCTTGATGCTCACTTTTCCATTCTGCCAGATTGGAGAGAAATCAACGTTGATATTTCCTGCTGGGAAAGAATAAGTTGCACCGTAATCGAAATTGTCGCTTTCTACGATAGTGATGTTCTTGATTGCAGGCTCAAGTTTTGACGGGTCAGCAAATGCGTAGAATGCAGGCTTTGCCTTGTATTTACCGTCGAACAAAAGCGGGCACTGGCTCTGCTTTCCGTCAGCTCCGCCGCCAACGCCGCTGAATGTCTGAAGCCAAGAATACGGGTCTGTTACACCCCAGAAAATAATGCCTGAAACATTGATACCCTTTTCTTTGTCGAGTTCAACGAGCTTGTCATAAAAAGCCTTGTAGCGATATGCCTGCTTGTTGTATTCATCATCGAAGTTTGTGCCGTTGAAAGAAGAGCTTGCCTTTAAGTCGAACTCGGTAATCATTACGCTTCCGACGACTTTGCAATACTCGCGAACTGCATTTTCAAAATCGGGGACTGAAGGGCTGTCCATATTGTAATGTCCCTGCATACCCATCGCGGTGATACGAGTTCCCTCTGCATTCTTCACGTCATTCAAAAGCTGCACGATACCTTTGCACTTCTGCGGAGAGGCTTCGTTGTAATCGTTGTAATACAATCCGAGCGATTTTGGAGCATACTTGTTTGCAAACTTAAATGCGTTAATGATAAACTCATTGCTCTTGTAAATGCGCCACCAGCTTGAGTTCTCTGTGTCTGAACGATATGTGCCAGTTCCGTCTGAAACCGCTTCGTTTACAACGTCCCAACCATAGAAACAATCTGCGTATTTTTTGCCTGTTTCACTAGATTTGTTTGTGTAGTATGTGAGCATTGTCTTGATGTACCACTCCATACGCTCATTCATTTCTTCTTTTGAGGCATCGGCTTTTTTAATATCATAATCTTTGTGGAAGAACCATTCTGGTGCTTGTGAATGCCACACAAGAACGTGTCCGCGAACCTTAATCGGCTGCTTCGGGTTCTTAGAGTTGTATTCAACCACTTTATCGAGAAGAGAATCTGCTCTTGAATGGTCAAGCACAGGAACTTTTATCTCTTTGCCGTTCAATGTGTCGCTCGTAATTCCAATCGGAGTGCGGTTTCCGTCGTGGTAGCCGTTCATAGCGTCGAGTTTCAGCTCGTTTCCAAGCGTTACGCCGTTGAAATGCTTGAACAAAAGCTGCATATAAAGCGGGTCGCTCGCCTCGCCCACCGTCATAGCTCCGCCAACGATGAGGTCGTGTCCGAAACCTTTATCAGAAGTAAGCACATCTTTTAAGCTGACGATATTTGTTTCGATAGAACCAGCATACGCAGGGTCGATGGTGATACGAACATCATCAATGCAGTATGAAACGCCAGAAGAACCTGTGAACTGCACTTGCACCTGCGCTCTTGGGTCTGTGAGCGTGAAAGAGCCTGTGAAAAGCTGCCATTTGTCAGAGAGCGTTGAAACAGCGTTTTTCAAATCTGCGCTTTCCACATCGCTCCAGCCTTCATTTGCCGCGTTAATCACCAGCTTTACAGTTCCGTCCTTTACTTCGCTGTCGTCTGCAATTCGTGCATAATAAGAATAGTTGTAAGGCACGCCGCCCTGAATAGCAGAAGCAAGGTCTTTGTATGCAAATTGACACTGCGCTTCATCGCCCTTTGAAATAGCCTTTGCGTAGAATTTTCCACATTCTGCATTCGGCTGCTCACCTTCTCCATACGCTACTTGATTAAGACAATCAGGCTTCCACGCCCTATCATTCCACCAATGAAGAGCTCCATTGCTTCCCGTGCCTTCAAAGTTGGAGTTGTATTTTTCAATCACGTTAGCCAATACAACTTCCTCCTTTACAGCACTCGCTTCTGTTTTTGTACCAGTCTTTTCGGTCGTGGCACAACCTGAAATGAGCAGAGGGATAAACGCCGCTGCACAGCCGAACAAAAAACGGTTTTTCATAAAAGAAACTTCCTCCAAAAAGTTCTATCGGCATTAAGACTATACCGACTTTTTTAATATACACCCACTTTTTTAGAAAGAACATCGCTCTTTTGCAAAATAGCACATCTGTACAAAAATTCTGCACATCTTACCGCCTGTAACGTGTTAATCTTACCGACGGTATTTAATACATCTTACCGATGGTAATGTGTACATCTTACCGATGGTATTTAATACACCTTACCGATGGTAAGATGTACACACTTTTTTCTGTCTGCCTTTATTTTTATAATACATTTGTGATATACTTTTTTAGCTTTATGTTATCGAGGAACTTATGATTAAAAAGATAGACGATGTAAAAATAATACAGCCGCCGTTAGTACAGCTCAATGCTCCCTATCCGTCAGGTGCGTATCTTTCTTCTTTTTTTAGAGAGC
>CALDID010000294.1 GCA_937901865.1 uncultured Treponema sp.
CTTTCTGTGCAGCTTCAATACCCATGATGTTTGCAGGCATGTGAAGAGGACCTAAGCCGATAACAGAGCGGAAACCGTCGAGAACTTCAGGAGTTACCTTTACGCTCTTTGTGAACTTATCGCCACCATGGAGAACACGATGTCCAACAGCTCCGATAACGTTCATATCACTAATCACGCCATGCTCTTTATCTGTAATAGCGTTCAAGATAAGTTCAATAGCTTCTTTGTGTGTTGGACAAGGGCTTTCAAGCACGAATTTGTCTTTTCCCTTTGGCTTGTGAGTAATCACAGAACCATCTTGAGTAACGCGTTCAACAACACCTGTAGCAAGTACATCTTTGTTGTCCCAATCATAAACTTGGTACTTTGCGGAAGAAGAACCACAGTTCAAAGTAAGAATAACCATAAAAAACCCCTTAACACGTAAAAAAATCGTGCCAACAAATAATAGAGTTCCTATTATATGCTTTTAGCACGATTTTGCATAGATGTAATTTTATCGAATTGATGTGCGAGAAAACGCATCTGGCTTTGCAAGCACAAGGTTTTGAACTGAAATCTGCGGCTTTTTCAAGTACAAATACTTAAAAGGGTGTACGTCTAATGCGTTAGAGTACCAGCCTCCTACAATATTTGTATCGATGATGTGAAAGCTCACTGGGTGCGAAAGCGGCATAATGACAGCTTCGTCAAGCAAAAGCTGCTCTGCGCTCGCAAAGACTTTGTAGCGTTCTACGGTATCGGAAATCTCGGAGGCTTTTTGCAAAAGAGAATCAAAGTCGCTATTTGTCCAATTTGTTTCACGGAGCTTTGAGTCAGAGCGGAAAAGCTCTAAAAACGCTAACGGTTCTGCAAAATCTCCAATCCATGAATACAAGAAAATATCAGCATTCCAATTTTTTATATTCGCCAAATAGTTTTCCACAGGTGTTCTTTGCAATACCACTTTTACGCCAAGTGGCTTCCACGCGGCACTAAGAGCGTCATAAAAACGAGTTTCGCTTTCTTCTTCGCTCAATGCAAGGGTTATCTCAATCTCTTTTTTGTCGGGAATACCTGCTTTTTTTCGTGCCTTTTTCATCAAATCAAGTGCTTCGTCAATATCTGTATCTTTGTAGCCAATGACACTAGGATACATTGAGATTGGATAGATAAGCGTTTCAGCGGCTACAACAGCTTTGCTTCTCAGTTCACTCCACGGGGCAGCCGCAAGAAGAGCTTGTCGGAACTCTGCAATATTCCATGGTTCGTTTTGGCACTTAAAGAAAAGATACTGTGTGCCGTATTCTGCCGCCATGCTTACCGCTTTTGTGTTGATGAGCGATTTTGGCTCAATGTTGCCTGTAACCCAATCGACTGCGCCTGTGTTAAAAGCGAACGTGTTTTCGTCGGGGTCGCCAGATTGTTCTATATGTATCGCAGGAAGAGCGACATTTGCGCTATCCCAATACTTTGCGTTTTTCTCTAGCTCTAAAATGCCGTTTTCATACGATTTCAAAACAAATGCACCGCTATACACATTCGGCTTTGCGCTTACCACAGAAAAAGAATGATGACACAAAAGCCGCTGAAAATGCGGAGCAGGGCTGTTTAAGACAACGATGAGCGTTGTGGCGTTCTTTGCAGTGATTGCAACGTTTTCTTTTTTGCCTTTGCCTGTTCTGTATTCTTCTGCTCCCTCAATGCAATCGAAGAGCGATGAATAAGATGCATTCGGATTTGCTAAAAGAGTAAGCCAAGAATCACGGATTGAAGAAGCGGTAATGGCAGAACCGTCGCTAAACTTTGCATTTTTTCTAATCGTGAATGTCCATCTTTTTCGGCTTCTTGACACTTTATAGCTTTCTGCTAAAGCTGGCACAGGCTCTAAAGTGATAGGATTGTACGAATACAACCCTTCGTATAATGCCGTCATTAGCTGTGCTTCTGAAGTGTAAGCCGCTGTGTGCGGATTGAGGTCATACTCGTGCAAAAAATCTATCATATTAAGTGTGCGCTGCTCCGCACCCTTATCAACTGTTTTTTCTGTACTCGTTGCAGCAAAAGCACTCAAAGCCATAGAAAATGCAATGACTTTTAATGAATGTGAAATAAGTGAGGCAAATTTATTCATCGTCTGTAATTCCAAGTTTACGCATTTGCGTTTGTTCTTCGATATATGCGCAGTATTCGCCACGTTTTTGATTTACGTTGATAAGCGTATTTTTCATAGCCGCTAAATCTATCTTCATACCCTTAATTCTCGATTTATTGCTTGGATTGCAAGCGGTCTTAAAGTATTCATCAAGAGCGTTCAACTGCACAAAAAGAGATTTACATTCAGAACTCTGCTTCTGCACAAAGTCCAAAATCTTCGCTTCTTCTATTCCCGACACTCTCTGATAGCCAGGGGAGTTCTTTTGTGAGAATGAAGAGTAGACCCGTAATCTTCTGTTCATATTAGAAATGAAGTCGTGATAGTTTATAGTAACTTTTCGCCTTTGACCTGTTGACTTATCGACTTCGATAACTTCGTACACTGTAGGTGGCTCTGACAAGTTGAATGCACGGCGGAAAATCGTTTTGAGTTTGTCAAAGAACGTGTTTTTCTCGTTTTCAAGCACATTGTGATTAAAGTTCACTTTTTCGATTACCGTCGTAAGCTGCGGGGAAAGCGCACCTAAAAGGTGTATTGCATCGAGTATCATCGCTTTTGTATCAACTTTTTCAACCTTTTTAACCTTTCGCTCAACTCTTACTTCGAGCTTTCTTAAAACTTCCGCTCTTTTCGCTTCTTTTTGCGCACTAAACTCTTCTTCAAGGATTTCTTTTACAAGGTCTGCATTATAGCTTTTTTTGCCAAGGACAGCAGGCAAGAGCTTTTTAATCTGCTCAAGCATCGCCCCTTCGTTCTTGTATGCGGCATCTTTATCAAAGGCTGGGTGTTCAAAAACATTCTTTCGCACCTGACCTTTATACATTTCCCTTTGGAATACGGAAAGCTCTGCAAGAGTTGCGTTAATCTCGTCGATAGCGCGCGCAGATTTGCTTACAGTGTCGCTAAAGAGGCTCAGCGTAAGGGGGTCTGCGCCAGAGCGAGCTTGAGCCATAAGGGTTGCAAGTCCTCTTGTATTCGGCTTTGGATTGTTTACGGTAAACGAATCCCATTGAAATGTATTATTGAGCGCGAGCAATTTATTTATGCGATTCAAATCAACATGCGAAACAGAAAATTTGAAATAATTGCACAAAAAGTCGAGCATGCTATCATAGTCAGACAAGCGAAGCCCTATAACAGAAGCTCTTTCTCCTTCTGAAAACTCGGTATTTTCTGGAATAATAATATTAGAAATCTTTTTATCGTGCTTATATGGGTCTGCCTGAATGATTGACTTTTTAATGAGTGCACTTAAAAGATTTTGCACACAAGAAGAGTGCAATCGGTAGTTTTCGAGAACTTTAGGAAGCGCGACTGTATCAAACCAACTGGATTTTGCGTCTAGTGCCTGCAACAACTGTGCAGAAAAATTATCTTGTGAACCCATATCTTTATTATCTGTAATTTTGCTCTAAAAATCTAGCTTTAAATATGTATGCGTTTCGTTTTTTGCTCTATTTTTAATATATCTTTGAAAAATCTTGGCTATAACAAGGGCTTT
>CALDID010000295.1 GCA_937901865.1 uncultured Treponema sp.
CTAAAATGCGTTTTTATATGAAATATGAATATTTTTAAGACAATAACAACAACAATTCTTTTGCTCGTTGCGCTCAATAGTGCTTCTGCAACAAGTTTTTTCAATAAATACATTTCTACTAGCGACAGGCAGAAAATAGAAAACGGCGAAGTCGTTATCTTAAACACAGGAAATACAAAGAAAATCTGTCTTGATACCGACAACAAAGCCGCTGTAAAGCTCATTCAGACAATGCAAGCTCTAAAGCCAGCTTATTTTGCCGAAGTAATTCAAGTTAAGCCATACAAGGGAAACGAAAATCTTGTAGAACTCATCAAAAATGAGCTTTTGAATGTAGAGGGATATGCAGGTATTCCCTATTGGTCTGTTCGCCATGAGCGATATTACGATTTATACGATTGGGCGAAAGTCATTTCTCGACAAGACAAAGGGCAAAATATCGATATGAAGATAAAAGCCTATATGTCGCCGTTTGGAGAAGTCGGAATGGACGTAGCTGTTGAGCAAATCGGAACAAGTCTTTTCTATATGTTTTCAAACAACACAAAGATGTATTATGAAGACAAGTTCAAAGTTACAGACCCTCAAGGAATGAAAAGCGGAATTGTGGTGTTTCGCGACGGAGAAAATTGGATTTTGTACGGAGCAGGCGGAGTCGATGCGCTTTCGGTATTCTTTTTGCGCGACAGAGTAGAAACATCTTTCATCAACAGAATAAAGAGTTTCACTGCGTATTTTATCAATAAGGTTGACCAACCCAAATAAATGAAGAACTTATACATTTTTCTTTTAACTAGTTTTACTCTCATCTTATTGTATTTTATTATTTTTAAAATACAAAAACAAGTAGAAAGCATTGCGCGCAAAATAAAAGTGCTTATGTATGCTGCGCTCGAAATCCTTGCCGCAAATATCCTTATTGCTTTGGCGATAAACGAAAAAACAACATTTGCCGCATATACGCTCTATTTTGTCGGGCTTGATTGGACGCTGTTTTTTCTCTTTTCGTTCTGCTATGAATACACGATGAACAAAAAGACGCTTCAAAGCCTCAAACTCATTTTTCTCATCGCTGTTAGTTTAGATACGCTTTCTTTTTTGCTCAATCCAATCTTTCACAACTCGTTTACGCTCACGCTTCACATTGTAAACAAAAACATTGTTTATTTTCCTATTTTCTCTTTTCCTTTGTATCTGCACCTCACCATTGATTATATTATGTTGGTGGCAAGTTTTTTCTATCTCATCAGAGCCTACATTTTTGCGCCGTCTGTCTACAAAATAAAGTATATTTCAGTCTTCGCTACTGTGATGACCGTTGTCGCACTAAATGCGCTGTATCTGATTAGCAAGGATACTTATGATTTTTCTATTCTGCTCTACCCTATCATCGCATTAAGTATTTACTATATCACGCTTTACTTTGTGCCTAATCAGCTTATGATGATGACAATGAACGCCGTCGCTGATGATTTAAAAGACGCTCTTATTCTCGTCGACATAGACGGCAGATGCGTCTATTTGAACAACTCCGCTAAAACGATGTTCGCAAAAGAGCTTGCAGACGAAACAAGCAACAGAATCATAGAGCTTTTAGGCAAGGGAGAAGATTTATTACTCAAAGTAAATAGCAGCGAACAGCTTGATTATCAAATCGGAGACGAAATACACCATTATAGAACAGATTTTAACCGCCTTGAAGATAAAAATAATCGCTTTATCGGCAGTTACTTCATCATTTCTGACGAAACAGAGGCATTGAAAAAGCTCGCCGCAGAGCATTACAGAGCAACACACGACACGCTGACAGGGCTGTATAATCGAGATTATTTTTATGAGCGAGTTACGGAAAAGCTGCAAGAAAATAACGACACCGAATATGTTATCATTTGCAGCAATATTATAAATTTTAAGCTCGTCAATGACCAATACGGTTCAATGAAAGGAAATGAGATACTCATAAAAATCGCAAACGAACTTCGTCGCACCACTACAAAAGAATCTGTGTATGGCAGACTTGAAAGCGACCACTTTGCGCTTTTTATGCCGAAAAAAAAGTTTAGCGAAGAGCTGTTCTTAAACGGACCGTTGCAGGTTTTCGACATAATGAAAGACGTGAATTATAATCTCATTTGTCAAATCGGTGTGTATGCTATAGAAGAACGAAACTTACTTGTGTCTGTTATGTGCGACAGGGCATTTATTGCATTAAGCACGATAAAGAAGAACCCCAGCAAGCAAATTGCCTACTACGACGACAAAATCCGCAATAATATTATTCGCGAGCAAGAAATTATCAACGCCATTCCTGCGGCTATTCGAAGCAACGAAATACAAATCTTCTTGCAGCCGCAAGTAGACAAAGACAGCAAAATCTTAGGAGCAGAGGCTCTTGTGCGCTATTATTCTAAAGACAAAGGGCTTATCCCTGCAAAAGAGTTCATCGACATACTCGAAAACAACGGAATGATTTCCATTATTGACCAATATGTCTGGAACTTAGCTTGTAAGCAGCTTAGAAAATGGAAAGACAAAGGCAGAGAGGATTTATATATTTCTGTAAATATTTCGCCAAAAGATTTATATTTGTTAGATGTTTATAAAGTGCTAACGGATTTGGTAGAAAAATACGATATAAGTCCTAAAGCCTTAAAACTTGAAATTACAGAGATAGCCGTTATGCTAGACAAAGACAGGCAAGCGCGGCTTATCGAAAAATTGCAGGCATACGGCTTTACGGTAGAGATGGACGATTTTGGCTCTGGTTATTCGTCGTTGAACACGCTCAAAGATTTCTGTATGGACGTGCTTAAAATCGATATGTCCTTTTTGCACAAAGCAAAAGACGAGATTAAAGTGCAGAAGATACTTGAAAATATGATTTCGCTTTCTAAGTCTATCGGTATGACGGTTATCACCGAAGGAGTAGAAACAGCAGAACAAGCTGATTTCTTACATTCAGCAGGAAGCGACATTTATCAAGGCTACTTTTTCTCAAAGCCGATGTCTTT
This sequence comes from uncultured Treponema sp., assembly GCA_937901865.1. GTDB lineage: Bacteria > Spirochaetota > Spirochaetia > Treponematales > Treponemataceae > Treponema_D. The sequence goes on from CALDID010000295.1 coordinate 3,012, forward strand.
AGCGGAATTCGACGCAAAGTATTTATAACCTCGCTTACAAAAATCTGTTTTAGATTGCGTATTAACCTATGGAATATGTCGGGAAAATACATTGACATATCATCTTAAATGAGTGTATATTAAACCTACTCGATAATTGTCATTATCGGGCTCGACCCGATAATCTTCTATGTATTGTAAAAGGATTCCCGTATCAAGTACGGGAATG
>CALDID010000296.1 GCA_937901865.1 uncultured Treponema sp.
GTGCCTCAGATTATCGGGTCGAGCCCGATAATGACAATTATCGAACAGGTCTATTTATCCAGTTGAAAAAACTCTTTGGAGGGAGATATGAAATTTCGCAGCTTACAGTTCAAACTGATGGGGTTGGTGATTGCCATTACGCTTCTTTCTAATATCGCAGTGGCTGTTCTAGCTCGCAAAATCGCCACTCGTACCGTAGAACAAACCGTGCAACGAACACTCGACAGCGTTACAGGCAATGTGTCTGGCTCTATTTTATCAGAAATCGAAAAGCAATTTCGTATGCTAGACGCTATCGCACGTACAGACTTTATCACCGACGAAGAGATTTCGTTTTATGAAAAATGCGTGCGCTCAAGAAGTTATAACGATGTCAGCAATGAATACGAAAACATCACTTATTACACAACACAAGGCGACAACGTATCAAAAAGCGGGCAGGTCGTAAAACTAGGCGACCGCGAATACATCAAGCAAGCCTCCGCAGGAAACAACTACGTCAGCACTCCTTTCTTTAGCTCTGTTGCAAATGCGCTTTTGCAAACGTACGCCGTGCCTGTAAAATCTTCTTCGGGAAAAATCATCGGTCTTATCGGCGCAAACATTTACGGGGACGCAATGAGCAACATTATCTCAAAAATCGATATTCCCCAAAACTCTGAAGTCGCCGTCGTAGACAGAAAAACAGGCACGGTCGTAGCTTCTACAATGCAAGACATAGCAAAGCCAGGTGAAGCATTTGTTCAAAGCGAGTTGCCGCCGCAATTCAAAGCGATTGTAGACGCAATGCTGAGAGGCGAAACGGGCGGCGCACCATTTACCGACCCAGCGACAAAAATAATGCGAGTAAGCTCATATCGACCGATTGGCAGCACTGATTGGAGCGTGATTTATATGTGTCCGTATCACATTTTCTATGGCGGGCTAAAAACGATGACGCAGGCGATGACAGGGGCTTTAGTTTTAATCCTCGTAATCGCTTTTATCGCGAGTTTCTTTGTGGCAGTCGTTACGATAAAGCCGCTCTTGTCGCTCAAGGAAGCGATTGCAGACATTGCGACAGGGGAGGCAGACCTCACTCGCCGTATCGCTACCAGCGCAAAAGACGAGATAGGCGACGTGGTGAACGGTTTTAACGCATTCACGGGAAAACTTCACGATATTATGGCACAGCTCAAAACGTCAAAAGATAATCTCGGCGATGTAGGAACTGCGCTTAAAGACAGCACTGAAGACACAGGGGCTTCTATTGAGCAGATACTCGGCAATATCCAAAATGTACGCGCTCAAGTGGAACATCAGGGGCAGAGCGTTCAGGAAACAGCAGGGGCTGTAAACGAAATTGCTTCGAACATCGAAAGCCTTGAAACGATGATTGAAAAGCAATCTTCGGGCGTAACAGAGGCAAGCGCGGCTGTTGAAGAGATGATTGGCAATATTCAAAGCGTAAACAGCAATGTAGAGAAAATGTCTGATTCGTTTGAGGAGCTTTCTCAAAGCGCAGAAAGCGGCACGACAATACAAGCAGATGTGAACGCACGAGTAGAAGAGATTAAAGAGATGAGCGAAACGCTGCAAGAAGCAAACAAGGCTATTTCTTCTATCGCAAGTCAAACGAACCTTTTGGCGATGAATGCGGCGATTGAAGCGGCTCACGCAGGGGACGCAGGCGCGGGATTTGCGGTTGTTTCTGACGAAATCAGAAAACTCTCTGAAACGTCTGCAACGCAAACAAAGACAATCGGAGAACAGCTAAAGAACATCAAAAACGCTATTGAAAGCGTCGTTACTGCCTCTGAAAAATCAACCAATGCTTTCCGCAGCGTTACAACCAAGATTCACGAAACAGATGAGATTGTGCGGCAGATACGAGCGGCAATGGAAGAGCAAAACGAAGGCTCTAAGCAAATCAGCGAGGCTCTGCAAGCGATGAACGACAGCACGATGGAAGTGCATAACGCAGGAAAAGAGATGATGGAGGGAAACAAGACAATCTTGAAAGAAGTGAAAACCTTGCAAGACGCTACAGACGAAATACAAAACAGTATGAGCGAAATGGCTACAGGAGCTAGAAAAATCAGTGAAACGGGCGAGGCGTTAAACGACATCGCAGTGCAGGTGAAGCAGTCGATAGACGAAATCGGAGGACAAATAGACAGATTCCGCGTCTAATATAGCTTTTGGATTTGAATTATATTTGATAACGCGATATAATTATAACAAGAGAGGAAGCGAAAAGTAGCCGATTCTTTAAGTAATACCATTTTTTCAGTTCGAGGCTTTCTATGAAGAGGGAGAGAAAAGAGCTTGACCGTTTTGAAGTCAATGCAAAACGCGGCTGGCAAATTAAATCCAAGCTCATTACGATTTTTGTTTCTGCAATTATTATTTGTGTTGTAGGCACAATGAGCTTGACGCTCAGTATTTTTAACCGTCTTTTAACCAAAGACACTCAAAACAGCCTTATTCACACAGCAGAAGGGTGCTTTAAGACCATTTCAGATTGGCAAACAACGCTCAAAGGTCTTTCAAGCCTTATTGCAAATACAAACGGTTTAGCAAAAGCGGTAAACGAAAACGACACTGCGACAATAAATCAGATTGTTGAAGAGTCGCTCGAAGATAGCGATGTGGGCTTTGTGGCTGTTGTCGGTTTGGACGGAATGGTAAAGCAAGGCTCTTACAACATTTTGGCAGGACAGAGCGTAAAAAATAATCCTGCAGTGCAGAATGCGTTTAGAGGAAACAAAACGAGCTTATTCGATGAGTTCGGTTCTAGCTCTTATGCAATGGTAGCGGTTGCACCTCTTAAATTAGATGATGAGATTGTAGGCGCTGTTGCTTGCGGCTATGATATGACAGACGACAGCTTTATTGAGCTGGTAAGCAAAAGCTACGATGTGCAATGTACTATTTTCTCAGGCGACACCCGCGTTTCCACGTCGCTCGGTTCTGAAATGCGCGGCATAAAGCTCGATAACCAAGAAATTTTACAAGCCGTCTTGAACGAAGGCAAAGAATATGAAGGTGCAGTAAAAATCAGAGGCAAATGGTACTATTCAGTATATCGCCCAATACGAAGCGGAAACGATATAACGGGTATGCTCTTCGTTGCAAAGAGTATGGAGATTGTAGAAAGCGTTAGAAATCAGACGTTTAGTATTGTAAGCCCTATTCTTACGATTGCAATTATTTTGTTTATTGCTATCACTTATACTTTCGTAAACTGGCTTATGTGGCGTATTTACAACGTTACAAACTTCCTTAAAGAAATGGCAACAGGAGATGCAGACCTTACAAAACGCTGCAAGCTCTTTATTCGCGACGAAATCGGCGACCTTATCATTGAGTTCGATTCGTTCCTTGATAAATTGCAAAGCATTATCAAAGAAGTAAAGCAGACAAAAGACAATCTTTCTTCTTCTGGCGAACAGCTCAACACAAGCAGCCAAGATACTTCCCGCGCTATTAGCGAAATTATTGACAACATCAGCTCTATAAATACTCAAATCGAGGGACAAAACACCTCTGTAAAGCAAGCCGCAAATGCTGTTGACGACATTTCGGGAAGCATTACAGGATTGAACTCTCTTGTTGATGCGCAAGGTATGAGCGTTTCGCAGGCTTCTTCGGCTGTAGAGCAAATGGTTGGCAACATCTCAAGCGTAAATACTTCGGTAGACAAGATGGCTTCTTCATTCAACGAGCTTACTTCTAATGCGAAAATCGGTATTGCAAAGCAGAACGATGTAAACGAGCGAATTAAGATGATAGAAAGCCAGAGCGAAATGTTGCTTGAAGCGAACACGACGATTTCTTCTATTGCAGAGCAAACGAACCTTTTGGCTATGAATGCGGCGATTGAGGCGGCACACGCAGGAGATGCAGGAAAGGGATTTGCCGTTGTTGCAGACGAAATCAGAAAGCTCTCTGAAACATCAAGCGAACAGAGTGCGGCGATTGGCGAGCAGATTGCGATTATCAAAGACTCTATCAAGCAGGTGGTAAACGCCTCGAGCGAATCAAGCGACGCATTAAACGCAGTGAGCGAGCATATTGAAAAGACAAGCGAAATTGTGGAAAGCATTAAGGGCGCAATGGCGGAACAGAATGCAGGCTCTAAGCAGATTAACGAGGCATTGCGCACGATGAACACAAGTCAAAGCGATGTGCAAGACGCTTCTAAAGAAATGGAAAGCAAGAATGCTACTATTTTGGGCGAAATGAGTTCATTGCGTGAAACGTCAGCTCTTATGCAAGAGAGTATGGACGAAATGAGCGAGGGCGCGCAAAAAGTAGAAGAAAGCGGAGGAAAGTTGCTCGGCATTTCACAAGACGTACACGCCGCAATCAACAAAATCGGCTCACAAATCGACCTCTTCAAAGTCTAACAGCAGGCACAGCCTGTTTTTCAAAAGCACCGCTTGTTCTATAAAATCCCCCTATATTTTCGTTGAATATGCGAACACAGGGGGATTTTTATTTAGCATAACTAAAACAATTCCCCCCGTTCGCGATGTGAATTGTTTTTTGAAAACGTGTGTGCTATACTTTGTGTATGGCAGAGAAAGATACAGTGGAAAAAACACTATTAGACCTGTTCGATAATTGTCATTATCGGGCTCGACCCGATAATCTGAGGCA
>CALDID010000297.1 GCA_937901865.1 uncultured Treponema sp.
TTCTGCGTAAAAAACGGGTCGAGCCCGATAATGACAATTATCGAACAGGTCTAATGATAGAATACGATTACGGAGGAAAATCATGGCGGACGATTTTAAGTTTGAAATCACGGAACAGATTGGGGTTATCAGCGAGGGTGCAAAGGGCTGGAACACGGAGCTGAATATGGTTTCTTGGAACGAGAGAACGCCGAAATACGACATCAGAGCGTGGGACAGCGAGCACAAGAAGATGGGCAAAGGCGTTTCTTTCACCGCGGAAGAGCTCAAAAAGCTCAAAGAGATTCTAAACGAAATGGATTTGTGAAATACGTTTTTGAGAAGCAGGCGAGTATTTAGATACTGATTTGCTCTTCATATTCAGAGCATTTCACGCCGCCCTTGATTATGATTTCATACAACATTTTTTCGAGTAACATCGCCTCTAATGCGCTCCCGCTTGAGCGCATTTTTATATCGGATTCCGCCATAAGCGCAATGACAGCCGCAGTATGCACTTGGTCATAGAGCCGTGAGGCTTCACGATAGCGTTTTTGTGCGCTTCTGTTCGTAAACAGCGGAGATTTTTCAGGCACTTCGCCTTTTTGTAATAATTCATTCCAAAGCCTGAGCTGCTTAAAGCAATAGGTCAAGCCTGCGATAATCGCCACTCCGCTTGCAGAGCGTGCATAGAGCAATTTGCTTAAAATCGAAAGGGCATTTTCAAAGCGGGCTTCTGCGCTGTTTTGCGTGTCAACAAGCGCATTAAAGAGCGTAAACGGCGATTCTTCACGGGTAGAGGCTAAAATAGCTTCTATATTCTCTTCTGTTATGACAGAGCCTTTTTCGTAGCCTTGGAACACCATAGAAGAAGCTGTTTTTAATGCACCTGTGTTGTTTTCAACCATATCAAGCATAGCTTGCACTGCGTCAGGAGTGATAGAGTAGCCGTTTTTGCGGAAAAAAGAAGTAACCCATTCTTCTTTTTTGTCTTCAAACATCTCCCAAAACGTCTTTTGGTTTTCTTTAGGCACGATGTCTTTGAGCTTTTTGTCTACGCTGTTTTCAACGGTTGTTAAAACAAGATATGATTGACCAGGAGAAGAGAGCCACGCTTTTAATAGCTCTACATCTCCTTTGTTCTTGAGAGCTTCCGCGCCGTCAAGAACAATGAATGTGCAGGGAATAAAAAGATTTTCATTCTGCAGCTGCGCCACTACAGACGAAAATACAATATCATTCCAATAATATTTATAATAATCGATGCTACCGTATTGCTTTTCAGCTTTCTTTTTCAGCAATGCGATAGCGTCTTCTTTTTCGCCTATTTCTGAGCCTGTGTAAAGATATATCGGGGAATCTTTTTTCTCACTCATTCTTCTTCAAACTTTGAATCAAACAATGCACAGATAGCCGCAACTGCGTCTTTTTCGTCCGCTCCGTCAGCTTTAAGAGTGAGCTGTGTGTTAAAAGCCGCCGCCATAGTGATGACACCCATAATAGATTTTGCATTTACACTCATACCGTCTTTATCAATCATAATCTCTGATGAAAAGCGGTTTGCTGTTTGTGAAATTAAAGCAGCAGGTCGAGCGTGGATACCAGCTCTGTTTGGAACAGTTAAGATTTTTTCTGTCATAAAATATCCCCTTGTCTTTTGCCTAGTGGCAATTATTATTTAATAGGTATCTTCAGTGCCGTAGAATGCGGTCTGAGCTTCCCCTGTTTCAATCCATTTGAGGACGTTTTGGTTGAAGTCCTTAGCTGAATTATATCCCATCGCCTTTAATCTTTCATTCATAGCCGCAGCTTCAATGATGATTGGCAAGTTTCTGCCAGGCTTTACAGGGATTTCAAGAAACGGCACTTTCACGCCGAGCAAATCTTCGGTATGATTTTCCGTTCCTAATCTATCGTATACTTTATTATTATCCCATTCTTCCAATTTTACAATAAGCTGCACTTCTTTTTCTTCTTGAACAGCTCCAATCCCGTAAAGTTGGGAGATGTTTATAATGCCTATACCTCTGACTTCCATGTGGTGCGAGATAAGAGCGTTTGGACCTGCGCCGATGAGCGTGTTTCCGTGAACACATCTCACCTCTACAATATCATCAGCAACAAGACGATGACCGCGTTCAACAAGCTCTAGTGCAGTTTCGCTTTTTCCCACTCCGCTTGCTCCTAAAAGCAAAATCCCCAAGCCGTACACTTCGACTAAAACGCCGTGAAGCGTCTTTCGTGGCGTAAAAACAGAGTCGAACACTCTCAAAAGCCGCACAGAAAATTCGGTAGATTCAAGGTCGGTTTGCAAGATAGCAACCTTTGCTTCTTCTGCAAGCTCAAGGAACTCTAACGGAGGCTGCAAACTTTGAGAAAATACAATGCAGGGAATGTTAAAAGAAAAAAGATGGCGTATTCTTTCTGTATTGCCCTCTTCGTGAAGTTTTCTTAAATATGCAAACTCTCCGCGCCCTATTAACTGCACTCGCTCACTTGCAAAGTTTTCGTAAAAGCCCGTAAGAGCAAGACCTGGACGATTTATATCGGATTCAAGAATTGTCTTTGAAAGCCCTGTTCTGCCTCCGATACAACGCAAATTAAGAGCATCATGTCCTGTAAGGTCTAAATCTAATAAATCTAAAACAGTGAAACTCTTGTCTTGCATAATTCTGACTATAACACAATCTTCACTAAAAAGCAATAAAAATGCACTTTTTTTCGATATGAAAAAAGCCCGCCTTGATATGCAAAGATATTCAAAGCGGGCTTTATCTCATAAAAAGACTTATACAGGTCTATTTCTCTTGTACCTTGTCCTTTTCTTTCTTAATCTTGGTGTCGAGAACGTCCATCATTTTGTTCAATCCAGCTGCGAAATCGTAATCATCGCTTGCAACGTGAGCATTTGCTCCCCAGCGGAAGTTTACCGTGCAGTCGAAGTAGAACTTCTTGTCTTCGCGAACACGCAAGATAAGGTCAACAATAAGGTCGTCTGCGTACTTTACGCGCTCTAGCTTCTTGTTGATAAGGTCTGTCTGGTCTTTTTCAAAGTTGAATCCTACAGCAGAAATAGATTTAGTCATAACAAAACTCTCCTTACTGCTTTTTTGCAGTTCATAATAATAACTATTATACACTCAAAGTGTAAGAAAAGCAATTTTTTTCTAAAAATATCTTTTTCTAAAATTTTTTTTCTAAGAATAGACCTGTTCGGAAACAGTATGTCATTGCCGTATTCGCCTTTCTGTCATTGCCGTACTTGATACGGCAATCTATTCCAATATAAGCAAAAAGATTATCGGGTCGAGCCCGATAATGACAATTATCGAACAGGTCTAATA
>CALDID010000298.1 GCA_937901865.1 uncultured Treponema sp.
TGCAGTTCAAGGTAATCATTGACGAAAGCCACCAAAACTTTACGGAAAAGTCCGACGCAATCGTGCAGCTCTTCAAGACGGACAAAATCATCCGCTGTTCTGCAACACCGCTGATTGACAAACGCGCAAAGTTGATTGAGATAAGCGAAGCCGATGTTATTGCGGAAGGGCTGATAAAAAAATTGCTTGTTATTAACGGCGATTTTCCTGCTTTGGTAGAAACCGAGAACCCGACGGAGTATCTTTTGGAAAAGGCTCTCAAAAAGCAAAATGAGCTTGTTTGCGCATTTGCAAAATATGAATCGAATGTGAATCCGCTTATCATCGTACAGTTGCCGAACAATTCAGATTTGCTTTTGGACACGGTGATTTCTTGGTTTGAAAGTCATCATATTTCAATCGATAACGGACTTCTTGCGGTGTGGCTTTCTGCCCGTCACGACAATCTTGAAGCCATCGAGAAAAATGACGGCAAACAAATCGCGGTCATCATAAAGCAGGCGGTGGCGACAGGCTGGGATTGTCCACGCGCGCACATTCTCGTAAAACTCCGCGAGGGCATGGACGAAACTTTTGAGATTCAGACAATCGGGCGAATCCGACGAATGGCGGAAGCTCACCACTACGGAAACGACGCGCTCGACAGCTGTTATCTTTACACTTTCGACAGCAAATTCACGCAAGGAGCGCAGGCCGCTCTGGGAAAAAACGCCCTCTCTGCAAAGACGATTTTCTTAAAAAACGAATACAAAAATATTTCGCTTATCAAAGAACAGCGCAAGCAAATACTCGACACGCAAGACGACACAATGGCGTTGAAATCGATAACCGAGTATCTAAAAGCGACATACAATCTTAACGGAGATTGCAAACAGAACAAAATGCGGCTTGAATCTGGCGCGGAAAGTACGGAAAAGTTCGTTTTCAGCGAAAAAATTGAACACATAACTTTTTCGGGTGAGGCAAGAAGCATTGCAGATATTTCAAGCGGCAATCTCAATGTTGTAAAATTCCGCCAAAAACTCAACACCCACACGCACGGACGTGAATTTCACAATCGAGTGGGCAGAATTGGGCTTGAAATCGGCTTGGAATATGCAAGTACCGTAACAATTTTGGGAAAACTCTTTGCAAACGAAGGCAAATTTTTATACAAAGAAAAACTACTGGAACTTTCGATAAAAGAATGGTATGCCTTTGTTATAAACAATTTTGACGCACTTCGCCACGTCTTTCGCTCTGCTATGGCAAGCGGTTCGCAAACAACAACGCTCGGACTTGCGCAAGTAAGCGAAAAGCCGTTTTTTATTCCTCATTCAACTTTGTTTACCTATGATTCTTCGAGCAAAGTGCAAAGTGAGTTCAAGAAAAACGTGTACACAGGATACTTGTCGAGTGCTGAAACTCGAAGCGCAAGCGAAAAGCTGTTCGAGCGATTTTGTGAAAGCAGTTTATCTGTTGATTGGTGGTACAAAAACGGAGATAAAGGTGATGAATATTTTTCTATTGTGTATGTAGACAACTCAAATCGTCAAAAGCTGTTTTATCCCGATTATATTTTAAGCGTCAAAGGCAAAATCTGGATTGTTGAAACAAAAGGTGGTTTTGACAAAACGGGTGCAAGCGAAGATATTGATATTTTTTCTCCCAAAAAGTACGCAATATTGCAATCTTATCTCAAAAAACACAATTTACACGGCGGTTTTGTGCGATATGACAAATCAAGCATGGAGCTTTTGATTTGCACAGGCGAATACTCAGACGATGTGAATAGAGATGCGTGGCAAGTGCTGGGCGAAGTGATTAAATAAGGACAATATTCACTTAATCTAACGGCACTTTGTTCAATTCGTCTTTCATAGCAGGACGATTTTTGTAAGCCAAAAGCCACGCATCTCGGATTGACAAAGCGGCTTCTTTTCCGCTAGGGATTTTTGCAAGATTTTTCAGATGGCGCGCAAGTTCTGCATACTGCGGACGAGAACTCGCCAGCTTCGCGCTTTTTTCAAGACATTCCTTGAACATTTGCACAAGGTCAGCCGCATAGTCCCTTTGCAAAATCTCGCTGTATTTTTCCAGTTCATAAAAACTGTTCCAACGCTCGTGTGATTTTTTCACCGACAAAAAAAGTCGGTCATACATTTTTTCTTCGGCAAAAATCGACTCGGCAAATTCTTCGTTTTCTGATTCGTTTTCTGAAATCAGTTTTTCAATTTCCGCCGTCCAGCAGGCATAGTCTGTTTTGTAAAGCCCCAAAAAATGCGATTTATACTCATTGTACAAGCCGATTTTAAAACTCCGCCCGTTTAGCAAAAGCCAACGAAGCGTCTGCACGGTCTTTTCTTCATTTTTTACCATCATATAGATTTCAAGAAGTTTTTCCTTTGCTTCGTAAACGATTCCCGGTCGATTTTGATTCGCAAAAATCAGATTTTCAAGCAGACTTTGCGCTTTTTCGTAATTTTTGTCGGCAAGGCATTTTTCAAGCGCAATAGAGCAAATGTTGTCGTATTCAAGATATTTTTCCATGAAAGAAACAATCTCGCTCTCGGAAAAATGCAGTTTTTCCATGCAATGAATTCGCGCCTCAGCATAGCGTTCACATTCATATCGGTCAGAAAAAGTGTCTCCGTCTTCCAAAAACGACAAATATGAATCGATGAATTGTATCTGCGCGAAAAGCGATTCTTCGTCGATGAAAAACGCCGTATATGCGTTAAAAAGATACTCCTGCATATAGTCAATGATTTTTTCGCTGTGCATATTTTTCTCGAACCACGAGCGAGCTTTCTTTCGTTCGTCGTCCGCCATAGCATTGATTGACTGCTCCCAAAAGCCCATAATCTCGTAAGTTAGATTGCTGATAGTTCCGTTAGAATCGTCAATGTCAATAGGCTCTGCGAATTTCAAAAAGACGAAGCACAACGCCTCGAACGAAGTCCACATTTTTCCCGCAGAAATGAGCGAAGGAAAAATATTTTGCATATACGATTGCATTTCTTTTTCAAAACGATAAGAAGCGCGGTAGTCGATAAATCCGTCGCTATCGCCATTCCTGCGAATAATCCGATTCACTTGAGTTTTTATTGCAGAAAGTTCAGACTTGCCGTCAGTTTTTTCAAAACGGGCGATAATCATTGAAGCAATAGACTCATTTTTCGCGGCAAGCACACAAAGAAAATCCACAAGTTCATCTTTAGGAACATCAGAAAGAAGATTCGCGATATTCATAGTTACAATATAGCAGATAAAAAAAGAAAAGTATATGCCGTGATTTTGAGGAAAACGCCACGCTGTTTTGAAAAAAATCATCTTAGAAAAAAAGTTAGCTGTTTTTTTCCGCGCGGTAAACTTAGAAAAAAAAGTTCATTGCGCAAACAAAAAACAGGCAGCTTAGAAAAAAAAGTTAGTTGCTTTTTGTCCGCGGAGCGAACTTAGAAAAAAAGTTGCCTGTTTTTTTCTCGCGCAGGTAACTTAGAAAAAAAAGTTCGCCACGCGAAGCAAAAGCAGGCATCTTAGAAAAAAATGACGTGGTTCGGCTCAAAATCAGTTAGAATACTTTAGGATTTCGCTCGGCTTGTCTTTGAACTCGGCGGCGATGTGCTTGAATATCTCCATCGTCTTTCGAAGCCGTGCGATTTTCGAGAAAAACCGTTTGCCGTGCGCGGTCGTTGCGTAAACATAGCGAACGCCGACTGGCAAAGAAAGCACGTTGATGTCGGTGCAAGTGAGTATCAGCGACGAAAAGGGCTCCATTTTATACGGCGCATCAAGGTGTGGCTGCACGAGATTGGGAAACAACTCCATTTTGTTTTTAAGCGTACGGTTTCGCGACAAGCCGACATCGGTAATAAAAATCGTGTATTTGCTTTTGTTCACAATGCGGATAGACGGATTTAAGACTCGCCCCTGCTTGAGTTTTTCGGTGATAGTCTTTCGAGAGGCGGTCGTAGGGAGCGGAAACGACACAAGGCGTTTTTCAAGCAGATATGCAAACTCGAAATGCACCTTGATTTCAATTCTGCGGTCAAAAAGCAGCGACAGCGTATTTACAATACCGAGCAGTGCGCCGATAAGTCCCAGTCCCGCAGAGCAAATCGTCATTATCGACATAAACGTAAAATCTTTCATATCGCCATTATACGAAAAACGCCGCCTCTTTCCAACCGCCAAAAAAACTGTGCAACGTGCCTTTTATCTCTCTAAAATTGTGATATACTGTAAGACAGAAGGAGCAGAATAATCCCACCTGAAATTTTTATTTTCTTATACTAGAAATAAAAAAACTCAAGGAGAATAATATGAAAATTTGGAGAATAGGTTCTCGTTGGTCAGATGACGGAAATCCAGATACAGAAATATTAGATGTATTTTTGAAAATGGGTTTGATATTTATTGGAAACAGATTCAAAGACAACTTTTTAAAAGAAGTGAAAAAAGGCGATTATTTTGTCGTAACATCTGGGCTTATAGTAAAAGCTATTGCCATTGCAGATTCTGATGCTTTCAATCTCTACGATATGGAATTTAATTATGTTGATGAATGTTTATCAAGCGATACTTATGAAAATTTTGATTTTGAAGACGCTTCTTCATATGCAGTTGGTTGTTATGCAAAGATTTTTAAACTACAAAAAAGTGATATATTTTCGATAAATCGAGGTTTAACTTTTTCACGATTTAGAGAAAAAGATGAATCAGAAATAAAAAAATTATTTATAAGATATAGCCATTCTTTACAAGGAGAAAGCTTTATGCCAAATGAACATATCGAAAAATACAAAAATCTCCTCCAAAACACCCACAACCTAATCCTCCACGGCGCGCCAGGCACGGGAAAAACGCACCTTGCCCAAGAAATCGCACAGGCAATGGGCGCAGAAGTCGGCTTTGTGCAGTTCCACCCGTCGTATGATTACACCGATTTTGTGGAAGGCTTGCGCCCTGTGAACGACGCTGGCAGTGGACAAATCGGCTTTGATCGAAAAGACGGTGTGTTCAAGAAGTTCTGCGAGCGGGCGTTGAAGAGTTTAAGCGATAATCTTAAATCTGTGGAACCATTGCAGAAAGAAAAAATTGAACAATTAGATATTATCAATAATCAATCAGATGATTTCTTTTCCGCCTATGAATATGTTTTATCTATAATCAATCCGAATACAATAAAAGTATTTGGAAATGTAAATTATTCTGTAGAGGGACAGCAACTAAAATTCCATACAGAAAACCTTATTCGAAATGTTCAAAAAGATAAACTTCAGCAACTTTTTGAAGCATTAAAGGATAAGCCAAATGACATTGATAACTATGGCAATCGAGAAAAACAAACTGAATTGCTTGGTTGTACAGTTGATTATAGTTATTACAAACCAATATTAAAAGAGATGCTTTCTTATCATTTTGAAAATACAAAAAATCTTCCAAATGATAAAAATAAGATTTCTTATAATACAAACAACACGCCATTCGTTTTCATCATCGACGAAATAAACCGCGGAGAAATGAGCAAGATTTTCGGCGAGTTGTTTTTCGCGATTGACCCCAGTTATCGCGGCGCAAAAAAATGCAGGGATTTACGGACGCAATACGCGAATCTGCAAACAATCCCGAATCTTTTTGATGTTGCTTTGGGCATCAAAGACAGCGATAATTTCGGACACTTCTTTATTCCCGAAAACGTCTACATCATCGGCACGATGAACGACATTGACCGCGGAGTTGAAAGTATGGATTTTGCTTTCCGCAGACGGTTCACTTTCAAGGAAATAAAAGCAAAAGATACGCAGGAGCAGATTCTTGCGGGACTTGACGAATCAATCAAAGATAAAGCGATTCACCGTATGGATTCATTGAACGGCGCGATTTCCAAAATCGAAGGGCTTTCTTCCGCTTACCACATCGGCGGCGCGTATTTCTTAAAGCTCAAGGAACTCGCAGGCGATTTCGGCAAACTTTGGGAATATCACCTTGAAGGGCTTTTGCGCGAATATTTG
>CALDID010000299.1 GCA_937901865.1 uncultured Treponema sp.
ACTGGAGTTCAGACGTGTGCTCTTCCGATCTTTTAGGGCGCATCAATCAATGTTAATTCGCAGAATTTTTTTAAAAGGGCTCATCAATCTGTGTTTATGGCGAGTTTTCATTTTTTTGGGCTCATCAATCTGCATTGATGACGAGTTTTCATTTTTTAGGGCTCATCAACGCAGCTTAATTGAGAGAAAAAATTAAAAAGGAGTAGTTTATGAACGAAATGGACGAGGTGGAAGAAGAAAGATTGCTGAAATATATAAAAAGTTCGTTTATCGGCAGAATGATTTTGCATTTGTTCTTGAAATGGTTCGATAGCGAACAGCCCCTCGATAAAAATTGTATCAATTTCACAGAAAGACTTCTGAATTGCGCAGGACACAAATACGACATAAACGAGTTTTGGCGAAGCGTCTATTTAACGAGTTTGCAGACTGAAAATCTGTTTTCGATGTATGTGCAATCCTACATTGAAGAGGCGACGGAAAACGGGAGAAAACTTTCTGATATTTACAAAAGCTGCGGAATGTCGAAGCAGACTTTTTTGCGCATAAAAAGCGGACAAATTGAGTTTCCCGATTTTAACTCTGTGCTACAGCTGGCAATCGGCTTGCAGCTCGACGAACGGCACACAAAAAAGCTCGCGGCGGTCGCAGGCTATCGGCACGAAATGCGAAGCAATGCCGCTCAAATTGTGTTAAAGCATATCGAAAAGAAAAACTATAATTTCGACGAAATAAACGCTGTTTTATGGAAAAAATGCGGAATATCGCTGTTAAAGGACAACTAAAATGAAAGAGATTTCAAAAAAGAATCTTTTTGTTACGATTGACGGGGAAGAAAAATCGTTTTTTATGACAAATAGCTTTGCTGTTATCGAGCGGATTTTGAAAATTCATTACAGAATCAAGCCGACCGTTGCGGATTTTGTTCTTTATCCGAGTATGGACAGCGAAATTATCGACGCAATGGAGAAAAATGACGCACTTTATGCCGTTGATACGGAGGGGGGCAAGATTTATTTTTATAACAAGAAAACTTCTGGAAAACCGTATCTTATGCGCTACAAATATGCCTTTGTGTTAAAAGACGATGAGGAAAAAGCGGCAATTGAGAGAGTGAAAAGCAGCGAAAACGGCAGAAAGTTTTATTATGCGCTGTTACGAGCGTTTGAAAAGGCTCACGAAATAGCAGGGTGTTTTTCGGAGTTTCGTTTATGCTGGGCGTTGGTGAATGAATTGGGGATAAAGCTCAAAATTGTGCGGCACGCAAAGTTTGTCAACACAAATACAGAATGTGCGTCGTTTTTTTCGAGTCTCGGCTACAATATTCAAGATTTTATCAGTGAAGGGCACAAGATTTCAGAGATTTACAAAAACTCAAATATGACGAAGCAGACATTTAGTCGCATTAGAAGTGCCCAAATTGCGCACCCGTCTTTTGAATCGGTGCTGCAGCTCGCAATCGGATTGAAAATGCAGGACACACGGGCGATTGAGCTTGCCGATTCGTTGGGATACGAAAAAGAATTGAGCAGCGACGCGTGCAAAATCGTATTAAAGCACCTTGAGAATAAAAACTACGATATAGAAGAAATCAACAAAGAACTGTTTGAAAAGTGCGGAATTAAACTCGGCGAACGAGGAAAAAAAAGAGAAAAAAAATAAAAAAGTAACACGCGATGTTACCTTTTTCTCTCTAAACTGCGCTAAAGTGTACTCATAACGGCACGGAAAAAGGAGCAGTTTTATGAAGAGATTTTTTACGTTAGTTTTGTTGTCGGTGATTTCATTAAGTGCAGGTTTTGCGATTTCGCTTAATCAGTTGCACATTGTTTCGGACGACGGCACATATCTTGGCTCGTTTGAGAACAGATATTCATCTAATTCTGTTTACAACGAATACGGCGATTATGGTTCAAAGTACAGTTCAAAGTCGATAATGAATAGCTACAGCGATTACGGCTCAAAATATTCGAACAAAAGCCCTTTCAACAAATATGCAGATTCTGCGCCATGGATTGTTGATAATGACGGAAACTCATACGGCAGGCTGTCGATAAACCGCTATGCTTCGGGAGTTACAAAAGACAGTTATCAACTTGCGATGGAATTATTGTCAATTCAGAGTTCTTTATAAGCTCTTATACATTTGGAGGCGTTATTATGATTTGTAAGTTTTGTGGAAGCGAGATTTCGGGGAAATCGGTGTTTTGTTCGCAGTGTGGCAGAAAGCTGAGCAACGCAAAGACGGGCGGGAATCCTATGCAGAATTATAGCGCGGGAGAATACAACGAAATGCTTGAGTATCGCGCGATTAAAGAAGATGTGCTTCAATTCGACGCATTTATGAAGCTTTCTGGTCATCAAGGCATTATCGACGAAGAAGCGATAGATAATTGGGGCTGGCTGTTCTTTTAAGGGAAAAAAAGAGAGAGAACAATACTACTTGCCTGTAAAATATGCAGACAAGTAGTAAAGAGATTTTATTGAGAGGGCTTGAAAACTATGGCAAGTAATGTTGTATCAGAAATCAAAGAAAAGCAAGCGCAGGAACAAGCAGAGCTTACAGCAGCTTGTATAAAAGGCATTGAGCTGCTGAAGCGCATAGGAATGTGGGAAGAACTTTCAGAACGTTCGAGAACGGCGTTGATGAAGTATGCACCGCACAATATTTCTCAGAAAAAAGAGAATGATAATGCTTCTCCAAAGACTTTGTATAAAAAAGGTATACAATACCTTTCATCATATGATTACAAACACGCCTTTGTTTGTTTTCTTGAAGCTGCGAATAAAAATTATTCTAATGCACAATTTGAGCTTGCAAATATGCTTTATGAGGGAAATGGAATCTCAACAGATAAATCTCAGGCTTTGAATTGGTATGAAAAAGCGGCAAAAGCAGGAAACACAGATGCTCTCAAAAAGCTCAAAGAATTGAACCGTGGCTCTATACAAAAACAGATTATTGTATCTCAGCAGAAAGCTTCTTTTAAAAAAGTTTATGCTGTACAGAAAGAAACTAATCTAAATATTATTTCAGAGCTAATCAAATCTATGATTCTTTCTGAACCAAATCCTAAAGATATTTACACAATACCGTATATTCAAGAGTATTTTCTGAAATTCTATAAGAAAGATATAGAAAATATGATAACACGAGATTTGTTAATCAAGACTTGTGGCGAATTATATGCAGAAGAGAACATGTATTATTTTGTCGAAAGCACTACGAACTCTTTTTTGCTATGCAGGGCAAAGAATCGTGCTGATTGGAGAGAACATGGACTTGGAACAGTTTATATTCCAACAATTTCTGTCAACGACAAAAAGATTGATATTAGAAACTTCGTTTTGCATGTTTATGATTCTTTGTTGAATGTAAAACATAACAGAACACAACATAATGTAGAGAGCGTAACAATAAAAGCACTCAATGCACAAGGAACTCTTATAACTTTCAATGCTTTCTATTGTCACAATTGTAATGAATATTACACTACCAGAGAAAATATCGAAAAAAATTTTACTCTGAATCGCTATCCTCTTATTCGGTTTAATTTTCACTTCCGTCAAGCATATGCAAGACGCGAAGAATCTGAATTGATGATGTACGGATACACCGTAAAAGAAGGAGAACTTTCGGCAAATCAAAGACAAAATCTTCTTGCACGTCTTATCACATTTGGCTTTTTGGATAAATCCTATATCACAGGATTTATTAAGTATCTCATAAATAATAACGGTCGCAGAGCTAATATGAAAAGTGCTGTTGAAAAATGGCAAAGCGATTTGGAGTTTGTACAAAACTTTAATATAGGTACACAAAGGACTGTTTATGTTGAAGATATGAAGATAAAATACAGAGGCAGTTATGTTAATATAAAGAGATTTTGAACAACAATTATACATCATATCAATCTAAAACTATAGATGACATTATGTATGAAAGGGCAAAAGAAAGTGGCTGGGAATTATAAAGAAATCAAGTCAGATGAATTTGATTTCTGAGAATAGAGGTGTATGAATATGGAGTCACAAGAGATTATTGTTTTGAAACAGTTTTATCAGAAAGCTCACGATAATTCTCAATCAGAAAAGGCTTATAAGGCTATTTGTGATGAGATAAAGCACTTAAAAGAACTTGGAAAAGATAAGAAAACTCTATTCTCTTATCTAAAAAATCAGAATGGGAAAAAACTCAAGGGAGATAAAGATAAACATCAATTCAAATACCGAATGAATAGCGGTGATAGGATTTTCTTCACTTACGGAACATATATTCCGAATACTCCTGAAGAATACAAAGAAGCGATTTTTATATATGCGTATTCAAAGCACGATGACCAAGACAAGCAGAAATTTCCTGAATACACACGCGAAATTGAAGAGGTTACAGAAGAAGATAATCGTTCTCTCGATATTGATGACAAAGTTCATTTTGAAGACTTTAATTATATAAGCCAAAACTCATTTTTTGTGTTTGATGAAAATCATATGCCGCAAAATTTGAGCGATTCTGATGTGTATTTGTCCGAAGAGCAAGGCAAAATAATAGATGAATATTCTCAAAATCCAGCACCGACTTTAATACTTGGCGGAGCAGGAACGGGAAAGACCGTAATGGAACTGCATTTATTGCACGATTACAAAAGCTCCAATTCTGAAAAAAAATGTATCTATTTTACGCAATCAGACGCTCTTTTGAAAAAAGCAGAGAAAAAGTACGAGTATATCGTTTCAGAAGCTGGCGAAACTGTAACGGATAATGTTGAGTTCAGAAACATAAATGATTTTTGCCGTGAATACATTTTGCAAAAAACAAAGTCTTCTCTTTCTCTTGAGAATTATGTCAGCGATTTAGAGGATTTTCTTGAAAAGTTCTGTGATGATAAATTGAAAATAGCAAAAGCAGGCATTAACAAATATGATTTGTGGGCAGAAATCAGAGGCACAATAAAGGGAGGATTGGACAAAGATTGGCACCGTTACGCTGATTTTAAGATGTATGATTTCAAAGGTGATTTTGTTCAAAAGCTGGAGAAAAACGGGCTTATAGAAAGAACTGGAGCAAATAAACAGACTTTCAAGATAAAAGACCCTACATCTTTTGCAAACCACAAAGATAAATTTGCGAAATACTCAGAAGACTTTGATACGATTTGTAAGAAGCTAAACTGTGTAGATACTTCTGTGCATTTACAGACAAAAGAAAACTATCTGCAAGTGTCTGGAGAAAACTCAACTTTGCAAGCAGAACAACGCGAACTGATTTATGACGTTGCTGAAAAATATCAGAACTGGCTAAAACAAACAAAAAAGTATGATGACAATGATTTAGTTCTCAAAACGCTTGAAGTTGGCATTGAAGATAAAGATAAATATGATTTTGTGGTTATAGACGAAATTCAAGATTATACAGAGCTTCAGATTTATGTGATTTGTCAGTTTGCAAAAAGCAAGAATTATATAATTATGGCTGGCGACGAGCATCAGATTATAAATCCTACGATTTTTGATGAAAGCCGATTGAAAGCATTGTTTTATAACGCAGAAAAGCAGCTTTCAATAAAAAAGCTCAAAAAGAACTTTAGATGTCCAAAGGAAATTGTGGAAATTGCAAACAAATCCACAGAACTTTGTCGAAAAATGATTGCGTCAAAAGGTGAAGAACAAGAAGAAGCTAGATTTACTTCCCGCAAGCCATTCTTTGTTGATTATGAAGTGAACAGCTTTAACAAAATGCTCGAAAATCTTTTGAAAAAGCCGAATACAGTTCTTTTGGTTGCAAACGAAGCAGAACGACAATCTATAATCAACAACTTTGGAAAAGAAAAATATAACTCATACAACTTTCCGCTGATAAGCACTGTGGCTGAAATAAAGGGAATGGAATACAAATATGTTGTGTGCTATAACCTCATTTCAGATTTTGCAGACAGATGGAATGAAATCCGTGAAGGACAAGCAAAAAAGCAAACTCGTTACAGATACTATTTTAATCTTTTCTATGTTGGAATTACGCGTTCTCTGCAATATCTTTGCGTGATTGAAAATGAGAAAAATCCGTTTTTTGACACTTTTGAAAAAGATAATCTCTGCGATTTTGAACATATAAGTTCAACAGATGAAGCCATATTGTTTATAAATCAGCTGGGAGCGGATTCTTCTGACTGGCTTTCAATGGCAAAGAAAGAGTTTGACGCAGGAAATTATGAAAAAGCAAAAACGCTTCTCAAAAATGTTTCGATTGGTAACGAAGAACGTGATGAGCTGGACGCAAAATGCGATATTCATATTTTTGTAGAAAATAAAGAATATGAGAAAGCGGCAAAACTGGCTTTAATTTGGAATGATGATGTTAATTGGAACAGAATCAAAAATGAAGAGAAAGTTCCAAAAGCTGTTAAAGTCTTAAAACAAGCGATAGATGAGCCAAGTTCGATAACAGAGTTATTGAAAGATTATGGTTCATTATCAAAATTGGTTTGCTCAATATATGGTGAATCAGAAAGAAATTATCGAGAAAAGGTTTTTAATACACTTATGTCAAAAATAGGTGGTTATCTTTTGATAGCAAGTGATAGAGTAAAAGCAAAACTGGAGGAAATACATGACTGAAGAAATCAAAACTCAACTCGATGCTTTGGACAGTGCTGTAACAGGCGTTAATGATGTAATTAGACATTTGGAAGATATAAAGAAGATTCATTCAAAGGTTGATGAAAAATCAGAAGAAACTTTGAATAAACTGGCTTCTGTTGATGAGAAAATTGCAGAAATTTATGCAATTCGCGATGCAATTCTCAATGCTAAGAATAACATTGCAGACGAAATACAAGCATTGAAAGCTAAAAATGATGCTTTTGAAAAGCGATTTTCACAGTTAGAGAATCGTATTTCAAAAATCGAAAACTCTCAAACACAATCAACTGTGTACTCTGAAAAAAATACAGCTACTCAGAAAGAAAATACAACGCAAACTGTAACACCCCCTGAAAAATCAGAGTTGTCACAGTTCTTTACTTCAAGAGGCTATGAAGTAATCGATAAACGTCAAAATGGAGGTGCATTGTGGGTTGTAGGTAACGAAAGTCAATTACAGCCTGTGATTGATGAAGCAAAGAAAGAATTTGACAATTTGTCATTTGAATATCTTGCAAAAGGTGGTAAAGCTACAAAGCAAAGAGCTTCTTGGTATACTAAAGATAAACGATAGAAGAAAATATTTTTTGATGTTTTATTGTCAATCAAGAGTGTTTTAAACGCTCTTATATATAAGGAGGCTTGCTTATGATTTGTAAGTATTGTGGAAGCGTGATTTCGGGAAAATCGGTGTTTTGTTCGCAGAGTAGACACAATTTGAACAACACAAGGACGGAAAGTAATCCTATGTAGAGCAAGTGTTGTTCGGCGAAGGCTCTATTGCACACCGCGGAGATTGGCTTTCCAAAATTGATAGTATTTTGAATGGTTACAGCATTATAAAGGATATGCTGGATAATTCTTAGTAAATAATGTGTACATCTTACCATCGGTAAGGTGTATTAAATACCGTCGGTAAGATGTATTAATTACCATCGGTAAGATGTACACGTTACAGGCGGTAAGATTACGCAATTTTTACCAAAGGAGGAATAAGATGAAAAAGATTATTATGTTAGTTACGTTGTGTGCGTTAATTGAGTGTGCTTACAGCGAACGGAAGGTTCAACTTGATGATATTACACGGGAACGGATAAACAAGGTGCTGTTGAAATCGCAAAAGAAAGTTCACGATGTAGACAGGAACGGAGAGATTTCTTGTCTTGATTATGCAGTAACGTTCTACAGACAATGGGCGATTTGGGGAACAACAATCGACGATGTTAGGTTGATAGTTAATCGCAATCCTAATACTCTTCACGGACCATACATCTTAAACCATATCTTTATGGAGATACGGTTCTGGAGTGATATTACACATCAGATAGAGAGGTTTAAGCTGGACTCTAATTCAGTGAAGTTCGGTAAGATATATACACCAGAGGAAGTTTTCGGGAAGCTATATGACCCTGCTTATGATATTCGTAATGAGCAGAGCTTGTGGCTGAAAAAATCTAAATACTAAAGTGCAAAAGAAAGTGTACTTCCCACATCTCTTTGCAGAGTACGTTTAAGGAGCTTATGTATATGAAGAAGATTTTTATTATTTTGGCTTTGTGTTTTTCATCGCTTGCATTTGCAACGGAATATTCTGGAAATTATGCACTGCCCTACTCTTATGACAAAGCAAACAGCTTTAGAACTGATGAGCCGTACGCAAAAGCGAAATCTATAGTAGGCGACACAAACCTTAATTCGCTTCGTCAATATAACGCACAAGGCTACATCAATTCTGTTGCTCGACAAATTAACTCATATTCCTCAGCCCCCTTTGTCCGCGCAAAGATGGCGCACGACGTTACAGCATTACTTTTATCTTATGATGCGGCTAATTATTGGGCAGGAACTGTGCCACAACAAGATATAGAGTATGTCTTACGCACAAGGAAAGCTGTCTGCGAAGGTTACGCAAACGTATACAAAGCACTTTGCGACGCAATCGGGATTTCTTGCCAAAAAGTGCACGGATATGCAAGAGGTGTTGGATATTCAAATGGAGAATATGAAGACCTAACAAAATCAAACCACGCTTGGAATATCGTAAAGCTAGAGGGAGCTTGGTATCTTGTAGACTGCACTTGGGATTCAGGACACATGGACGGCAGAGTATCTGTTCAGGACTACAACACAACATGGCTTTTTGCAAAACCAGAATATTTCATCTGCACACATTTTCCAACAGATGACGCAACACAGCAACTTATGGCTCGGCAAGTCAGCACAACAGCTTTCCGCTCACTTCCCAATTTTCGCCCAAATATAAACGATGTCGCAGCGTTATTAACATTTCCAAAAAAAGAAAACTACATAAACGGGCAATGTGTCATTTCATATAAAGCAAAAAATGGCGGACATCTTTTTGTAAACTTGAGAGATTCTTCTAACACTACTATTTTCAATACATTTACATACAAAACAAATGATGGAACAACGAATATTTTTATATCACTACCATCAAGAGGAACATACAAAGTTTCAATTTTCGCATATAGAGCTGGAGAAAATACGGGCAATTGGTGCGGAGATTTTACGGTTACGTCTTCATTTGCAGGTTCTGAAGTCAGTTATAATATGAGCGATGAGCAAAAAGCTACGCTTATGGCAAACAATAACACCACTCGTTTTTCTTCAATACAATTTTCTCCATCAGACACCTATATTGCAAAGAGTGAACCAAGCTATAGCTATACTCCGTCATATCAAAAAACGAACAAACAAAAGAAATCTAGCTCACCAAAATATACTAATTCTCGCTATCGAAATTATGACGCTTTTGGCACTTATGCGCTCAGTTTCAGCCCATCTGCGACTTGTTTCAAGCAGTATTACAAAAAATATAATTCTGCTGATG
>CALDID010000300.1 GCA_937901865.1 uncultured Treponema sp.
TCCCGTACTTGATACGGGAATCCTTTTACAATACATAGAAGATTATCGGGTCAAGCCCGATAATGACAATTATCGAACAGGTCTAATATAGTAAGACAAAAAAACTAGCTAGAGAGAATCATCTTGCTAGCTAGTGAGATGTATCTCTTTGTAGTTTGTAAGATAGAGGCTAATAGCTTTTCAAAAGCTCTGCGTCTTCGCCGACGAACTCCTTTGCAATGTAGTTATGAGCAGAGTACCAGATAATCTCTCGCTTGTCAAAGGCTTCTTGAATAAGCTCATCGATTTCAAGCTCTTTGTAAATGCTTTCTGCCTCTTCGATTGTGCCGCGCAAAATAGGGTGCTTCGGGCTAAAGAGGACGCAGCAGTCTTCGTAGGGCAAGATAGACGTTTCAAAAGAACCTATCTCGTTTGCTGTGTCAATAATCTCTTCTTTGTCCATTCCGACGAGGGGGCGAAGAAGGGGATAGTCGGCAAAATGCTCGGTAACGCTCATATTTTCGATTGTTTGGCTGGCGACTTGCCCCAAGCTCTCGCCTGTGATGATACATTGCGCACCGATACGAGAAGCTAAAAGATTTGCAACTTTCATCATACACACTCTAAGCATTAACGTTGTCCATGCGACAGGGGATTTTTGCTTTATGCGCATTTGCACATCGGTGAACGGAATAACATTTAAATGCGTATCAACGCCGTAATTGCCGAGTATTTTTGCAAGCGTTTCAACCTTTTGCTGCGCTTCAACGCTGGTATATGGATAGGAATGAAAATACACACATTCAACTCTCATTCCTCTTCTCATCATTCGATATCCTGCAACGGGGCTATCGATGCCGCCTGAAAGAAGCAAAAGCCCCTTTCCACTTACTCCAAGAGGAAGACCTCTGCGTCCTTTTTCTGCGTCTGTATACACATAAGTGCATTTTTCTCTTACTTCAACGCTTATAGTAACATCTGGCTTATGCACATCGACTTTCAAAAGTCCGCTGTCGAAAATAGGGGAGGCGGCTTGGCAATTAAGTTCGTACGAATTGAGAGGAAAGTTCTTGTCGCTTCTGCGCGATTCTATTTTGAAAGTGGCAGCCCCTCTCTCTTTTGCCTTTTTCGCTTCGGCTAATACTGCGTTTTTTATCGCTTCTACGTCTTTTTCGCACACGATTGTTTTAGCCCAGCCTGTGATGCCCAAAAGATGAGAAAGAGCGAACTCGACGGCTTCATTGTATTTTTCATCGACTTCAACGTATAAGCGTCCGCTTGCCACTTTGATTTTTACGTCTTTGATTGCTCCGAGAGCTGTTTTCAAATTAGAAAGGAGTTTCTTTTCAAACTCTTTAAGATTGCTTCCTTTGAGGGTCAATTCCCCCACTTTTCCAAGATATGTAGTCATATTATTGAGTATACAAGCCGTGCGCGATATTGTCTATAAATGCAAAATGATATAAAATCTTTTAGTTATGAATATTGCATTGTTTTCTGATAGTTACTTGCCGACAAAAAGCGGTATTGTAACGGTGGTTATTCAGCTTAAACGGATATTAGAAGAGCTAGGTCATAAAGTTGTTATTGTTACGGTGTCGAATAAGCACTCTTCTGACGCTGACTTTGAAGAAGATGAAGATATTTTGAGAGTGAAGTCGATTCATTCTTTTGTAGGCGATGACCAGTATATTGGTATTCCGATACGGCACAAGGTGGTGGAATTCCTTGAAAAGCACGAAGTTCGCCTTATTCACGCACACACTGAGTTTTTCATTGGACAAATGGCAATCCTTGCAGGAAAGAAAATAGGAATCCCTGTTATCGCTACCACTCACACGATGTGGGAAGATTACTACAGGCACTATTTCACGATGGGTGCGCTAGTTCCCAAAAGCGTGGTGCGCCAAATTGTGCGCCAATTATACAAGCATTTTTACGCGCTTATCAATGTAAGCGAAAAGGCGAAATTGTATTTTACTATGCCGAAAATGCTTCCGAATAAGCCGTGTGCTGTCATTCCGAATGCTATTGATACCGAAAAGTTTATCAGCCACGAATGCAGCATAGAGGAAAAAGAGGCTATTCGCAGAGAATACGGCATAGAAAAAGATGATAAAGTTATGCTGTATGTTGGGCGAGTGGTGGAAGAAAAGAGAGTTGAAGAAATGCTCAATGTGGTTATCCGCTGCGTAAAAGCAAAGGATAATATAAAGATGCTCTTTGTGGGAGCAGGAGGCGCACTCTACGATTTGCAAGAGCGAGTGAAAAAAGAGAAGCTCGAAAACAAAATCATTTTCACAGGCTTTATTGATTGGTTCAAGGTGTCTAGCATTTACTCGATTGCAGATGTGTTTATCACGACTTCTCTTTCTGAAATGCATTCGATGACAATTCTTGAAGCACTTTCTTTAGGTGTTCCTGTTGTCTGCCGAAAAGATAGCAGTTTTTCAGATACGATTTTCCAAGGTGAAGACGGTTTTATGGCGGATAGCGATGAGGAAATGGACGCTTTTATATATCAGATTTTGGAAAATGATGAGCTGAAATCAAAGATGAGTGCAAAAGCAAAAGAAGTGGCGGGGCGGTTTACGCTTATGCTGCACGGACTTCGCACTGTGGCTTTTTATGAGGAAGTGTTAAAGCATTTCCCGTATAGAATAAAGAGTGTAGAGCTTACGAATGCTGTGAATGCAGTTAAGGCGTAGGCTTTTTGAGAGATGTTGGGTAAAATATACAATATGAGAGAAGAGAAGATGGACACAAAATCAAAGGTAAACGCAATGACAAAGGCGTTTATTGCTTCTAGTGCATTGTTTTCACTGCTTAATATCGCATGCAGTTTTGATGTATCGATTTTATCGTTTCCGATTTCGATTTGTTACACAGCTGTTTTATGGTTTGTCTATAGGTCGCTTTTTGCAAAAGAAAAGGCAAACTTCTTAAATGTGTTCAAATATTTGCTTCAGTATGCGCCTATTGTTCACATGGCTTCATACATCATTCGCCGTGTGGGAGCATGGAATGTGCCGTTTTTGCTTGATGTGCTTTGTGTGCTTTCGTGGCTGTGTATGTTCATATTGAACTTTGTGATTATGAGCTTTTTGAAGCCGAAAAGACTGGAGAGCGTTGATAAGCAATGGAAAATAGTCAGCGACAACATCAATGAAAAGATTGCAAAGCACACTGCTTTAAAAACGTGCTTGTGGCTGCTAGAATGGGTAGACGCGCTTTTTCAGTCGGTTTTTGCGGTGCTGCTTCTTAATATCTTTTTGGTGCAACTCTATGTCATTCCGTCTGAATCGATGGTGCCAGAGTTTTTGATTGGGGATAGAGTTATCGTCTTTAAGCTCTTGAATGGTCCAAAGTTCCCTATGTCAAAAATTGGTTTGCCGTATATGCAGGGATACAAAAGAGGCGATATTGTCGTTTTTAGAAATCCGCATTACGAAACCACGAAGATTAGTGAAATGAAAACGGTGCTTTCAAACTTTGTATATATGATTACGCTTACTCACGTTAATTTGAACACCGATGAAAACGGTTCTCCCAAGGCAGACCCTTTAGTAAAACGTGTTGCAGGCGTTTCAGGCGAACAGCTGGTGATGCAAGACGGCGTGCTGTATCATCGAACAAAAGAAAGCGACGAGTTTACAGCGGTGGCAGATGACGCAACGTGGGCGGCGTGGAATTTAAACGAAGTGCCTAAGCGTCTTCATTCTGGGATACAAGTTTTTCCGCTTCCGCAGCAGATTTATGATGTGATGCTAGAAGTGGAGGAGGAGAGAAGAGAGATGTCTATGCAAGAGGCTCTTGCTGAATGTATCGCGCTTTCTCAGCGTTTCACTTCTCTTTCAGGGCAAACAGAGCGAATTGCAGAAAACGAGGTGAAATCTTTGTATCAAAAGAATGAACTCTATGCGCTTTCTCTTCTTGCAAAGCCAGATAGTATAGAAAGAAAGCTCATTGCAACGAATGGCGGTGTGCAGTGGTTTGAAGAGTTTATGACGGCTTGGGCAAAGAGCGACATCGGGCAAAACGCTTTAAATGGGGAAGTCGTGGGCGGCAATCCGTATGACGAGGCAAACTTCCGCCTTAATGTGCTGATAAAGCTCGCTATCGGTCGCAGTGTTGTTCGCTGTGCAGAATTGGCTTCGGCGCAAGTTCCTTATAGTGAATGGAATAGCGATGAGTATCTTATTTCTTACAATAAATTGAGTGAAGCACTCTCGTTGTATATTCGCCTTTTAGACTCTCGCAATATGCCTGTGTTTCCAAAGAATAATGCAGACGGCAGCGCAAACTACATTCCAGAAAATTGTTATTTTATGATGGGCGATAACAGATTTAATTCGCTTGATATGCGTCATTCGTATGAATACACGCTTACAGAATTGACTGCGTATGATGAATATTCTGTGCTGTATGAAAGCAATATGTCTCCGCAGTATGTAAGCCGAGATAAAATGCTAGGAAAAGCAAGCTATCGCTTTTGGCCGCTCTCACGAAAGGGAGTTCCTGGACACACGGGAAAAATAGAATAGTTTTTCTGCCAGAATAAAAAAGGCTTTCTCTTCTTCATATAGAGAAAGCTTTTTTTATTTCGACGTGTTCGATAATTGTCATTATCGGGTTCGACCCGATAATCTGAGGCACAGCCTCTTTCTCAAAACGCCTATATTGCTATAGATTGCCGTATCGAGTACGGCAATGACATAAAGCCGAGTACGGAACTGACATACTGTTTCCGAACAGGTCTATTTTACTTCGTACAAAACACCCTATGCCTGTTACAAAACAGCCTGTGGCTACTGTTGGTCAAAGTGATAGAAGTATCCTTGCTTGACGAAGCCTATAAATCCATCTGCTTCGGGATTAAACTTTTGATAAGCATCGCCGTAATGACAGAGATACATTCTCTTTTTCATCGACATTGGCAATCTTTTAAGCTCGTCATAGCCTGCGTGAACACCGCCTGTGAAAAGCTGGCAGTCGTGGAAAATGTATTCAAGATTGTAATGCACGTCGAGCCAAGTGAGCAATTTTACATCATATTGCGTGTCGCCTGTGAACAAAATGCGATTGTCAATTAACACTCCGACACTGTAAAAGCAGTCTGCCCAAGAGTTTGTGCCGCTTGGAATGTGGCGGGTGCGGAAAATCTTTATATCGATATTGCCGAGAACCGTATGATACATCGGACGAACTGTATTTGGCATTGCTTCTAGTTCAATTTGTTCAAAGTAATCTTCAAACTTCATATATGCGCCATTTGAATATTCGCTATACGAACAGCCGCCCCTTAAACTTTGTTCCCACAAAATCTCTTTGTATTCGTCTGTGATTAACATTCTCGGTTTTACAGGCTCTGGAGAGTACTTATTAAACAAAGCCATCTCTTCAAGACCGCCTATGTGGTCTGCGTGAGAATGCGTTACAAGCACATTTCGAATATTAGTCAAACTTGAACCGTACTTTTGCAAAGCCTGCGAACAAAGCGTTCCACAGTCGATGAGCAAATGTTCTCCATCTTTCAAAATCAGTATATTTGTTTGATAGTGAAGTTTTGAAAATGCGCTTCCTACTCCAATAAAGAATGTTGAAAGCCCTTTATTGTTTCCTAGTGTTAATGGCGGTACAAGTTTTTCTATTTTCATTGGAAAACCTCTCTAGTTTTTATTATACATTAGATTTTTCAAAAAAACACGAAAAAACGTTAATAAGCTCATAAACATCTGTAACTCCGCTGACTTCTATCGCTCCCATTCCCATTTCGAGCGGCAATGCTAAGTCAATATCGTATCTGTCGCCTATAGAAATACAGTTTTCTGCGCTGCATTCGCATTTTTCTACGGCTAACCTGTACGGCTCTAAAGCTGGTTTTGACACTCCGCAGGTATCAAGCCCGATGATGTCTTTTATAAACGGAGATACTCCTAATGCGTCAAGCGTCTTTCTAGCAGGCAAAACAGGATTGTTTGTTACGCAAATCAATGTGTACTTTTTTTCAAGTTCACGAAGGGTGGTAATGAGCTTTTCGTCTTTTGATAAAAAATCGGCAGGCTCGATAAGCTGTTCTCTCCACTTTATGCTTTCGCTAATCGGCACGCCAAAAGCCTTCAAAGTGTTTCCAAGACTTATTTTTTGCCCGTTATGCTCTTCTGCCCACTTCTTTCGGTACTCGCTTACCATATTTCTTGCTTCTTCATTTGTCATTGAATGTAATGAAGCGTAATAGCGCACTTGCACATCAACTTGCTCAAAGGCGTACTTTGCATTTGTATACAGCGTGGAATCTATATCAAAAATAATGGCTTTGAGTTCTGTAGGAATTTTATAGATTTTCATTGTGGCTTCCTGTCAATTCTTTTTGTTCAGGATAAAAAGTCTGCGATATGCGAACGAGAGAATCGGCGGCTTCTTGAATGCTTTCATATTCGCCGAGACCAAAACGGGCAAGAACTGCATCTCCTGTAAGCTCCGCATCTTCAAAAGTCGCCACACAAAGCGGCATATTCAAGATATTGCATTTTAACTGCATCCATCTTTTATTGAGAGCTTGGCCGCCTGTTACAAGCATTTTATCTGCGACTTTTAATCCTGCTTTTTCACACGCATTCTTTAATGTGTCAACTCCGTCTTTTACCTTGTGCGCAAGTTCACTCATTATATCGATACCCTCTTTTTGATTTGTATCGAATACATAATTTACAAACTCATCATAGCTCATTGTTTTGCTTAGCTTATCTTCTGTTTTCGCTTTGTAAGCAGCAAATTTTACTCCGCTTTCTGAAATCAATACAGCTTCGTTCCATAAACCAGAAACAATAGAAGGAAGCGTTCTAATGCCGTTTGCATATACAGGGATTTTTGTACAAAGATTTATTCCCTCGCTGCTTCCTGCACAGTCGCAAATGCGCGAAGGAGAAAGAGTCGCCGTTCCGATAAGACCTGCAATGAAGTCTGGCACGCCGCAGAACACTGGAAGCCCTGCAGATAATAAGCCGTCAAGCTGTATTGCCGCGTCTTTGCTTACGACTCCAACGCAATCGCAGGGGAGCTTAAACGGAGGAAATTTGCTTTGTTCAAGTGCCGAAAAAGAAGCGTCGTATAAGGATTTTGTATTCCAATATGTTTCTGAATATCGCTCTTCGGGCATAACTGTTACAGCTTTGCCCGATAATTTGTAAATAAAGTATTCAGGTCCTGAAAAGATGGTACTACACTTGTCCCAAATGGCAGGGTATTGCGCTCTAAATTGCAAAAAGCGGGGGATAAAAAGGCTTTTGCATTCATTCGGTACAGTTACCGTTAAAGGCTCATTCCAAGATAAAGTTGTGCCGTCTTCTGAAACGATAGTAGGTCCATTGCCGCTTATGCAAATGCCTGTAAGCCTAAAAAAAGGGTCTGCTAAGTCGGTTTTTGCAGTGCATTTTTTTCTCATCTGCTTTAAGGCTGTCTTTAGAGCTTCTAGCCAACAATCAGAAATGCGCTTCTTGTCGCTGCAAACAAAAGGCACTCTGCTAGAGGCATAAACGAGAATACCTGCGTCTGAAAACACTCCTGAAATTGCAGCTTTTAGCGATGTTGTGCCTATGTCTATACTCAATACAGTTCTTTCATTCATTTTATTCCCCGCAGTATTCCTAAAAACCTATCTTGCGTCCGCCACTTTCTTTTTCTTTTTGGAGATTGCAAAGCTCGTTTATGATATACTTTGCGCTAACGTCGTTTTCGTCCATAAAGCGTATTTTTGAAGCAAGCGTTCCAAAGTCGCCAGGCGTTACAGAGTCATAGCGTGTAATTCTCTCAATATCTTCGTCGATAAACGTGAATTGCGAGAAAAAGCGATTTAAAAGCACTTTTATGCCGTCTTTCGTAAGCGGCTTAAATTCCGTTATGATATGAAAACGCCTTTGTGCTGCCGTATCCATAATCTTGCGAAGATTGGTTGTACAGATGAGAATTCCAGAAAACTCTTCCATTTGAGTTAAAAACTCATTAACGAGTGTTCGCTCCCAGCTATTTGAGGCTGCGTTTCTGTCTGAAAAAAAAGAATCTGCTTCGTCAAAGAGCAGGATTTCTCCTGTTTGCTCCGCCTCTTCAAACGCCTCTTTTATATTATGCTCATTCTCTCCGACGTATTTGCTCATAATGTCAGAAGCCCGCTTTAAGAGAATCTTTTTGTGCAGCTTTTCGGCGATATATCGTGCAAACTCCGTCTTTCCCGTTCCGCTTGCCCCGTAGAAAAGAAGACGAATCCCGTTTTGAGCCGTCTTGTTCTTTTCGCTGAATTTGAGAGCATTGGTAATCATCGAAACGATTTTATCTGCACTGACAGAGCAATTAAGAATATCTGTATTGTATTCAGCTCCCACTCTTTCTCTCATCTTTGCCTTTCCATGCAACAGCCGCGAGTTTGCTTCTAATACCTCCTGCACATCGTCTACCACCTTTTCGCTGTCAGACATATCAAGGCTTTTCAGCGTCTTTACCATATTGTCTATGCTTGCACCTGTTACTCGATAGCGTCCGCATAAATCAATCACTTTTTCTCTCACTGTGTCGTCTAGCTCTATATATTCTAGTTTTGTCGCAGCGATAGATTTGAGCGTCGATTCGCTCATCTCGTTAAACTTGATTGAATAGGTGAAACGGCGGCGAGTAGATGTTTCCAGCTGGGAAGTGTGATTGACAATCCAAATCACTTTGTTCACGCTGTTTTCAAGCATTCTGTTTACAGTGCCTTTTTTCGGCGATGAGTTGCCGTGATTTAATAAAAAGTTCATCATCGAAAGCTGTGTTTCAAGCATAGTGTCTGCTTCATCTACAATAATCACAGAATCTTTTTTCGCTAGCGACAGCAAGCAATTCAATCGGCAAATCGAGTTCACACCTTTTGCGTTGTCTAGCTCTGAATCGTTTTTGAATACGAATGCTTTTAGCCCGCATTTTTGTGCAAGTGATTTTGCATATTCTGTTTTTCCAGAACCTGACACACCGTATAAAAGTATATTGACAGGATACTCACTCGAAAGGAGAGCAATGGATATTTCTGTAGATTTATCGCTTATCGCATAGCTTTCGAGCGGAAATGCGTCTTGTGTGCTATGCTCTTTTAAGATGTCAGAAAAAAAAGTTTCCAAAGTGCCAGACGCAATGCAGTTTATAGCGTCGTCCTCCACATCTCCGTCAGTGTCCATAAAGCCAAAAGAAACGAGCTTCCCGTCTAGCTTTAACATTTTCTGCACATCTTTGCTTTGCACATCGAGGAAATAGCTATATATATCGTACCAAGTGAAATCATCTAAAAGAGAAGAGCAGATACCCCACAGCTCTTTTATCTGCCGCACCTTATACGCCAAAAGCAAAAGCTGTGCTTCTTGGTCGCTGAGCTGCAAGGAGTCTTTCAAAAACTGCACAGGAGTAAGACTTGTAGCGATTTTCTTTATTCGAGAAGAAATGCGCACATTGAGGCTTTTTTCTCTTTTATCCGTAAGAAACAGTGTTTTTAAAATAGAGCAAAGAGCCTCTTTTCCGCCGACATACGCACATCTGCAAAAATTTACATCAGATTCGTTCGGTGTTTCCCAGCTTCTAAAGGCACGGGAGATTTTTGCGTCTTCACGGAATGTGTATTTTAATATGCCGTCGTAGTCAAAGTAGTGAGTGTATTTATATCCAGAACTCTCTTCTTCCTCGTCATCTGCTTCCATGTAGAACTTTAAGCTAGACTGTCTGTTCTTCATCTTATAGGGAGAACCTTGCTCTCTTATGGCCTCTCCGTCTTTTACAATCGTGAGCTTACCTTTTTCTGCAAGCTCGGCGACAAGTTCATCTAACAGCTCTTCTAGCTCCTCTACTTTATTCATGCCTTCAGCCATCTTGAATATCAGTGTTTTTAGCTCTTCGCCGTCTGCCTGCAATCCCTCTACATTGTCTATCAGATTATACAGATGATACGCTACATAATATGTTTCATTTGCAGGAATCTTTCTTATAGAAGACTTTACACTTCTGCCCATTGCTAAAAGACCAATCGCTCTTCTTTTCATATTACCCCTTACGGCAAATATTGTGTATTTATGTTTCTTAGCGAATAAAACATCTTCTCTTTTGCCTTAACGTCGCCTTGTGTTAATGCTTCAAGCCTCTTTCGAGCCTCTTTTCTGCCTGAATTATCTTGATAAGAGCAAGTACACGTTGTGCTTATGTATCCGCTTTCTTTTGCATGCTCTTTTATCAGATTTACATCTGCAAAACACAGCGGTCTGATGATTGATACAGGATACTTTTCATAGTCCAATCGCGGAGGCATAGTCGAAAGCTCTGCTTTTACAAGCATATTCATTAACAGTGTTTCAAGAATATCATCTAGGTGATGACCTAGCGCGAGCTTAGTGTATCCGTTTTCTACCGCATAATGCAATAGCTCATTGCGTCTTTGCTGTGAACACCAATAGCAGCTCATCTTTTTCCCAGCCTTTAGCCTGTTTTCCACATCTACAAATAAGCTCTTTACTTCTACTCCCCAATCCTCTAATTGATGCCGCAGCTTCGGGCTCATCGTGCAAGCCTCAAAATCTGTTTCAATGTGTATCGCTGTAAAAGTGAAGTCTGCATTTCTTCTTTTTGCTCTGTTTGCAAAGTATTCCACCAACGCAGTTGAATCTTTCCCCCCCGATGCGCCTATCAATATCTTATCGCCCTTTTCTATCATTTTATATTCAAATATGGCTTTGTCAATCAAACTAAATAATTTCGGTTGTCCCATTTTTCTCCAGCCTTGCCTAATTATGCAGTGTTACGGAAAGTATGCTTTTCTTTTTGTCATTCTCGTGCTTGACACGGGAATCTATCTTTAATACGGCATTTTGAAAAAGATTATCGGGTCGAGCTCGATAATGACAGCATACCTTTGGTAACACGTCCCCTAATTATATCACTTTTTACCCTATCTGTTTCAAGTATGTTTGAAGAACCTTTTCGCTTTTCTTGTGAAAAAATACCGTAAATTTCATTTACACGTGGCTTGTAAATTTTTTTTACACGTGGCTTGTAAATTTCATTTACACGTAGCTTGTAAATTTCATTTACATAGCTAGGAATTCTTTTAAACATAGCTAGGAATTTATTTTAACATAGCTATGTAAACGAAAATTCGCAGTGATGTTTTTTCAAGCTCGATTTTGAGTATATTTTACTTGATTTTTTTTGAAGATAGTGTATATATATTATATAGAAAGTTATCAAGAAATTAGAAAACTTTTCGAGGAGAAAAAATGCAAGACAAAGTTGCAAATTTTAGTGATTCAAAGGTAAATGTTACCATTCATCAAAGCAGTTTCAGCACTGACGGGTCAAAGAAAGTTTCTTATGCAAAGGTGCAAAGGGAAACGGCTTATATCGGAAATATCATCGATAAGGCTCTTGAGGATAATCCGAACTTGAAAAGAGCTACTCTTCTTTTTGCGGCAGATTTATTGCGCGACGGGATTTTAGCACTGCTCAAAAGCGGCAAGGCGGTGGATATTCTTGAGCTGGGAACGCTGTACATTAAGCCTGACGGAAGCATAAACAAAGACAATCCGAGTATTGAAGATGTGCCGCCGATGACGCTCGGTTTCACGCCATCGCAAAAGGCGTTGGACGCGGTGAAAGATGTGAGTGTTGCCGCTGATATTTCAAAGAAGAATTTGCCTGAAATAAGCGAAATCTTCAATGTGAAAGCAAGGGCTGTTTCTGATTCGCTGAACGCGGGATATTCCATCAAGATACACGGCGCAAAGCTCAAAATCGCAGGAGAGGAAGACAAGGTCGGGCTTTTCTTTGCGCCATGCGATGAACAGGGGAGATACGATGAAGAGGATATGAGCGGGTATCTTCACGTCAAAGAAAGCGAGCTTATCGCGAATATGGCTACAGAGCTTGAATGCAATGTGCCTGAGGAAAAGGGAAGATATAGGCTCATCATTGCGACAGCGTATCGCTCGAAAAATGAAAACAGCAAGACGATTCGTTTCGGATTATACGAAAAAGTCGTTGTCATAAATTAAAAAAACTTGACATTATTCCTTATCCTGTTTACCATTAAAGTAAGTAGGATAAGGATTATGAATTTTGCTTCAAAAATACAGTTACTTGGTATAGCGATTTCTCTTTGCTCTTGCGCAAACTACACGGCACAAGACAGTACAAAAAAACTTCCGCATGTTACATTCTTGCTTCAAAATGAAATGGCGAACCCCATTTCCGGCGACAGAGCAGATGATGTTATGGACGAAATCAGAGAACACACGCAAACAGATGTCGAGTTCATTTTTGTTCACGATGATGATTATGAAGACACGATGGAGGAAGTTTTAGACAATCCTTTTGAGCTTCCGATGATTATGAGCGTAAAGTCCTTAAACTCAAGCGTCGCAAATGCGGTGAAAAACGGCGCATTTTGGGATTTGAACGAGTTTATTTGGGACGAAGAGAAGTATCCAAATCTTTCTAAAGCAAACAAAAACATTTGCAAAAGCCTTACTATCGATTCAAGTCTTATCGGTATTTACAAAGCACGCGAAATAGGTCGCTATGGCTTTTCGTATCGCACGGACTGGGCTGAAAAATTAGGCTTAGGCGAGCCTAAAACAATCGAAGATGTGTACAATATGCTTTACGACTTCACCTATAAAGACCCCGACGGCGACGGCAAAAAAAACACTTACGGGCTTGCGCTTTCTAAATACACAGGTCCGCTGGATATTATTCAAACGTGGTTCGGCTGCGGAAACGGGTGGACGGAAATGAGCAATTCTCTTATTCCTGTACATCAGACGCAAGAATATATTGAGGCGTTGAACTGGCTGAGAAAGGTATATGCAGACGGGCTTGTTGCGCCTGATTGGACAGTAAAAAGCACAAGCACTTGGAAAAATCAAGTTATCGAAGGGCAAGTGGGCGTGTTTATTGATGTTATGGATTCTGGGCGCAGAATATGGGAACAGTTTGAAACAAAGAATGTGCGCAGTGTTGTAGACCCGTCGAAATACGCCGCAATGACGCTGTTAGGACCGATAAACAACCACACGCAAGCCACAGACGGCTACAATGGATTTATTTCTATTACGCACGCCGCGAAGACAAAAGAGCAAGTTGAACAATGTCTGCACTTTTTAGACAAGATGAACGATGATGAAATGCTGATTCTTGCAAGCTATGGGCTAAAAGATTACAACTACAGGATTGATTCTGACGGGTATCTTATCGATACGGATATTGCAAATCCTGAACTTTCACACGTTTACAACGGATTAAATCAGACATTGACCTACATTCCGCACATGCTCAAGCAAGCGAAGCCAAGCGTTAGAATGAGCGACAAGGCTCTTGAAGAGCAAAGAGTCATAGCGATAAATGAAAAAGTGGCGGTGCTCAACCCTGCAAGTGCATATCTTGCAAGCTCTAAATCCTATGAAAGAAACAAACTTGAGCTTGATAAGATTATTGAAGACGCACGGATAAAATATATCTGCGGCGAAATCAACAGAGAATCGCTCCAAGAAGCTCATACGCAATGGTATGAAAACGGCGGCAAAGAAATTATTGCAGAAGTAAACTTTCTCTATAAATCACGCCGATAAAATAGAACAAATTTGGCAATGGTACGGAAAGTATGCTTTTCTTTTTGTCATTCTGTGTGCTTGATACGGGAATCTAT
>CALDID010000301.1 GCA_937901865.1 uncultured Treponema sp.
GAGAAAGAGATGGAAGAAGGCTTCACACTCAAGGGCGGTGTCGGCTTAGCATACACTATGAGCAACAGCAAATATTCATATCAGACTGTTACAAACAATACTACTCGCTATAGCTATGGCGACGGCACAGAACGTGTAATTTACACAACAACAAAAAACGGCTCTTACGAGTATGAGAAGACTTCTAATACATTTACTCCAAGTCTTTCTGGCGGCGTGCAGTATATGATTACAGAGAAGCTCCGCTTCAATGGCGGTGTTGGTGTAGCCCTCCCTGAGCTCACGATGACTGAAACATCTACAAAGACATCTGCAGATGGCTCTACATATACAAAGACAGTTGCAGCAAACGGCACAATCACAGAAACAACAACGGCAAACGGCACTTCAAGCTCTGGCACAGACACAAAGACTGCGACATGGTCAAGCGCAAGCTCAGAAGCGGCTATCGGCTTTACGTTCTTCTTGAACGACAATTTCTCAATTGACGCTGCTATGAGCTATAGCCTCGGCGGTAGCCTTGCAACCAGCAGCAACCTTTCACTCGGTGCATTGCTCAAATACTAACTTTTTGGAGGATTGAGATGAAAACTACATATAAACTCGGCATTGCGGCTCTTATGGCTTCAGTGCTTACATACACAGGCTGTGTC
The DNA here is from genome assembly GCA_937901865.1 of uncultured Treponema sp. Lineage (GTDB taxonomy): Bacteria > Spirochaetota > Spirochaetia > Treponematales > Treponemataceae > Treponema_D. The sequence continues at coordinate 654 of CALDID010000301.1, forward strand.
AATGCGCTTACAGAAGACGCAGACGCTTCAGCTTCTGTTTCAGCCAGCCACGTTGCAAAAGGTTCTACACTGAGCGTGTCTAGCATTGATTTTGACGGAAATGGCACGGAGTATTCAAAAGCTACTGGTCGCTATGTAACAGTTACGTTTAATGCACCTGTTGACGAAGCTGCTGCTCAGAGTGCAATTTCTTTCTATCGCTTCTCTAGTAAAACAGCATTGCTGTCAAACTATGATTATAACTACAGCAAGAGGCTTGCGGCAGCGGTTGCAGCTTCATCGTATGCAGAAACAGAAGTTTCAAAAGGTACGGCGATTTACTCTGACGACGGAAAGAGCGTAACGTTTAAGTTGGATTTGTCAGAAGCGGACGCTTTGAGAGTTTATGTAAACCCGACTGTGATTGAGTCTACTGCTGGCGCAAAGTTCGACTATGACGGCGATAAAATTTTCGGCGAAAGCGGCGATGATGACTATTCAAGATATTACTACGCTTCATCTCCTAGCACAGCTTTTGATTCAACTGTATTCTATGCAATCAATAAACTTTCTATTGGCTCGGCACAGTTTGTAGACAGATTCAGATTTTCTTCGGATACAACAGTTTATGCAAGAGTCGATGTAGATTATTGGGATTCAAACACAAGCTATGCTTCTCTTTTGTCTAGCAATGTAAAAGCTCAGTACTATGATACTTTTTCTAAGAAGTGGGTTGATATTGCTCTGTCATTTGCTCTTAATACTACTGATTATACTTCTGACTATTACAAGTATTACACAGCTGCTATCTCAAAGATATTCAGCACTGGTACACAGCTTCGCCTTGTAACTTCAAACGTACAGAACCTCAAGACTTCAACAGCGGTTCGCGGATATGTTCGTCGCTACGATTTGAACAATAACAACAGTTTCAAGGTTCTTTACAGCGGATATGTTGCAGGAGAAAACAACGTTATTGCAGACAATTTGCTCTCTGTTTCAACAGCTACTGTAGACACAATCGGTTCTGCTGGATATAAAGTGAACTCTATCACTCTCTATCACAATAGCGATTCTGATTCTCTTACATACTCAACAGATAGCAACTATGTATCAGATGAAACTGACATCGCAAATGTGGCAGGACTTACACAGGGTAGCAAATACTATTATGACTACGGTTCTGAAACATCTAATCTCTATTCATGGGTAAATATATCATCTCCAACTTCAGCTGCTGCTGTTGCTGCAAAGTTGCATTTCTACAATGTTAACGGCGAAGAGGTTAGCGCAAAGGTAACACAGTCATACTACGACAACAGCGATAATCTTGTTATTGTATTTGATGATGCGATTACAGTTCCTGGTAGCACGCTTTATGTATATGCAGAATCAGACATTACCGTTTCATATACTCGTACTGAATATGAAAGACAGACAAATTCTGCTTATAAAGGATATTATAGTGTAGATGCAGACGGAAATTATACTTTTTATAATTCTGATGATGTCGAGTACTATCAATACTACTACACAGTGTCTACAACAACAGTGAACTTCACGATTGGCAATGATACAGATGTTGCAAGCAACACAACAGGTACAGCTTTGAGAAACATTGCTACAATTGATTTGTCTTCTTTCTAATTCTGTTACAAGTTAGTAACATAAGAAATCGCTCCTAGATTTTCTTTTGCTATTCGCTCCTGTGCTACTCCTATGGCACAGGGGCATTTTTTCACCCATGGGCTGTTTTGCACTCTCAGACTGTTTTGCACCCACAGGGTGTTTTTTCGGGAGAAATGGAAAGAAAGGCTATGGATTCTTTTGAGGAAGCACGATATAAATTAGACCTGTTCGATAATTGTCATTATCGGGCTCGACCCGATAATCTTTTTGCCTATATTGCAATAGATTGCCGTATCAAGTACGGCAATGACATACTGTTTCCGAACAGGTCTATTGAATTACGCAATTATGAATAAATATGAATAAAAATCTTACTTGAAAAAAAATATGTCTTTTTAATATAATGCTTTTTATGGCTAATAATTTTTCTTCTAATACTTCACATGGAACAATGACTACAGACAATCACGCAGCATTATGGCACGGCAGATTTAACGAAGGTCCTGACGCGGAGGCCGTCGATTTTGAAACTTCTATTTATGTAGATGAACGAATGGCTCTTGACGACATTCACGGCAGCATAGCACACGCTACAATGCTTGGCGAATGTGGCATTATCTCAAAAACTGAGGCAAGAGAAATTATAGACGGCTTAACATCTATCGAAAATGACTTATCATCAGGCTCTTTACACATAGATTACAGCGCAGAAGATATACATTCGTTTATCGAAGCCACGCTAACCGATAGAATCGGAGAAAGCGGCAGAAAGCTCCACACAGGCAGAAGCCGCAACGACCAAATTGCTCTTGACGAACGCCTTTATCTTCGACGCACAATTCCCGATTTACAAAGCAAAATCAAAACTCTCATCTCCACCCTTGCCACTTTAGCCGAAAAGCACAAAGAAACGCTCCTTACAGGCTATACACACATGCAGCATGCTCAACCCGTAACGCTTGCTCAACATTTGTGCGCATGGGCGTTTATGCTTGTTCGCGATAATTCTCGCCTTGAAGACGCATTAAAGCGCATTGATTTTTCTCCACTCGGTAGCGGTGCGCTTGCAGGCAGTGGCTTGCCACTAAGTCGCGAAATGGTTGCCGAAAAACTAGGCTTTGCAGGCGTTACGGATAATTCTCTCGACAGCGTTTCAGATAGGGATTATTGCATTGAGTTCACAAGTTGCTTTGCGCTGTTGATGTCGCATTTATCGAGAATGTGCGAAGAAGTGGTTTTGTGGAGTACCACAGAGTTCGGCTTTATCGATTTAAGCGAAAAGTGGTCAACAGG
>CALDID010000302.1 GCA_937901865.1 uncultured Treponema sp.
TCTGCGTCTAAGTCGAGCGCAATATCGCCTTTTGATGGAGAAGCTCTCTTTATCTCCAAAATAACGCATTTCTTGCTGATAAAAGGGTGTATATCCCTGTATCGCTTTTGCGGTATATCATAGCCAAACGTATAGCCCGATGTGGCTATAGCTTCTTTTCGCTTTTCAATGATTTTTTCTAAAATATCTTTAGGCATTGCTTTTCCTTATAAGTTCATCGATTTTCGCCTTTACCTTACCTGAATCCAACGCCTCAAGAGCCATTGCATACCCCTCTTTTATCGTCCGTGTTTTTCCTGTAAGATAAAGCACCGCGCCTGCGTTTAAGCCAACTGCATAGCGAATCGTTTTTCTTCCGCCGCCGTTCACCACTTCATTGGCAAGATTTGCATTAAACTTGCCATCTCCGCCAGAAAGCTCATCTTCAATAGCGTCCGTAATGCCAAAGTCGCTCGGTGTGATTTTATAGGCGTTTTCCCTGCCGTGTTCGTCGATTTGATACACGTTTGTAACTGCACACGGAGAAATTTCGTCGTAGCCGTCTTCTGAATTAACCACCATAACCCGCTTTGCTCCAAGTGCCTTAGCTGCCCGTGCATAATCTTGCAGTAAGTCTTTTGTATACACACCCAAAAGCTCATATTCTGCTTTTGCAGGGTTCAACAGCGGTCCTAAAAGGTTCATAATCGTCTTTATGCCTAGTGCTTTACGCACAGGAGCGGCGAAACGCATTGCACTGTGATAAATCGGAGCCATTAAAAAGCCGAAATGCGTATCTTTGATTAAAGCGGCTGTTTTTTCTGGCGTAAGGTCGATTTTTATGCCGAGAGCCTCAATAAAGTCCGCCGAGCCAGACTTTGACGAAACGGCTCTGTTTCCGTGCTTCGCCATCGTTTGCCCACAGCTCGCCGCTGTCAGAGCCGAAAGAGAAGAGATGTTAAAGCTGCCCTTTCCGTCGCCGCCTGTACCTACGATTTCTGCAAGCCCAGTCTTTTCAATCGGGAGCTTTGTTGACTTTGCAAGCAATGTTCTTGCACAGCCAATCATCTCGCTTTCAGCAGGTCCTTTTGCTGCCATTGCAACAAGCAGTGCCGAAAGAACTCGCTCGTCCATTGTTCCGTCGGTCATATTTTCCATAAAAAGAGAGGCTTGCTCTTCTGTCAAATCTTTCTTTTCAAGCAACTGCGTCAAAAACAGCTTTGTAGAAACATTGTCGCGCCTGTAATTCAAGAAACAAGTAAATAAACTGTCGCCGCCCTCGCTTGCAATGCTTTCGGGGTGAAACTGCACGCCTTCAATATCAAGCGTTTTGTGCCGAATACCCATTATCTCCCCGTCAAATGCACGCGCCGTAATTTCAAACTCTGGCGGTAGTGTGCTTTCGTCTATAGCAAGCGAATGATAGCGAGTGAAAACTCCTTTTGTGCCAATAATGCGGAAAAGCCCTCTACCGTCTAGCTTCATTTCTTGCACAACGCCATGACAGATGTTTTTTGCTCTCACGATTTTTGCGCCGAACGCCTCTCCTATCGCTTGATGCCCTAAGCACACGCCTAAAATTGGGATTTTTCCTGCAAAATGTCTGATTGCTTCTATGCTGATTCCCGCTTCACTCGGCGTTCCTGGTCCTGGACTTATGACAAGACGAGAAGGAGAGAGCTCCTCGATTTCTTCTATAGTGCATTCCTTTGAGCGCAAAACTTTCACTTCTTCTTTGCTCAATCGCTGCAAGCTTTGTACAACATTAAACGTGAAAGAATCGTAATTATCAATGACAACTATCATTTTTACCCCCTTTACCTCTCTTAGCTGGCGTTTAATTCTGTTAATAGTAACTATACAATGTGTTAGTGTTATTGTCAATAGAAACAAAAGCAATATTTGTGTTATTATTCTTTAAGAGTTATCTGAAAACTATCCCTATTTTCTGCCGCACGCTCTTTTGCAATGATTTTGCGCGATATATTTAGGTTTGTCGCTCTTTAGCGTACAGTAAAGTCGCTCTTTAGTGTACGGATTGGTCACTCTTTAGCGTAGCAATGTGAGGTCCTTTAGCGTAGCGATTAGTTGCTCTATACTGTACACTGAAGAGAGAATTTACAGTTTTCGTATAACAAAAACGTCTTTAGAGGCGGATTTGTGCGCATTTGTGCAAAAAATTGACTGTACAAAATACATAGTTTGGGATTATCATCAATATGTAGATTTTTTTAGATTTAGGAGTGGTGAAATGGCAGATATTTTTACACAATTCCGTGACATCGGTATTATTCCTGTTGTTGCAATCAATGACGCAGCAAAGGCTGTTCCTTTGGCAAAAGCTCTTATTGCTGGCGGACTTCCTGCAGCAGAGGTTACTTTTAGAACAGCAGCAGCAGAAGATGCTATCAAGGCCATTGTAAAATCTTGCCCTGAAATGCTTGTTGGTGCAGGCACTGTTATCAATGTTGAACAGGCAGAAAGAGCTAAAAATGCTGGCGTTAAGTTCATTGTGAGCCCTGGATACAAAGAAGATGTTGTGCAGTATTGTCTTGATAACAATATCCCTGTTATGCCTGGCGTTTCAGACCCGTCTGGTGTGGAAGCTGCTTTGGCACACGGACTTAATCATATTAAGCTCTTCCCTGCAGAAGTTGTGGGCGGAGTGAAGATGATTGACGCACTTGGTGGACCTTTCCCGCAGTGTTCATTTATGCCGACTGGTGGAGTTACAACGCAGAACTTGGCTGAGTATGCAAAGAGAAAGAATATTCTTTGTATGGGCGGCACATGGATGGTAAAGGCTGACCTCATCAACGGCGAAAAGTGGGACGAAATCACACAGATTTGTAAAGACGCAGTAAAGGCAATGCACGGCTTCAAGATTGACCACGTTGGCATCAATGCAAGCGACGAGGGAAAGGCAAACGAGATTGCAGATACATTTGCTCTCTTTGGTCTTGCAAAGAAGGTCGGTAACTCTTCAATCTTCTCTGATACACAAATCGAGATTATGAAAAAGCCAGGACGCGGCACAAACGGTCATTTGAGCGTGTTGACTCACAACGTTGACAGAGCTCTTGCGTATCTCAAGCAGTTCGGCTTTAATCCTGTGATGGAAACTGCAAGCTATCTCGGCGAAGTGGGAAAATCTCCGCTCAAGGTGGTATATCTTGATAAAGAGATTGGCGGATTTGCTATTCACTTAAAGAAAGACTAAACGCCACAGACGGCTTTGTAAGAGCCTCAGACCGTTTTTCACCCACAGGGTGTTTTTTGTAAGTGTAGCCATAGAGTGTTTTTCACCCATAGGGTGTTTTTAAGAACAGTCTATGGCTCTTTTTGTATTAGTTGCGAAATGTGCAAAAAAAATGCAAAAAAAGTGAAAAAAAATTTGTATTTTTTTTTCAAGTGGTGTATAATAATAGATGTATAAGAAATTTGGAGACGCCTTGATGATGGTTTTATCCTCCTCTTTTTTCCATCGTCGAAACAATTCCTGATTTTCTTTTGCATATTTTTACCTCCTTACTAGCCGAACTGCCTGTGTGGTTGTTCGGCTTCTTTTTTTGTTAGAAACTTTTTTTGTTACTGCTTGATATGCTAATTCAAAACTGATACGATATATTGTATTCGTGGAACTTAATGAAACACAATGGAGAAAAACAATGGCTTTTGACAAAAAAAAATTTGCACAACATATGCTTTCGTTTATCGAAAAGTCGCCGACGTGTTTTCACACCGTGGCAAATGTAAAAGAAGAATTGCGTGAGAATGGCTTTATTGAGCTCAAAGAAGCTGAAAAATGGGTGATTGAAGAGAATAAAAAGTATTTTGTTACAAGAAACGGCTCTTCTGTTATCGCTTTTAAAATGCCGAATGTGCAAGAATATGAGGGGTTTTCTATCTGTGCGAGCCATAGCGATTCTCCTTCTTTCAAGCTAAAAGAAAATCCTGAGATGAAAGACGCAGGATATGTAAAGCTGAACGTAGAAAAATATGGCGGTATGCTCTGCGCTCCGTGGTACGACCGTCCGCTTTCGATTGCTGGCAGAATTGCATATACTGACAAAGAGAGCGAATACAAGATTTTAACAAAACTCGTGAACATCGATAGGGATTTAGTGCTGATTCCTAACCTTGCCATTCACATGAACCGAGATGCAAATAGCTCTCTCAAGTACAATGTGCAAGATGATATGTTGCCAGTGCTTTCGCTAAGCGATACGGAAAGTTCTCTTATCGACATCGTTTCTTCTTGTGCACTCGTGAACAAAGAAAATATTTTGAGCTGCGATTTGTATTTGTATAATCGCGACAAAGGCACGTTCTGGGGGGCGAATAATGAGTTTATCGCTTCTCCTCGCCTTGATGATTTGGAATGTGTGTATTCGTCAATGAAAGCGTTTATTGAAGCCCAAAACTCAAAAAAGGTGGCAGTCTTTGCGGTCTTTGATAATGAAGAAGTGGGCAGCGGAACAAGGCAGGGCGCAGATTCATCTTTGCTCGAATCTGTCTTGAAGCGCATAACGCTTTCGACAAACAAAAGTGAAGAGGATTTTTATGTAGAGCTGGCGCAGAGCTTTTTGGTGAGTGCAGACAATGCTCACGGAGTACACCCGAACTTTGTTTCAAAGGCAGACCCCGTGAACCGTCCTCTCCTAAACGGCGGAATTGTCATCAAGTTTAATGCGGCGCAAAAATACACGACAGATTCATTGAGTGCATCATTATTTGAAAAGATATGCAAAAGCGCAAATGTGCCGTATCAGTTCTTTACAAACAGAAGCGACATTGCAGGCGGCTCTACGCTTGGCAATATCAGCACGGCGCACGTTTCTATACCGTCGGTCGATATTGGGCTTGCTCAATGGGCTATGCATTCGCCGATGGAAAGCGCAGGGGCAGACGATGCGGAGTATTTGAAGAATGCGCTTGTTTCATTTTATAGCACGGATTTTTGTATAAGCGAATAGCGTAGCGGTAACATGCGATTACTGAAAACTATTGCGCTCTCGTTTGCGATGTTCAGCGCAATTCCGTTGCCGACAAAGAAAATCGAGTGGAGCGAAGAGAATATGCGTTATATGCTCTGTTCATTTTCTTTAGTGGGGGTAGTTATTGCGCTTGTGTGGCTAGCCGCTGATTACGTCTTTGCCCGCTATTTTCCGTCGAGTCAGATGTTGCGAGCGGCGATTTTGACGGCTATACCTGTGATTATCACGGGCGGCATTCATTTAGATGGATTTTGCGATACGGTTGACGCACTTTCGAGCCACAGAGAGCGTGAAAAAAAGCTCGAAATCCTCAAAGATAGCCACTGCGGTGCATTTGCGCTGATATATACGTCGCTGTATCTCGTTGTGTATGCGTTTGCAGTGTGCGACATAAAGAAAATCGATGTCCCGTTGTGCGCTGTTTTTGTGTTGGAGCGGCTGTTAAGTGCGCTTTCGGTCGCGACTTTTCCGCTTGCAAAATCGTCAGGTCTTGTCCACACGTTTGCAAGCGCGAGTGCAAAGCGAATCGTTGCGTTTTTTTGTGCGCTGTGTTTTGTATTGCTCTCTAGTGCGCTGATTGTGTTTTATGCGCTCTCTGGATTTGCGGTTGTTGCGACAAGTTTTGTCGTGTTTACTGCCTATTATGTGATTGCGAAAAAAGAATTTGGCGGAATTACGGGCGATATTTCGGGCGCATTTGTGCAGGTAACGGAAATCTGTGCGATGATAGTATATTGCTTTGTGAAATCTTTATGAGGAAAGGGGGAAGAAGATGGTTTTTATCATTGGCGGTTATGCAAGCGGAAAGCACGAGTTTGCGCGGTGCAATATTTCGTGCAGCGAAAGCGATATTTTTACGATTACCGACGCGATTGTGAGCGATTACGAGAAAAAAAGCGATGTCATTTTTGATATTATCACCTCTCATAAGGTTGTTATTGCGACGGAAATCGGCTGCGGACTTGTGCCGATAGATGAAACGATGAGGAATCATCGCGAGGCTGCGGGGCGATTGAATCAAAGAATTGCGGCAAAAGCTGATTGCGTGGTGCGTCTTGTGTGCGGTATTCCGCAAATCATAAAAGGAGAGCTGGAGTGAAGCTGTTTTTGTTTCGGCACGGCTCAACTGCGGGCAATGTGGTGAAAAAGTATATCGGAGCGACAGATGAAGAGCTGTGCGAGGCGGGCAGAGAAGAGGTGCGAGCGGAAAGGCAGGCTCTTTTTTGCAAAGATAGTGCGGCGAGCGAATGCTACAAAGCGATTGTGAGCGAGCGGCGAAAAATATTTTGCTCCCCGATGAAAAGAGCGATTGAAACAGCGAAAATCTTATTTGATTCTAACCCGATACAAATCGAGAGCGGCTTGAATGAAATGAATTTCGGCGTGTTTGAGAAAAAGAATTGCGACGAAATGAATTGCGACCGCGTCTTGCAGCCGTTGTATCAAGCGTGGCTCGACAGCAACTGCACGGCGAAATGTCCTGACGGGGAGAGCAAAGCGGAGTTTTGTGAGCGAATCTGCGCTTCTTTTCTTTCTCTTGTGGGAAAAGAGAACTTTGCCACAGATGCCGTTATCCCCATCGTCTGCCACGGAGGCACGATAAATGCGCTTTTAGAGCGATTTGCCGTAGAAAAGAAAGATTATTTTGCTTGGAGAACCGCGCACGGTGCATATCGCTTTGAGGAAATCGAGCTGTGATAGCGGATTTACTTCATCACTCGCTAATCTCTCACGCTCTCGTTGTGGTGTGCGCGTGTATCGTGGATTTTTTCGTGGGCGACCCGCTTTTTATTCCGCACCCCGTCGTCTTTATGGGCAAGCTGATAAAAAGAGCTGAGCGCATTTTTAGAAAAATCTTTCCGCGCACGCACACAGGCGAGCTGATTGCAGGCTTTTTTTTGTGGCTGTTCGTCTGCACCGTTTCTGTTTTATTCCCGCTCATCATTATCTATTTTCTTTCAAAAATCTCGTTGCTTCTTGCTTTTGCGGTAAAAATATTTTTGGCAGAACAATGCCTCGCCGCGCGCTGTTTGGACAAGGAAGCGATGGGCGTTTTTTGCGCATTGCAGCGGGGACTTGCGGAGGGGAGGCGCGCAGTTTCTCGCATTGTGGGGCGCGACACGCAGCGGCTAGACGAAACGGGCGTGATAAGGGCGTGCGTGGAAACGGTGGCGGAAAACACGACCGACGGAGTCATCTCGCCGCTGTTTTTCCTGTCGATTTTCGGAATAGGCGGCGCATTTTTTTATAAAGCCGTGAATACGATGGATTCGATGATTGCGTACAAGAACAGCACCTATTTATATTTTGGACGCTGTGCGGCGAAAGCTGACGACGTGGCGAATTTTCTTCCTGCCCGCATTGCTTCTCTTTTGATGATATGCGCGAGCTTTTTTTTGCGCCTCGATTATAAAAATGCACTGCGTATTTTTTTGCGCGACAGGAAGAAACACGCAAGCCCGAACAGCGCACAAACAGAATCGGTGTGTGCAGGTGCGTTGGGAGTGCGATTAGCGGGAAATGCGTACTACGAGGGCAAGTTAGAAGAGAAAGAATATATCGGCGACGAGCTATGCGCGATTGAAAAAGACGACATTAAAAAATCTTTGCGCCTGATGTGGTTTACTTATGCGCTGTTTTTGTTCGCTTTTCTTGCAGTTATTTTTTCTACGCTCTCTCCTAAATAGATTTTGGTAAAAAACTTTTTTCTGCGCCCTTTCCTAAATAGATTTTGGTAAAAAAAGTTTTTCTGCGCCTTTTCCTAAATAGATTTTGGTAAAAAAAGTTTTTTCTGCGCCCTTTCCTAAATAGATTTTGGTAAAAAAACTTTTTTCCACGCCTTTTCCTAA
>CALDID010000303.1 GCA_937901865.1 uncultured Treponema sp.
AGGGGCTTAAGCCCCTTGCTACAGCAAAAGTTTTTAGTTTCCGAACAGGTCTAATCCACAGTGGAAAAAAGTTTGGAAAAACAGGCTGTGCCTGTTGAAAATGTTTTGGGGGTGGAGTAAAATGGGAAGTATGGATTATGGATTTTTGAGGGTCGCGGCGGTCTGTCCTCGATTGACTGTCGCCGATTGCAAGGCTAATGCCGACGAAATTATAAAATGCAGCGAAGAGGCTGCCTCTCACGGCGCAAAGCTCATCGTTTTCCCTGAGCTTTCTATCACTTCTTACACCTGCGGCGACCTGTTCTTGCAGCGGGAATTGCAAAAAAGCGCACAGGACGAACTTATCCGCATCGCGCGCACGACAAAAGATGTGAATGCTATCATTTTAACGGGCTTGCCGCTCGCGACGTGCAACGCGCTCTACAATGTCGCCGCTGTGCTTTATCGCGGAGAAATTTTGGCTCTCGTCCCGAAAACGTATATCCCAAACTACAGCGAATTCTACGAAGCCCGCTACTTTGCAAGCGCAGGGGACGCGAACAGCGTTATCACACTGACGGAAGATTTCGCCGAAATCCCGTTTTCGCAGCGTATCATCGTGCTTGACAACAATTTCCGCTCTTTCGGGCTTGCCGTCGAGTTGTGCGAGGACGTGTGGACTCCGCTGCCGCCGTCAACGCTCCATTCTCTTTCGGGCGCGACCGTTATCGCTAATCTAAGCGCGAGTAACGAGGTCATCGGCAAGGCGCGCTACAGGCGAAACCTCGTGGCTATGCAGTCGGCGCACAATATCGGCGCGTACATCTATGCGAACGCGGGCAAAGACGAAAGCACGACCGATGTCGTTTTTTCGGGACACTCGATTATCGCGGAAAACGGCAAAATCCTCGCCGAATCAAAGCTGTTTTCAAACGAAACGATTTATGCAGATATTGATATTGAGCTGTTGGCGCAGGAGCGGCGAAAAACAACGTCGTTTTCATCTTGCGCGGCTCGAAGCGGCTCACAAGATTATCAGATTGTTTTTTGTCCGATTAGTGAAGAAAAAGTCAGCACGGGATTCGGCTCTGAAACGGAAGAAAAGACCGATAACAAAACGATTTTGCGCGCAATTTCTCCGCGTCCGTTCGTTCCAAACGATAAAGCCGAGAGAAAAGAGAGATGTCTTGAGGTCATCGAGTTGCAAAGCGAAGGATTGGCGAAACGACTCAGGCACATTCACGCAAAAGCGGCGGTGTTGGGCTTGTCGGGCGGATTAGATTCGACGCTGGCTCTTTTGGTAACGTGCAGGGCATTCGATAAATGTGGGCTTAGCCGAAAGGGAATTATCGCTGTTACTATGCCGTGTTTTGGCACGACGAAGCGGACGTATAAAAATGCCTGTTCGCTTGCGCTTGAATGCGGTGTTACGCTCAGGGAAATCCCGATTAAAAAAGCGGTGCTGCGCCATTTTGCCGACATTGGACACGATGAGAAGACGACGGATATTACATTTGAGAACGCACAGGCACGGGAGCGTACGCAAGTTTTGATGGACGTGGCGAATATGGCTGGGGGAATTGTCATCGGCACGGGCGATTTGAGCGAACTCGCGCTGGGTTGGTGCACATACAACGCCGACCAGATGTCGATGTACGGGGTCAACTCGTCGATTCCGAAAACGCTCGTGCGCTATCTTGTTTCGTGGTTCGCCGAGGACGCAGAAGCGCAAAACAAGACGAGATTAAACAGAGTGTTAGCAGATATTCTTGATACACCAGTGAGCCCAGAGCTGTTGCCGCCGAGTGCGGACGGAAACATTTCGCAGAAGACGGAAAATCTCGTCGGTCCGTACGAACTGCACGATTTCTTTCTATATTATGTGCTTCGCTATGGGTTTTCGCCGCGGAAAATCTACGCGCTCGCACGGCAGGCGTTTGACAAGACGTATAGCGATGAGATTATCAAAAAATGGCTTGTGTCGTTTTATAAACGCTTCTTTTCGCAGCAATTCAAGCGAAGTTGTATGCCAGACGGGGCAAAGGTGGGAACGGTGTCGCTTTCGCCGCGCGGAGATTGGAGAATGCCGAGCGACGCCAGCGCACACATTTGGATAAACGAGGCAGAAGAGCTCTAATCGAGGAAAATCACGATATTTTTTCTAGCAAAAGCTCAAACAGACGCTCTTCAATACGAATGTTTGTCTGTTTGAGCTTTTTTAT